>NZ_JBEZIQ010000022.1:0-144734 GCF_040651155.1 Kitasatospora sp. NPDC048545
GTCGCCGTGGAACGCGTCGGGCGTGATCGGCAGGGCCTTGAACTCGGCGGGGGTGACGGTCGTGCCCAGGAGGTAGCTGCCGGGGTCACCCCGCCGGTCCGTGGTCACCCCGCCGGTCCGTGGTCACCCCGCCGGTCCGTGGTCACCCCGCCGTCTCCGGACGGACCTCCGCTCCCTGGACGGACCTGCGCTCCGCGGAGGTGCCTGCGCGGCGGGTTTCAGATCAGCGCGTACACGGCCGAGGCGTCGTCGTGTGTCTTGCCGCGCGGCCAGCGCTCGCAGGCGGAGTCCGCCCGCTCCACCGCACGGACCTGGGCGATCAGCTCAGCCGGCCCCGACTCGGCGAGCAGCCGCAGCACGTCGCCCCAACTCCCCAGCCCGAAGCGCTCGGTGAAGCGCGAGGCGCCGTCGGTGAGGGCGGCCAGCGCGTGCAGCCGGTCCAGCCGGACGAAGCCGGTCTCGGCGTGCTCGGCCGCGCGCGGGCTGGCGGCCGCGATCCACGGGCCGGTGCCCCGGTTGCGGGCCGCGCGGACGGCCAGCGCGTACTCCATGTGCAGGGCCGTCCGCTCGGCCGAGCCGGGCACGGTCGACCAGACCTGACGGCGCAGCCCCTCCCCGCCGGGGAAGCGCTGGTTGTCCCCGATCACCTTCGGCGGCCCGTCCTTGAACTCCAGCACCAACAGCGAGTCGCCGAGCACCAGGTACTCCAGCTCCTCACCGTGCCGTCGCGCCGCGACCACCATCGCGGCGGGGGTGTTGGGATGGGCCAGGTCGCACCGGCCGCCGTGCAGCGCGGCCGTCTCCACGATGGCGTCGGCCAGGCACTCGGCGATCGAGCGGTCCGCCCGGTCGGTGAGCCGGGCGAGCAGGTGCACGCCCAGTCGGCGCACGTACCAGGCCGTCCCGTGCCGACACCCGGATTCCAGGCCGGCCGGCGAACTCGCGCCGTCCAGCAGGACCAACGCCTCCGGCGAGGCCGCCGCGAAGTCCTCGCTCTCGCGGTCGGGCCGTCGTGCTTCCCCTGCGAGCTGTAGCTGCATCCCGACAGTGTGGACGCCGCCCCCGGCCCGCGCCCAGACCCCTGCGCTGGTGTGGCGCGGGGCGGGGCCGGGCGCCCGGTGGCAGTGGGGGCGATTCGGCCATACCGTCGGACAGTGACCGGACAATTCGGCCGATTGGGGCGGGTCGGGTTTGGAACCACCTTCGGGTGTCCGGGCGGCCCGTGACTGACGAGGAGCGGAAGATGTTCTGGCAGTTCATCGTGTTGCTGGCCGCCTCGCTCGGCTTTCCGACCGCCGCGCTGCTCTATCTGATCGGCGGGCCGCGCTTCCCCGACGAGCAGCGCGACCGGAGCTGAGCCGGGCCCGCCGGCGGGCCCGGGGGCCCGGCTCCGTCGACGGACCCTACGGCTTCCAGGCCGGATCGCGGCCGAGCAGCGCCAGGACGCGCTCGAACCGGCCCGCACCGCCGGCGGGCGGCAGGCCCAGTCCGAAGGCCTTGCCCGGCGCCCGGGCCTCCGGGGTGTTCGGGACGGCCTCGGTCACCGCCACCAGTGCGACGATCAGCGCCTCCTCGCGCTCGACGGCCGCGCCGAAATCGACGGCCGCGCCCGGGCCCGCGTCGAGGGTGGTGGCTGCCCCCGCGTCGAGGGTGGCGGCGACGTCCCAGGCGTGCACCAGGGTGTCGAGCAGGTGGAAGCCCACCGCCCGCTCCAGCGGGACCGGCGCGGTGGTGAGGATCTCGGGCAGCCAGAGCGGCCGGCCGACCGCGGCCGCCTCCCGGAACGCCGCGGTGAGCTCGGCGCCCGTGCGCCGGAAGGCGCCCGCCGGGTCCTCGCCTCCCGGGTCCTCGCCGACCGGGGCGTCGGCCCAGAGCGCGAGGTCCGGACCGGCCCCGCGGGCGGCCGCCGCGAAGCCCTGGTGCTGGCCGACGGCGTGCGCCAGCAGCCGGCGCAGCGTCCAGCCCGCGCACGGGGTCGGCAGGTCCAGCCGGCCCGGGCGGACGGCGTCCACCACCCCGGCGGCCAACTCCATTGAGCGTGCATGCAGTTCGACGATGTCCATACGGGCGACAGTACTCATCCGGCCGCGACCTCCAGGCCCGCCGCCAGGAATCCGATCACCTGGTCGACGACGGCCGGTTCCGCGATGATCCGACGGTGGCCGAGCCCCCGGGTGACCACCAGGTCGAGCCGCTCCCCGTACGCCTCGCGGAGCCGGTGCGCCTCGCTCAACGGGACGACGTCGTCGGCCTCGTCGTGCACCACCAGGACCGGCAGGTCGACGTCCGCCACCCGGCGGGCGGCGTCGAAGCGCTCCCAGCCCCCGGCGTCCCCGCCGAACAGCTCCCGCTCGATCCGCGCCCGCAGCGCCCGTTCGACCCCGGCGTTCAGCCCGAGCCCGGCGCAGAACGCGGCGGGGAAGAAGCCGACCCGGGACACCCCGGAGACGGCCGCCAGCCGGCCGGCCCGCAGGCCGTCGGCCAGCGCGCCGAAGGCGGCGCAGACGCCGAGGGAGTGCGCGACGACGGCCTCGAACGGCCCGTACCGCTCCTGGAGGCGCAGGGCCAGCTCTCGGAACTCCGGCACGCCGGTGGTCCGTCCGCCGGAGTCGCCGTGGCCCGGCGCGTCGAAGGAGACGGCGCTGAGGCCGAGTTCCCGCAGCCGGGGCACGAGGGGCGCGTAGCGGGAGGCCCGGGAGCGCCAGCCGTGCAGCAGCAGGACCGGCCGCTCTCCGCTGCCCCAGCGGTAGCCGACCACCGGCTTGCCGTTCACGGTGAGCCGCTCGGTGACGGCCTGCCCGTGGACCTCTTGTTCCGACGGGCGCACCCGGCTGCGCCGGACCGGGTGCACGAACAGCTCGTAGGCGGCCCGGCCGGCGGCTCCGGGGGCGTTGCGGGCGGTGGGGTTGAGGGCGGTGCGGATCAGTGCCATCGGTACCTGGGCCGGGTCCATCTGGTCTCCCTGTCGGGTGCGGACGGGTGTTCCTGGCGGGGGCGGGGCCGTGCTCCCGCACGCGCCCCGGGCGTGGTGCGCGGATCGCGGCGAGATATTAGCACGACCGTTCGTGCAGTTTTAGGGGTGCGGTTCCAGGGGTCGGCACCGCGCACGCACTACCCTGGGCGGCACGCACTGCGACGAGAACGGGGGGCGGGCCATGGCCGGACCGACCACGGACGGACGGGTCCTGCGCGGCGAGGAGACCCGCCGGGCGGTCCTGCACCGCGCCGTCGGCATCGCCTCCGTCGAAGGCCTGGGCGCGCTCTCCATCGGCCGGCTGGCCACCGACCTCGGGCTCAGCAAGAGCGGCGTCTTCGCCGGCTTCGGCTCCAAGGAGGAGCTGCAGCTGGCCACCGTCCGCGCCGCCCGCCGGATCTTCGCCGACGCCGTCGTCGCCCCGGTCGCCGACGCCCCGCCCGGCCTCCCCCGGGTCCGCGCCCTGTGCGAGGGCTGGCTCGCCTACTCGCGCGCCCGGGTCTTCCCCGGCGGCTGCTTCTTCTACGAGGTCACCGCCGAGTTCGACGCCCGCCCCGGCGCCGTCCGGGACGCCCTGGCCGGCTGCGCCCGGGAGTGGTCCGACACCGTCACCGCGGCCCTCGCCGACGCCCGTGCCGCCGGCGCCCTGCGCCCGGACACCGACCTCGGGGACCTCTCCTTCGCCCTGATCGCGGTCCTGGAGACGGCCAACTCGCAGGCCGTGCTGCACGACGACGCCACCCCGTACGAACGGGCCGGCCGCCTGCTGCTGCGCCTGCTGCGCGCCGAGGCCACCGACCCGGCCGACCCGGCGCTCGCCTGGTAGGGCTTGTCTGACAATTCGCGTCGCATCAGCGCGCGGCGGGAATTGTCAGCCAAGCCCTGGGTCCGGACAGGGCCGAGACCCCGGCCGGGTGCGCCTCGGCTACCGGCTACCGGCTACCGGCTGCCGGCCAGCACCGCCTCCAGCCCGGCCGCCCGGCCCAGCAGTGCCTCGTCGTCACCGGCCGCACCGACCACCTGGAGGCCCAGCGGCAGCCCCGCCGGGGTCCGTCCGGCCGGCAGGCTCAGCGCCGGCCGCCCGAGGAAGCTCCACGGCAGCGACATCACCGCGTCCCCGGTGTCGTGCAGGCCCTCCGGCGCCCCGCCGGTCGCCGAGGGCGCCAGCCACAGGTCCACCCCGGCCGCCGCGCCCGCCCGGTCCACCCGCTCGCGCAGCCGCTCCCGGAACCGCAGCGCGGCCGCCCGGTCCTCGGGCGCGACGCCCCGGCCGACCCGGATGCCCGCCACCGTCTCCGGCCGGTAGAGGCCGCCGAAGCGGGCGAACCAGTCGGCGTGGCTGCGGGCCAGTTCGAAGCGGTTCACGGTCTGCAACCGCCGGCACACCTCCGCGAAGTCCGGGAACAGCTCGACCCGGCGCACCACCAGCCCGGCCGCCGCCAGCCGCTCCACCTGCTCCTCGAAGGCCCGCAGCGCGGCCGGCTCCGCACACTCCAGGTACGTCCCGCCCGGCACCCCGAGCACGGGCTCCGGGCCCTGCCCGGCGGGCCGCCAGTCGTCGCAGAGCAGCGGGGCCGCCAGGGCCGCGCCCGCCAGGTCGGCGGTGAACACCCCCAGGGTGTCGAGGCTGGGCGCGTTCGGGATCACCCCGTCGATCGGGATCCGCCCGTACGTCGGCCGGAAACCCACCACCCCGCAGTACGCGGCCGGGCGGATCACCGAGCCGACCGTCTGGGTGCCGACCGCGAGCGGCACCAGCCCCGCCGCGACCGCCGCCGCCGAACCGCTGCTGGAGCCACCGGGGGTGTGCCCCGGGTGGTGCGGGTTGCGGGTCGGGCCGGGGGCGCTCGCGGCGAACTCGGCGGTCACCGTCTTGCCCGCGACCAGCGCCCCCGCCGCCCGCAGCCGGTCCACCACCGCGGCCTGCGGCCCGGCCAGCACCCCCGGCGGCAGCGCCGACCCGCCGTGCGTGGGCAGCCCGTCCACGTGCACGACGTCCTTGACCCCCACCAGCACCCCGTACAGCGGCGGCCGCCCGGCCGGCTCCGGGTACCGCGCCGCCACCCGCTCCGCCTCCGCGCGCAACCGGTCGTGCCGGCCGGGCTCGGGCACGAACGCGTGGATCAGCGGGTCCACCCGCTCGACCCGCGCGCAGAAGCGGTCGACGTACTCGGGCAGCCGGGACTCCCCGGTACGCAGCGCGGCGGCCTCGCGGGTCAACGACCGCGGCCCGACCAGGGGTTCGTCCATGCCGAGCACAGTAGACCGGGCTTACGGGTGCTCGGCCGCCAGGTACGGCGCCTCACGCAGGAAGTACGCCCCGCAGGTGTGGCAGCACAGCTCCGGGGTCTTCCCCCAGTCCACCGCCTCCCGCACCGCGGCCTGCGGATCGAGCTCCCGGCCGCACATCGCCACGCTCTCCTCGCCCCGGACCATGTGCCACAGGCGCACCCCCTCCGCCGCGCCGCCGGCGCCGTACTCGGCTCGCATCTGGTGCATCATGCCCCCATCGTCCGACCGCCCCCCACCCCCGGCAACCGGAGGGGAACCGCGGGCGGGACGGGCGGACTTCCGGGTCACGGCGCACGGTCACGCCGGTGCCGCACGGTGACCCTCCGCGTCGGCCGGGCCCGGGGGAACCGCTGCGCCGGGCCCGCGATGTGACTTATGGTCGACTGGCGAATCCGGCACCCGGCGAGCCGACCGGTGCGCGAACGGCCCGCACCACTCAGTCTTGTGACGACACGTCAGAAACGGAAGCCGTGGACACGCCCCAGCCGAAGGCCACCGCAGCGGACCCCGCCGAGGCCACCTCGGCGGACCCCGGCCTCCCGGCGGGCTCCGTCGGCCGCCGACGGCGGCGGGTGGTCGCGGTGACGGCCCTGGTCGCCGCGGTCACCACCGGGGGCGGGCTGTGGGCCGCCGCCCTCGTCCGCTCCCCGGAGCAGGCCGCCGCCGACACCGCGGCGCCCCCCGCTTCGGTGCTCACCGCCCCGGTGGTCCGGCGGGTGCTGTCCACCACCACCGTGCTCCGCGGGGTGTTCACGGCCGGCCGGTCCTTCCCCGTCCAGCCGACCACCGTCTCCGCCGGCAGCGGCGGCCCCGGCGGCGGCACCCCGGTCGTGACCGCGCTCAGGGCCCGCAGCGGGGACGCGGTGAACGCCGGTCAGGTGCTGGCCGAGGTCTCCGGCCGGCCGGTGATCGCCCTGCCCGGGACGGTGCCCGCCTACCGGGACATGGCACCCGGCGAGTCCGGCGGCGACATCGGCCAACTCCAGGTCGTGCTCCGCGACATGGGGTACTACGCCGGCGGCGACGACGAGGGGTACTTCGGGGCCGCCACCAAGACGGCCGTGGCCGGGCTCTACCGGAGGCTCGGCTACCCGGTGCCGACCACCGGCGACCAGACCGCCGCGGCCGTCCGGACCGCCCGGCAGGCCGTGGAGCAGGCCGAACAGACCGTCCAGGACCTGGAGAGCCGACCCGCGCCCGGCGCCGACGCACCCGCCGCGCAGCCCGGCACCCCGGCGCCCGCGCCACCGGTCTCCGGGCCACCGGTCTCCGCCCCGGCGCCGACGCCCCGAGCAACGGCACCCACGGCAACGGCGCCCCCCGCAACGGCGCCAGGCGGCGCGGCGGCCGGCAGTGCGGCGGCCGGGAGTGCGGGCGGCCTCGCCCGGGCGCGCGCCGACCTCACCGCCAAGCGCCAGGAGCTGGCCCGCGTCCAGGCCAAGGACGGCCCCCAACTCCCGGCGGCCGAAGTGGTGTTCCTCCCCTCGCTACCCGCGCGGGTCAGCGCGGTGGGCGCCCGGGTCGGCGACAGGGTGACCGCCCCGGTCCTCACCCTCACCGCCGGCGGCCTCGACCTCACCGGCCGGCTGCTGCCAGGCGACGCCCCCCTGGTCAAGCCCGGCAGGAAGGTCACCGTCCTGTCCGAGACCACCGGTGTCCGGCTCGACGCCGAGGTCGGCTCGGTGGGCTCGCTCGTCACCCCCGGCAGCCCCGCGGGCGGCGGCACCGCCGGCCCGACGCCGCAGCCCCCCGGCGGCGGCGAACCCTACGTCCCCCTGGCCGTCACCCCCGACGCGCCCTGGGACCCGGCCCTGGAGGGCCAGGACGTCCGGATCACCGTCGTCGCCGCCTCCACCCCGGGCGAGGTGCTCGCGGTGCCGGCCTCCGCGATCAGTTCCGGCGTCGACGGCCGCACCTCGGTGTCGGTCGTCGCCCCCGACGGCTCCCGGCGCACCGTGGAGGTGACGGCCGGCGTCGTCGCGGACGGCTTCGTCGAGGTCGGGCCCGCCACCGGGACCGCCCTCGCGCCGGGCGAGCAGGTCGTGGTCGGCCGGTGAGCGGGAAACACCCGGCGGGCAGGGCCGGCCACCGCACCGCCCCGGAGCACGGGAGCCCGCCGGTGATCCGGCTGCGCGGGATCTCCCGCACCTACCCCGGGCCGCCGCCGGTCACCGCCCTGCACCCGCACGACCTGGAGATCGCCGCCGGCGAGTACGTCGCCGTGGTCGGCCCCTCAGGTTCCGGCAAGTCCACCTTCCTCAACCTGCTCGGCCTGCTCGACCGCCCCAGCAGCGGGAGCTACGAACTCGACGGCGTCGACACCGGCGCGCTCTCCGAGGCACGGCGGACCGCACTGCGCGGCCGGCGGATCGGCTTCGTCTTCCAGTCCTTCCACCTGCTGCCGCACCGGACCGCCACGGAGAACGTGATGCTCGCCCAGGTGTACACCGGCTCGCCCCGCGCGGGCCGGGCCGAGGCCGCCCGGCAGGTGCTGGAGCGGGTCGGACTCGGTCACCGGACCGAGGCGCTGCCCTCCCGGCTGTCCGGCGGCGAACGGCAGCGGGTCGCGGTGGCCCGCGCCCTGGTGAACCGGCCGTCGTTGCTGCTGTGCGACGAACCCACCGGCAACCTCGACTCGGCCACCGCCCGGCGGGTCCTGGAACTGTTCGAGGAACTGCACGAGGACGGACTGACCCTGCTGGTCATCACCCACGACCGCGAGGTCGCCGACCGGGCCCGGCGGACCGTCACCATCCGGGACGGCCGGCTCACCGCGCCCGGAACGGCGGGCGGACGGTGAGACCGCTCCTCCGCCGCCGCACCCGCCGCCCCGGCACCGGAGTGCCGCTCTCCCGGCTGACGTTGACCGACCTGCTGGGCGAGGCGCTGTCCGGCACGGTGCAGCGCCCGGGCCGCTCCGCGCTCACCCTGCTGGGCACCGTCCTCGGCGTCGGCGCCTTCGTCGCCGTGCTCGGCCTCACCTCCAGCGCCACCGGCCAGATCGGCAAGCGCTTCTCGGCCCTGCAGAACACCACGGTCACCGTGGTCGACACCGGGCCGGACGTGCTGCTCGCCGACGGCGGGCACCGCGCCGCCCTGGACTTCCCCGAGGACGCCGACCGCCGGGTCTCCCGGCTCAACGGCGCGGTCGCCGCCGGGGTCTACTGGAGCGCGCCGCTGACCGCCCCGAAGATCTCCGGCTCCCCGGCACCCGGGCCGGGCGCCGGCGCCGGACTGGACGTCCTGGCGCTCTCCCCCGGCGGCTTCGACGCGATCGAGGCCCGGGTCCGCGCCGGCACCGTCTACAACGCGTTCCACAGCGAGCGCGCCCTGCGCGTCGCCGTCCTGGGCTCCGCCGCCGCTGCCCGGCTCGGCATCACCCGCCTCGACGCCCATCCCGCCGTGTTCGTCGACGGCACCGGCTTCACCGTGATCGGCATCATCGAGGACAGCGCCCGGCTGCCCGCGGCCGTACTCGACGTCATCGTGCCCACCACCACCGCCCGCTCGCTCTGGGGCAACCCGCGCGCCGGCGAGGACGGCCGCGCCAGGATGGTGGTCCGCACCCGGACCGGCGCCGCCGGGCTGGTCGCCGCCCAGGCGCCGACCGCGCTGCGGCCGGAGGCCCCGGCCCGCTTCACCGTCGTCGCCCCGCCCGATCCGCACACCCTGCGCGACTCGGTGTCCACCGACCTCACCGGGCTGTTCCTGCTGCTGGCCGCCGTCTGCCTGGTGGTCGGCGCGGTCGGGATCGCCGACACCACCCTGGTGGCGGTCCTGGAGCGCACCGGCGAGATCGGCCTCCGTCGCGCCCTCGGCGCCCGACCTCGGCACATCGCGGCCCAGTTCCTCACCGAGTCCACCGTCCTCGGCACGCTCGGCGGACTGATCGGCACCGCCCTCGGCGTGGTCGTCGTGGTGCTGGTCGCCCTGGCCCGCGACTGGACCGCGCTGCTCCAGCCCGGGGCGGTCCTGCCCGCCCCGCTCGTCGGCAGCCTGGTCGGCCTGCTGGCCGGTCTCCACCCGGCCCTGCGCGCCGCCGGCGTCGAACCCGCGGAAGCCCTCCGGCACTGACCGCGCCCCGTCCGTCCCCGGCACACAGGCGCGAGGGGCGAGAGGCGAGAGGCGAGAGGCGAGGGCCCACGGCCCTCGGCGTCCTCCCCGGCAGCTCCGTCAGGACGCCCGCAGCAGCGCGCCGTCCTGCCACTTGAGGATCTTGTCGAAGCTCACGATGGCGCCCCGCAGGGGGTGGTTGCGGAGCTGGACGTGGTCGGTGAGCGCGTGGATGAGGAAGAGGCCTCGGCCGGATTCGGCGGTGAGGTCGGGGAGGGCGTCGAGGTCGACCGGGCGGAGGGTGGGCGCCGCGGGGCGGCAGGGCAGGACGTGCGTGTCGTACGGGTGGCCGTCGCGGCGGGGCCGGTGGGCGGTGAGGACCCGGGCCGGGACGGTGGCGCGGCCGCGGCGGGAGCGGTGGGGCCCGCGGCCGGTCGCCGCCGGGCGGCTCGGGGTGGCGGCGACCGGGCGCCGGACCGGCGGGGCGGCGGCGGGCAGGCCGGGGCCGGAGTCGGTGACCTCGATGCGCAGCCGGTCCCCGCTGATCGAGGCGGTGACCTGGAACCCGTCGTCGGCGCGCCCGGTGGCGCCGTGCTCGACGGCGTTGGCGCAGGCCTCGCTGAGCGCGACGCCGAGGTCGTCGGCGATCTGCGGGTCGACGCCGGCGGTCGCCATGGCGCCGAGCAGGATGCGCCGGGCCAGCGGGACGCTGGCCGGGTCGCGCTTGAGGTGCAGAGTCCACCGGATGTCCACGGGAGGTCCCTCCTGGCTGCGGCTCCACATACAACTAGGTATCTCCGGGCGATTCGGCGGTGAACCGTGCCCGGGGGCCGCTACCGCCCGTTCGGCGGATGGACTGGGGGACGGGGTCTGTGCCGGGCGGCGCGCTCCCGGGCCCGCACGCCGCCGCCGAAAGAGGCATTCGTAGGGATTTCCCACCCTGCCCGTGTCGGCGGTGTACGCAATGAGAGGATGGCCCGGCCATGACTGCCCTCGCCGCCGCCCCGCTCCCGGGCGCCCCCGGACCGGCCCAGCCGGTGGGGTCCGCCGCCTGGGACCTGCGGCTTGCCCGGGCGGTCCCGTTCGCGCTGGTCTGCACGCTGATAGCGGCCGCCGGGCACGCCCTGGCCGGTGGCGGGAACGTACCGCCGACGGCGCTGGCGGCGGGTTTCGCCGCCGTCCTGGCGCTCGCCGCGGCCTGCGGCGGGCGGGAGCGCTCGCTGGCCGGGATCGTCGGCGCGCTGGGCGCGGGGCAGTTCGGACTGCACTTCCTCTTCCACGGCTTCGACGGCCACGGCTTCACCGGCATGGCCGCCATGGCCGGGATGCACCACGGCGACTCCGGTCCGCTGACCGTGCCGCAGGTGGCCGGCCGGCTGATCTGCAACGAGGCCCGCCCGGGCACGCTGGCGGGCCTGCCCGGCAACCCGTCCCCGGAGCAGCTGGTCTCGTCGGCGGGCCTGGACCCGCACGCGTTCGCCGCCGCGCCGTGGTGGCAGGACGGCGTGTTCGGCCTGACGCCGTCGATGCTGGCCGGGCACCTGGCCGCCGCGCTGGTGGCGGGCTGGTGGCTGCGGCGCGGCGAGGCGGCGCTGTGGCGGCTGCTGCGGGTGGCCGCGTCGGCGGCCCGGGAGCACTGGGCGGCGCCGCTGCGGTCGGTGTTCGTCCTGGCGGCCGCGCTGCTGCGCGGTCTGTTCGGCGTGGCCGGTCCGGTCCGCCGGTTCGGGGCCCGGGGCGGGGAGTCCCCGCTCCCGACGGGTGCCGTGCTGCGGCACAGCGTGGTGCGGCGCGGGCCGCCGTGCGGGGTCCTCGCGCACTGATCCGTGCCTCCTGGCGGCCTGCGGGCCGTGTCGGGTACGGGCGTGCGCACCGTCCGGGCCGTCCCGACCTCCGGGTCCGGCCCGAGGCTCTGCCCCCACACGTCCCCACGCGCGGCCCCCGAGGCGCGGCTCCGTCCGCCGCCCGGTCCCGGCCTGCCGAGCTCCGATCGGAGACCCCGCATCATGCGTTCCCTTTCCACCCGTCGCATCGCCGCCGTCGCCCTGTCCGCCGCCGCCTCCGTGGTGGCGCTGGCCGGCCCCGCCTTCGCGCACGTCACCGTGAACCCGGGCGCGGCCGCCCAGGGCGGTTACACGGCCGTCGACTTCCGGGTGCCGAACGAGAGCGACACCGCGAGCACGGTGAAGCTGGAGGTCAACCTCCCGCTGGACCACCCGCTGGCCTCGGTCCGGACCCTGCCGCTGCCGGGCTGGACCGCCGCGGTCGAGAAGTCGAAGCTGGACAAGCCGATCAAGGTCCACGGCAACGACGTCAACGAGGCCGTCTCCAAGATCACCTGGACCGCCGACGCCGGCACCAAGATCGCCCCCGGCCAGTTCCAGGAGTTCCGGGTCTCGCTCGGCCCGCTGCCGACCGACTCGGACAGCCTGGTCTTCAAGGCCCTGCAGACCTACGACAACGGTGACGTCGTCCGCTGGATCGACGAGTCCAAGGACGGCCAGCCCGAGCCGGCCAAGCCCGCGCCCGTCCTGAAGCTCACCAAGGCCGACGCCGGCGACGGCCACGGCGTCACCGCCTCCCCGACCGCGGCTGCCCACGGCGACAGCTCGGACCACGCCGCGTCCGCGGACGGCGGCAGCAAGGCCAGTGACTCCACCGCCCGCACCCTCGGTGTGGTCGGCATCGTGGTCGGCGTGGTCGGCACCGCCGTCGGCGTGCTCGGCCTGCGCCGCAAGAACGGCGGCTCCGCCTCCTGACCCCCGCGCCGGCGGGGCCGCACCGACACCCGGGTGCGGCCCCGCCGGCGGTTCACCGCGCACGATCGGATCCCGCATGTCCCGCACCGCCCGCACCGCCCGCACCGCCCGCCTGGCCGGCGCGGCCGCCCTCGCGCTGGCCGCCGCCCTGACGCTGTCCGCCTGCGGCTCCTCCGGCGGTCCCACCGCCGCGAAGGTCACCCAGCAGAAGGACGACACCCCGTACCAGGGCACCAAGCTGGCCAGGAACTTCGAGAAGCCGGACCTCCAGCTCACCGACACCTCCGGCCAGCCCTACGACCTGCGGCAGCAGACCAACGGCAAGGCCACCCTGCTGTTCTTCGGCTACACCAGCTGCCCGGACGTCTGCCCGACCACCATGGGCGACATCGGCGTCGCGATGAAGGCGCTCTCCCCCGAGGACCGGCAGAAGGTCAACGTCGTCTTCGTCTCCACCGACCCGCAGCGCGACACCCCCAAGGTGCTGCGAACCTGGCTGGACTCGATGGGCAGCGACTTCATAGGCCTGACCGGCGACCTCGCCAAGGTGAAGAGCGCCGCCAGGTCGCTCGGCATCATGATCGAGGACCCGGTGGTCAACGCGGACGGCACGGTCACCTCGACCCACGGCGCGCAGGTGCTGGCCTTCCTCCCCTCGGACGACAAGGCGCACGTGCTCTACATGAGCGGCACCGAGGAGAAGACCTACGAGCACGACCTCCCGCTGCTCGCCAAGGGGGTCGCGGCGTGACCGCCGGGACCAGTCGCTTCCGCCGCACCGCCCTGCTGGGCGCCGTCGTCGCGACCGCCCTCGGCGGCGGCGCCGTCCTGGCCGCCTGCGGGAGCGGCGGCCAGGACGGCGCCGGCAGCGGACCGGCCCGGCTCAGCGTCGCCGACTCCTACATCCCGCTGCCCCCGGCGGGCGGCATGGCCGCCGGCTACCTGACCGTCCGCAACGACGGCGGCCGGGACCAGCTGGTCGGCGTGACCAGCCCCGGCGCCGAGTCGGTCACCATGCACCGCTCGACCCCGTCGAGCATGGAACAGGTCGCCAGCCTGGACGTGCCCGCGCACGGCGCGCTGCAGTTCGCCCGCGGCGGCACCCACCTCATGATCATGGGCTGGCAGAAGGCCCCCGTCCTGGGCGACGAGCTGGAGCTCGACCTCACCTTCGCCAAGTCCGGCACCATCTCGGTCAAGGTGCCGGTCAAGGAGCTCACCTACCGCCCCGGCCAGAGTTAGGGGACCCGCCACCATGCAGTCGGCCGGCCTGGAGAAGGCCTCGCACCGCCGGATCGCCGGGGTGCTCGGAGTGCTCGGCGCGCTGCTCGCGCTGATGCTCGCGGGCGCCGGACCGGCCTCCGCGCACGCCACCCTGGATTCCACCGACCCGCGGCAGAACTCCGTGGTCGCCACCGCCCCGCAGGCGGTGACGCTGACCTTCAGCGAGTCCGTGTCGCTCTCCTCGGACTCCGTCCGGGTGCTCGACCCGGCCGGCAAGGCCGTGGACACCGGCGACCCGGCGCACGCCGACGGCAGGGGCAACACCGCCCGGGTCGGCCTGAAGGGCGGGCTCGCCAACGGCACGTACACCGTCGCCTGGCGGGCCGTCTCCGACGACTCGCACCCGGTCGGCGGCGCCTTCACCTTCTCCATCGGCGCGCCCTCGGACACCTCGGTGTCGGCCACCGCGCTGCAGGGAGCCAAGGCCGACGGCCTGGTCGCCGCCCTGTACGGCACCGGACGCACCGTCGCGTACGCGGCGTTCGCGCTGCTGGCCGGGGCCGCCGCCTTCGTGCTGATCTGCTGGCCGGCCGGCACCGCCCGGCGGCCGGTGCAGCGGCTGCTGATGACCGGCTGGACGGCGCTGCTGGTCTCCACCGTCGCGGTGCTGATGCTGCGCGGCCCGTACGAGCGCGGCTCGGGGATCGGACAGGCCTTCGACCTCTCGCTGGTGCGCGCCACCCTGGACGAGCGGATCGGCACCGCGCTGGCCGCCCGGCTGCTGCTGCTCGCGGCGGGCGGGGTGTTCCTGTCGCTGCTGGTCGGCCAGCTGGGGCAGCCGTCGAAGCCGCTCCCGGCGCAGCCCCCGACGGGCGGCGCCGAGGACGGGCCGGTCGAGGGCGGCGGTGCCGGTGGGCGTGCCGGGAGCGGACGCACCGAGGGCGAGGACGCCGAGGACGCCGAGCTGCGCGAGCTGGAGCGGCGGGCCGCCGAGCGGCCGCAGCGGGAGACCCGGCTCGGCCTCGGCGTCGCCGGGCTGGTGCTGGCCGTCGCCCTCTCCGCGACCTGGGTCGGCGCCGACCACGCCTCGGTCGGCATCCAGGTCTGGCTGGCGCTGCCGTTCGGCATCCTGCACCTGATCGCGATGGCGTTCTGGCTGGGCGGACTGGCCGCGCTGCTGGTCGCGCTGCGCGAGGGCGCCGGCGCCGGGGTGGTGGACCGCTTCTCCAGGATCGCCTTCGGCTCGGTCGCCGTCCTGGTCGTGACCGGGATCTACCAGTCCTGGCGGGGTCTCGGCAGCTGGGGCGCGCTGACCGGCACCGAGTACGGGCGGCTGCTGCTGGTGAAGAGCGGCTGCGTGGCCGTGATGCTCGGCGTCGCGTGGATCTCCCGCTCCTGGCTGGCCCGGCTGCGCTCGGCCCCGGCCGAGGCGGCGGAGGTCGAGCAGGCCGAGGTGCCGGAGCCGGTCGGCGTCGCCGCGCACAGCGCGGACCCGGTCCGCCAGGCCCAGCTGGACCGTCAGCGGGCCGCCCGGGAGAGCGCCGGGCGCGAGCGCGGGCTGACCCCGACCCGGGCCGGACTGCGCCGCTCGGTGCTGGTCGAGGCGCTGGTCGCGGTGGCGGTGCTGGTGGTCACCACGATGCTCACCAACTCCCCGCCCGGACGGGTCGCGAGCGAGGTCACGGCCGGGACCGCCGCGCCGGCCACCGGCGGGGCCGCAGCGGCGCCGCAGACCGAGCCGGGCCGCACCGTCGAGCTCAAGCTCCCGTACGACACCAAGGGCCGGACGCCGAACGCCAAGGGCACCGCGACCGTCACCCTCAACCCGGCGCGGACCGGCCCGAACGAGGTGAAGCTCGCCCTGGACGGCGCCGACGGACAGCCGGTGGACGTCCCCGAGGTGCAGCTCGCCTTCACCCTGCCGGACCGCGACCTCGGCCCGCTGCCGGTCGCGCTCACCCCTGAGGGCACCGGCCGCTGGAGCGGCACCGCGCAGCTGCCGCTGGCGGGCACCTGGGTGGTGTCGGTGCAGGTCCGCTCCTCCGACATCGACCAGACCACGCCGACCCAGCAGTTCAAGATCGGCTGACGGCGGTGGACGACGTGACGACGAACGACCGGTCCCAGGACAACGGGACGACGGACAACGGGACGACGGACATCGGGACGCCGCGCACCGGGACGACGGACGCCACACCGGCGCAGGAGCGGGCCGCCGAGGACCGTACCGGCGTCACCCGGCGGGCGCTGCTCGGCACCGCCGGCGCCGGGCTGCTGGTCGGCGCCGGGGCGGGCGTCGCCGGGGCGGTCGCCCTGGACCGCACCGGCCGCCCCGCCGGTGCGGCGGCCGCGGGCGGCGCACTCGGCGCGGCCCGGGTGCCGTTCCGCGGCGAGCACCAGGCCGGGATCCTCGAACCGCAGCAGGCCAGGGTCCAGCTGGCGGCCTTCGACCTGTCCGACGGTGTCGGCCGGGACGGGCTGCGCGGGCTGCTGCAGCGCTGGACGAAGGCGGCCGAGCGGCTGACCGCCGGGGAGCCCGCCGAGGAGTTCGACGACCAGGTCGCCCTGGACGCCGGGCCCTGCTCGCTCACTCTCACCGTCGGCTTCGGCGCCGCGCTGTTCGACAAGGCCGGGGCGGCCGACCGCCGCCCGCCCGGGCTCGAACCGCTGCCCGCCTTCCCCGGCGACGCGCTCGACCCCGCCCGCGGCGACGGCGACCTCTTCCTCCAGATCGGCGCCGACGACGCACTGGTGGCGGTGCACGCCCTGCGGGTGCTGCAGCGGCTGGCCGCCGGCACGGCGGCGTTGCGCTGGCAGTCGGCCGGCTTCGCCCGCACCCCCGGGGCCGCCGGGAAGCCGGTGACCGGCCGCAACCTGATGGGCCAGGTCGACGGCACCAACAACCCGAAGCCGGGCGAGGAGGGATTCGCCGCGAAGGTGTTCTGCACCGCCGGCGGAGAGCAGCCGGCCTGGCTGGCCGGCGGCTCGTACCTGGTGTTCCGGCGGATCCGGATGCTGCTGGACCACTGGGAGGCGCTCCCGGTGGACCGGCAGGAGCGGGTGATCGGACGGCGCAAGACGGACGGCGCCCCGCTCGGCGCACCCGCCGGGTCCGGCGAGCACGCCCCGGTCGACCTGTCCGCGCAGGGCCCGGACGGCACCCTGGCGATCCCCGCCGACGCGCACGTCCGGGTCGCCGCCCCGGCGGCCAACGGCGGGGCGGCCATGCTGCGGCGCGGCTTCTCGTACCACGACGGGCTACTGCCGGACGGCTCCCCGGACGCCGGGCTGCTCTTCCTCGCCTTCCAGTCCGACCCGCGCAGGGGCTTCACCCCGGTGCAGCGCAAGCTCTCCCGGGGCGACGGCCTGTCCCGCTTCCTGCGGCACGAGGCGAGCGGGGTGTACGCGGTGCCCCCGGCCGCACCGGCCGGGGGCTACCTCGGCCAGCAGTTGCTGGAGGGCTGAGGCCCTTCCCGGGAGGCCGGCGCGGTCCCGTACCACGGGCCGACCGGCCGTGTCCCGGCCATCGGAACGCTTTCCTGCCGCGACCGGGGAATCGTTAGGGTGACAGCTTCGGCAGCATCGCGTCCGCACCACCGCGTCCGCACCGGCCGTACCGCACCGTTCGTAGCGCACCACCCCGTCCGCACCGCCCGTTCCACGCAGCACCGAGTCCTCCCGGAGGCGTCATGTCGGCGACCCGCTACACCTACCTCGGCCCGGCCGGCACCTTCACCGAGGCGGCGCTGCACACCCTGCCCGAGGCGGCGACCCGCGAGCTGGTGCCGCTGTCCTCGGTGGCGCTGGCCCTGGACGCGGTGCGCGGCGGGGACGCCGCCGGGGCGTTCGTGCCGATCGAGAACTCGGTGGAGGGCGCGGTCACCGCGACCAACGACGAACTGGCCTCCGGCGCACCGCTGATGATCTACCGCGAGGTGCTGCTGCCGATCTCGTTCGCGCTGCTGGTGCGCCCGGGCACCGAGCTGTCCGGGATCAAGACGGTCACCAGCCACCCGGTGGCCCAGCCGCAGGTGCGCCGCTGGCTGGCGGCCAACCTGCCGGAGGCGACGTGGGAGTCGGCCGCCTCCAACGCCGACGGCGCCCGGCTGGTCTCCGAGGGCCGTTACGACGGGGCGTTCGCGGGCGAGTTCGCGGCGCCGATCTACGGGCTGGACCCGCTGGTCAAGGACATCGCCGACGCCAAGAGCGCGGCCACCCGGTTCGTCCTGGTGGGCCGGCCGGGCCGGGTCTCCTCGCCGACCGGCGCGGACAAGACCTCGATGGTGGTCTGGCTGCCGGACGACCACCCGGGCGCGCTGCTGGAGCTGCTGCAGGAGTTCGCGGTGCGCGGGGTCAACCTGATGCGGATCGAGTCCCGGCCGACCGGCGAGGGCCTGGGCAACTACTGCTTCCTGATCGACTGCGAGGGCCACCTGTCCGAGCGCCGGGTGGGCGAGGCGATGATGGGGCTCAAGCGGATCTCCCCGCAGGTGCGGTTCCTCGGTTCCTATCCGCGCGCCGACCGGCAGGTGTCCACCCACCGGCGGCCGGGGACCTCGGACGCGGACTTCGGCTCGGCGGCGGACTGGCTCTCCCGCGCACTCGACGGGCGCGGGGACGTCTGAGTCCCGCGGCGGCGCGCGGGGACACCGGACGCGCCGGAGACGGCGGAGATGCCCGAGACGCCGGAGACCGCGGAGTCATCCGAGCGATACCCGTTGTCTTTCTGACCTTTTCCGACCGTTTTGGACTGCGGCGATCGGGCGGGGCGGACGACCCCACCCGTCGTCCACAGGCCCACCCGGGGCCGCGGGCCGCTGTCCACAGGCCTCACCTCTGTCCACAGCTCCGAGTTATCCACAGGCCTGGGGACGAGTCGACAAACCGGTATAGCCATTACCCAGAACTGGTCGGATCATCAGTTTGCGTCGCAGAGATGACTAATCGGACCAGAGTCACCCGGTTGCCAGCAAATCACCCGTCCGAGTGCTTCAATTCCCTCACTCGGGAAGGTCGAATGAGGTTTGAAACCTCAATTCCCTGGCTCGGTCGCACGGAGGGTGATCCTCCCCTTCGATCCACAGCCCCGGCCCCGGGCCTGTGGATAACCCGACCCGGGAGCGGTCTCCACAGAAGTTATCCACAGGACGGGGGTGGTTATCCCCAGGGGAAAACCGGTACCGGTGGAGGAACGCCCGCCCGGTACGCTTGGGCCTGTGATTGACCTTCGCCTGCTCCGTGAGGACCCTGACCGAGTGCGCGCCTCGCAGCGCGTCCGTGGCGAGGACGTCGACCTGGTCGACGCCCTCCTCTCCGCCGACGAGCGGCGCCGGTCCTCGGGCAGCCGCTTCGACGAACTGCGCAGCGAGCAGCGGGTGCTCGGCAAGCAGGTCGCCCAGGCCAAGGGTGACGAGAAGACCGCCCTGCTGCAGCGCACCAAGGACCTGGCCGCCGAGGTCAAGGCCGCGGACGCCGAACAGGGCGCCGCCAAGGAGGAGGCCGACCGCCTGCTCCGCTCGCTGGCGAACCTCATCGACCCGGCCGCCCCGGTCGGCGGCGAGGAGGACTTCGTCACCCTGGAGGAGATCGGCACCCCGCGCGACTTCTCCGCCGAGGGCTTCGAGCCCCGCGACCACGTCGAGCTCGGCCAGATCCTGGGCGCCATCGACACCGAGCGCGGCGCCAAGGTCGCCGGTGCCCGCTCGTACTACCTGACCGGCGTCGGCGCGCTGCTGGAGCTCGCCCTGGTCAACATGGCGATCGCCCAGGCCACCGCGGCCGGCTTCGTCCCGATGATCACCCCGACCCTGGTCCGGCCGGCCGCCATGGACGGCACCGGCTTCCTCGGCCAGGCCGCCGAGAACGTGTACCACCTCGCCGAGGACGACCGGTACCTGGTCGGCACCAGCGAGGTCCCGCTCGCGGCGTACCACATGGACGAGATCCTGGACGCCGACAAGCTGCCGCTGCGCTACGCCGGCTACTCGTCCTGCTTCCGCCGCGAGGCCGGCACCTACGGCAAGGACACCCGCGGCATCATCCGCGTCCACCAGTTCGAGAAGGTGGAGATGTTCGTCTACACCACTCCGGAGGACGCGGAGAACGAGCACCGCCGCCTGCTCCAGTGGGAGAAGGACTTCCTGAACGCGCTGGAGCTGCCGTACCGGGTCATCGACGTCGCCTCCGGCGACCTCGGCGCCTCGGCCGCGCGCAAGTTCGACATCGAGGCCTGGATCCCCACCCAGGGCAAGTACCGCGAGGTCACCTCGACCTCCAACACCACCGAGTACCAGGCCCGCCGCCTGTCGATCCGGATGCGTGAGGACGGCAAGACCCGCCCGCTCGCCACCCTGAACGGCACCCTGGTCGCCATCCCGCGCACCATCGTGGCGATCCTGGAGAACCACCAGCAGGCCGACGGCTCGGTCATCGTGCCCGAGGCGCTGCGGCCGTTCCTCGGCGGCCGGACGGTCCTCGAACCGGTCAAGTAGCCGGTTCCCCCGGCTCCACCCGCTCCACCCGCTCCACCCGCAACTCCCGGGAGACGACCGGCCCATGAGCACCACCAGCCCCAGCCCCGTCTCCCCGGAAGGCACCCGGGACGGTGGCGACCTGCCCTACCGGCTGATCGCCACCGACCTCGACGGCACCCTGCTGACCAGCGAGGAGACCGTCTCCGAGCGCACCCGCGCCGCGCTGGCCGCGGCCACCGGCGCGGGCGCGCTGCACATCATCGTCACCGGCCGCTCGGCCGTCTGGGCCCGCCCGGTCTTCGACGAGATCGGCTACACCGGGATAGCCGTCTGCGGTCAGGGCGCCCAGGTCTACGACGCCGGCGCGCACAAGCTGCTCACCTCGCTCACCCTGGACCGTCGGCTCGCCGCCCTCGCCGTCGAGAAGATCGAGGCCGAGACCGGCCCGCTCGCCGTCGCCGCCAACCAGGACGGCCTCGACGGCCAGGTCCTGGCCGGCCCCGGCTACGAGCTGCTGATCGGCTCCGACCTGCCCGTCGTCCGGGTCGACCGTGACGGGCTGCTGGCCTCCCCGGTCAGCAAGCTCTACGTCCAGCACCACGCGCTGACCGACGACGCCCTCGCCGACGCGGCCCGCCGCGCCGCCGGCGACCTGGTCGGCGTCGTGATGGCCGGCCCCGGTGTCGTCGAACTGCTCCCGCTGGGCCTGTCCAAGGCCACCGGTCTGGCCGTCGCCGCCCGCCGCCTGGGCGTGCGCGCCGCCGACACCATCGCCTTCGGCGACATGCCCAACGACGTCCCGATGTTCGGCTGGGCCGCCCACGGCGTCGCCATGGCCAACGCCCACGAGGAACTCCTCGCCGTCGCCGACACCGTCACCGCCGGCAACGACGAGGACGGCGTCGCGGTCGTGCTGGAGCGCCTCTACCCCGCCCGCTGACCGGCGGCGCGCCCCGGGCCCGGGGACGGGCGGGACTCCGGAGTCCCGCCCGGTGCGGCGTGTCGGTGGTCGGGTGTTCACGGACCGTTCCCCGACAGTTGTAGGATGACCGGGCAATCAGTTGTAGGATGACCGACGACTGGTGAAGGCGCGCGTGCGACGGCGGAGGGAGGTGAGTCCGGAATGAGCGGCGAGGGCAACGGCCTGCAGGCGGCCGGACGACGCTCCCTGGTGGACACCGCGATCGACCAGCTGCGGGAGCAGCTGGCCGGCGGGGTCTGGCCCGTGGGTTCGCGGATCCCCACCGAGCACGAACTGGCCGAGCAGCTGCAGGTCGGACGGAACACCGTCCGGGAGGCGATCCGGGTGCTGGTGCACGCCGGAATGCTGGTCTCCCGGCAGGGCGAGGGGACGTTCGTCCGCTCGACCAGTGACCCGGCCTCCGTCCTGCGCGGCGTCCAGCGTTCGGGCATCCGGGACGTCCTGGAGGTCCGCGCGGCGCTGGAGACCGAGGGCGCCCGGCTGGCCGCGCTGCGGCACACCGACGAGGACGTCCGGCGGATGCGGGCCGCGCTGGCCCGCGAGGCCGAGGTGTTCGCGGCGCACCCCGAGCGGGCGAGCCGAGAGGCCACCGTCGAGCACGACCTGGAGTTCCACACCGCCGTCGTCGAGGCCGCGCACAACCCCGCGCTGGCCGAGGTGTACCGCTACTTCGGCGCCTCCGTGCGCGAGGCGATGACCTCCGCGTTCGGCGACCACGACATGCCCGAGGCCGTCGTGGCCACCCACGAGGCCCTGGTCGACGCGATCGAGAGCGGCGACCCGGACCGGGCCGAGGCGGCGTGTCGCACGCTGCTCGCCGGCCCGACCGCGGCCGTCGAGCAGCTGCTCGCGTCCATCGCGGCCCGGAAGTAGGACGGCGCGAGCCTCCTCCGTCCCGCCCGCATCCACGCACATCCCGGAAAGAACAGCACACCCATGGCCGTCACCCGTGCCCAGCAGCCGGTTGTCACCACCCCTGCCCCGCTCCCGGTCCGCACCCGGCTGGCCCATCCGCTCCTGCTGCTGACCGGCATCGTGCTGGTCGCGCTGAACATGCGCGCCTGCCTGGCCGCGATCTCCCCGATGGTCGGCGAGATCCAGCGGACCTTCGGCCTCTCCGCGACCGCCAGCGGCCTGATCACCACCGTCCCGGTGCTGTTCCAGGGCGTCGGTGCCCCGCTCACCCCCCGGTTGACCCGCCGGTTCGGCGCCGAGCGGGTGGTGCTGGGCGCGGTGCTGGTGCTGGGCGCGGGCGTGCTGCTGCGGGTGCTGCCCTCGGTGGCCGCGCTGTACGCGGGCTGCGTGGTGATCGGCGTGGCGATCGCGGTGCTCAACGTGTCGATGCCCGGCCTGGTCAAGCGGGAGTTCCCGGACCGCGCGGCGACCATGACCGGCGTCTACTCGACCACCATGCTGGTCGGCGCGACCCTCGCCGCCGGTACCTCCGTCCCGCTGGAGCACGTGCTCGGCGGCGGCTGGCGGGCCTCGCTCGGTGCCTGGTCGCTGCTGGCGCTGGTCGCCGCGGTGGCCTGGCTGCCGCAGGTGCTGCGCAGCCGTCAGGAGCGCGGCGTCGCGGCCGCGGCCGCGACGCCGGGCACGCCGGTCGAGGGCATCTGGAAGTCCCCGCTGGCCTGGCAGATCAGCCTCTTCATGGGCATCTCGTCGCTGCTGGTCTACACCCTGGTGGCCTGGATGCCGACCATCCTGGCCGACCACGGCATGGACCGCGGCCAGGCCGGTCTGGTCTTCGCCTTCTCCAACCTGGTGCAGGTGGCCGGTGCCTTCCTGGTGCCGCTGATGGCCGGCCGGATGACCAACCAGCGCGCCCTGGCGGTGACCATGGCCGCCCTGAACGGGGTGGGCATCGCGATGCTGCTGGTCGCGCCGGTCTCCGCCGCGTGGGTCTCGGCGGCCGTCCTCGGGGTGGCCCAGGGCGGTTCGCTGGGCCTGGGCCTGGCGTTCATCGTGCTGCGCACCGGCAGCGCGGCCGGTGCCGCCCAGCTGGGCGGGATGTCGCAGGCGATCGGCTACCTGGTCGCGGCGGCCGGCCCGGTCGGTGCCGGCGCCCTGCACCAGCTCACCGGCGGCTGGGAGACCACCCTGATGCTGATGCTGGCGCTGGTGCTGGTGGTCGGTGTGGCCGGCTGGGGAGCGGGCCGCAACCGCACGCTCTGACCCTCCGGCGTCCGGACCCGCCACGGCGTCCGGACGGACTCGACGGTCGTGAACGGGAACGGCGCTCCGGGGATCCCCGGAGCGCCGTTCCCGTTCACCGTCGTACGGCCCGGTTCACTCCTCGCCGGCCAGGGTCAGCCCGGCCAGCTTCACCGAGGCCAGCACCGTCGCCCCGACGGTCACCACCAGCAGCAGCGGGACGGCCGCCCCCAGCGAGACGTCGGCACCGATCGCGGAGTCCCCGGCCACGGCCTCGGCCACCGCCCGGCCCCACTGCTGGATGCTCAGCGTCCGGGCGCCCTCGACGAAGTTGCCGACCACCGACTCCCAGATCAGGGCGTACCCCAGCCCGGCGACCACGGCGTGCCGGGTGACCACGCCGAGCAGCAGGAACAGCGCGCTGTACGCGGCCCCGGCGACCATCACAGCCACCGTGTAGCCGAGCACCATGCCGTCCCGGGTGCCGAACAGCAGCAGCCCGGACAGCAGCGTCGGCACGACCGAGAACAGCCAGGTGACGCCGATCGCCACGGCCAGCTTGGTGGTGATGATCCGCCACCGCGGCAGCGGCTTGGCGAGCAGGTAGACGATCGAGCCGTCGTCGATCTCGGTGGCGATGGCCCCGGTGCCGACCACCAGGCCGAGGATCGGGACCAGGGTGCCCAGGCCGAGTTGGCCGAGGATCTTGACGGTCAGGCCGTGCGCGTCGGCGGTCGACCCGCTCGCGATGGCGGAGACCAGCAACAGCAGCGCGGGGACCACCAGCAGCAGCAGGCCGCGGCGGCGGCCCAGCAGCCCGCGCAGGGTCAGCCTGGCGACGGTGGGGTTCATGGACGGTCGGCCCCTTCCTGGGTCCGGTCGGCTCGGGCACGGTCGGCCTCGGCCCGGTCGGTCGGTGTCACGCGGGGATCGGCCGGCATCACGCGGAGACCAGGTACGAGAAGACGCTCTCCAGCGACTCGTCGGCCGGGGAGACGGTGTACAGCCGGATGCCGGCCTCCCGGGCGACCCTGGGCAGCAGGGTGGTGAAGCCCTGGAAGTTGACCGCCTCGATCCGCAGGGCCCGTTCCCGCTCGTCCACCTCGATGCCGGTGGTGGAGCCGTCGGCGATCAGCGCGGCGGCGAGCCGGCGGTCGTCGCTGGAGCGGACCAGGTAGCGGTGCGGGCGGTCGGTCATCAGCCGGCGGATCTTGCGGAAGTCGCCCGAGGCGGCGTGCCGGCCGGCGACCACGACCTCGATGTGCCGGGCCAGTTGCTCGACCTCCTCCAGGATGTGCGAGGAGAAGAGCACCGTGCGGCCGTCCGCGCCGAAGCGGCGCAGCAGCTCCATCAGCTGGAGCCGCTGGCGCGGGTCCATGCCGTTGAAGGGCTCGTCGAGCAGCAGCACGGCCGGGTCGTGGACCAGTGCGGAGGCCATCTTGACCCGCTGCTTCATGCCCTTGGAGTACGTGCCGGTGCGCCGGTCCTTGGCGTGGGCCATCTCCACCAGGTCCAGGGCCCGGCGGGCGGCGGCGCCCGGCTGGGGCAGGCCGTGCAGTTCGGCGTTGGCGAGGACGAACTCCCAGCCGGTCAGGTAGTCGTACATGGACTCCCGCTCGGGGACCAGGCCGATCTGCCGGTACACCTGCTGGTTGCGCCAGATCGGCGCGCCGTCCAGGGTGACCGAGCCGCTGGACGGGGCGAGGAAGCCGCTCATCATGTGGATGAGGGTGGACTTGCCCGCGCCGTTGGGCCCGAGCAGGCCGGTGACGCCGGGGCCGATGGTCATGGTGATGTCGTTGACCGCGACCACGTTCCCGAACCAGCGGGAGACCTTGTCGATGCTGATGGTGGCCATGCCGCCCTCTCTCAAACCTTCTTGTAGCGGCTCAGCAGCAGCCGGTACGAGCCGACCACCAGGGCCACGGCCACGAGCGCGAACACCGCGATGCCGAGCCCGCCCGGGGCGTGCCGGCGGTCGAGGCCGGTGCCGAGGTCGAACACCTCGTTGACCAGGGACTCCACCAGGTTGGTGGGCGAGATCAGCGAGGTCCACTGCGCGGCGTCGGAGCCGGTCGGGCCCGGGTCGCTGATGCCGACCGCGACGCCCGCCACCGCGGCACTGATCGCCAGGTAGCCCATGATGGCGGCGACCCCGAAGCCCCGGCGCGGGGTGGTGGCCGCGATCACCAGCGCCACCGAGGTCGGCACCACGGCGTACAGCACGGCCGCGGCCAGGCCGTACAGGAAGTGCCCGGTGTTCTCGGCGAAGTCCATGCCACCGAGCAGGGCACCGACGTAGAGCACCAGCAACGGCGCCGACATCAGCAGCAGTTGGGCGCAGACCATGGCCGCGGACTTGGCCCGGACGTAGTCGGTGCGGGTGATCGGCCGGGAGAAGTAGAGCGGCACGGCCTGGTACCGCAGGTCCCGCGAGAGCAGCACCGGCGCCTGGGAGGCGAGGAAGACCGACACCACCAGGTTGAGGCTCGCGAGGTACCCCGCGTACTCGACCGGCAGTTCGTCGCGCTTCAGGTAGAGGGCGAACGACACCATGATCACGGCGGGCACGGTGACCACGCCCAGCACCAGCATCGGCAGCACCTTGGACTTGCCGGAACGGCCGAGCCCGTAGGCGGCGCGCAGGCTCTGGGTGAAGAGCGCGCGGGTGGCGTAGCCGCGGCCGAGCCGGGGCCCGGTGTAGCCGCGGTAGCCGATGTCGTGGATGACGCCGGTGTCGGCGGGCCTGCTCTCAGGAGGCAGCGACATCGTCCGAACCTCCCCTGCTGTCCTGGGTGTTCCTGCCCTCCGGGGCGTCCGGCACAGCCGGTGGTGCCACGGTGTCCGGGCCCTCGGTGAACAGCTCGGCGACCCGGTGCCGTCGCTGTTCCAAGCGGACCAGGCCGAGGCCCAGCCCGGCGACGGTGTCGCGGATCGTGTCGTACGTCGACTCGTCGGCCAGCCGGACCAGCACCAGGTGCGAACCCTCCGGCCGGACGTCGACGCCGGCCGCGGCAAGGCGGGCGCGGACCGCCTCCCCGGGCTCGACGGTGTGGTCCTCCGGGTGGTCGGTGACCTCGACCGCGAGGACCGCCGTCGCCTCGGTGAAGGAGGCGGTGGAGGAGGAGCGCAGCAGCCTGCCGCCGTCGATGACGACCAGGTGGTCGCAGGTGCGCTCCAGCTCGCCGAGCAGGTGGGTGGTGACCAGCACCGAGATGCCGAAGTCGGTGTGCACCCGGCGGATCAGGCCGAGCATCTCGTCCCGGCCCGCCGGGTCGAGGCCGTTGGTCGGCTCGTCCAGCAGCACCAGTCTGGGGTCGTGCACCAGGGCCTGGGCGAGCTTGACCCGCTGCTTCATGCCGGTCGAGTACCCGCCCATCGGCCGGTACCGCTCCTCGTAGAGGCCGACGTGCCGCAGGGTGTCCGCGGTGCGCTCACGGGCGGCGGTGGCGGGCAGGCCCGCCATCCGGGCCATGTGCACCACGAACTCGGTCGCGGAGACGTCCGGCGGCAGGCAGTCGTGCTCGGGCATGTAGCCGACCCGCTCGCGGATCTCGGAGCCCCGGGTGGCGATGTCCAGACCGAGGACCTCGCCCCGGCCGGAGGTCGCCGGGGCGAGCCCGAGCAGGATCTTGATCAGTGTGGACTTCCCGGCCCCGTTGGCCCCGACCAGCCCGACCACCCCCGGCTGCACCTCGACGGTGAGCTGATCGAGGGCGGTGATCCGGGGGAACCTCTTGGTGAGGCCGTCCGTCTTGATGACAGCTGTGGACACGCCCTCAACGTAACGGGCCCGCGCGGCACGGGTCATGAGCTGGAATGACGAGCCCCCCTGCTGCTGCGGTATGACTCCGGCCCCCCTCTCCCCTAGGGGTCGGCCGGCATCGGCGCCCTCCTGTGCGCTCGCCGGGAAGGCGGGCGCGCGCGACGGCGTCGGCCGCCCGCCGCGGGGGCGGGCGGCCGACGCCGGTCCCGGGTCAGGAGTGCGGGCGCTCCCACAGCTCGACGACCTTGCCGGAGGCGTCGAGGGCCAGCTTGTAGTCGCCGGTCGAGCAGGGGTACGAGCCCTTCTGGTTGCCCGGGGTCGCGATGCACTCGTTGACGTGCTTGACCAGGTCGGCCACGCTGACGTCCTTCGGCGCGGCGACCACCGAGCGGAGGTGGCCCTTGGCGGTGGGCGCGAACGCGGCGCTCTTGTCGGCGCCGACCGGGTCGAAGCCGACGTCGTCGACGCCGCAGACGTCCTTGGTCTCCTTGTAGACCAGGGTGGTCGCGGTGGTGCCCTTCACCGGGTAGATCCACTTCTGGCCGGCCGGCAGCGGCTCGTGGGTGCAGAAGCCCTCGGGCTCGCCGGACGCGCCCGGGGTGCCGGTCGGGGCGCCGGTCGGCGCGGGCTTCCCGGTGCCGGCCGGGGCGGCGGTGGTCGGGCCGGGAGCGGCGGTGGTCGGGGCGGCGGTCGCGGTGCTCGACCCGCCTCCCGCGCCCTGGTCCGACGAGTCGTCCGGTCCGCAGGCGGCCAGGCCGAGCGCGGCGGTGGCGACCAGAGCGGTGGCGAGCAGTGTCCTGGAAGCAGACATGGCGAAGGAACCCCCGTTGTAACGCATGATCAGATGTGGCGGTGCGGCGGACAGACTAGCGCCTCGCCCCGTCACTCCCCGGGGCGGTCACCACCCGGCGGTCCGGCCGGAGCGCCCCGGCGTCGGGCGCTCCGGCCGGAACCGGTCAACCCAGCTGCGCCAGGCCCTCGGTGGCGATCCGCTCGAAGACGGCGAGGTCGTTCTCGAAGATCGAGTCCGGGACGGGCCAGTGCACCACCAGCTCCGTGATGCCCAACTCCCGGTAGGTGCCGGCCCAGTCGACGAAGGCGTCCAGGGAGTCCAGCGGCTTCTCCGCCGTCGAGCCCTGGAGCAGGACCTTCTCCAGCTCGGCCACGTCCCGGCCGCTCGCCTCGCAGGCCGCCGTCAGCTTGCCGATCTGCTGCCCGATCACCGCGGGCGCCTGCTCGACCGGAACGTCCGCCGGGCCCTTCGGGTCGCCGTACGTCACCCAGCCCTGCCCGTGTTCGGCGGCCAGCTTCAGCCCGCGCGGGCCGGTCGCGGCGACGTAGAACGGCACCCGCGGGGTCTGCACGCAGCCGGGGACGTTGCGCGCCTCGACCGCCGAGTAGTACGTGCCCTCGCGGGTGGTGGCGTCGGTCCGCAGCAGTTCGTCCAGCAGCGGCAGGAACTCGCCGAACCGGGCCGCCCGTTCCTTCGGCGACCACGCCTCCTGGCCCATCGCCGTCGCGTCGTAGCCCGTGCCGCCGGCCCCGATCCCCAGCGTCAGCCGCCCGCCGGACACGTCGTCCAGCGTGATCAGCTCCTTGGCCAGCGTCACCGGGTGCCGGAAGTTCGGCGACGTCACCAGCGTGCCCAGGCGCAGCCGTTCGGTCGCCGTGGCGGCGGCGGTGAGGGTCGGGACGGAGCCGAACCACGGCTCGTCGCGGAAGCTCCGCCAGGACAGGTGGTCGTAGGTGTACGCAGCGTGGAAGCCGAGTTCCTCGGCCCGACGCCAGATCTTCTGCCCCTCGCTCCACCGGTGGATGGGGAGGATCACCGTGCTCAGTCGCATGCCGACGACCCTACGGGAGGGGGCTCCGGGCCCCCCGCGCGGCGCCTGGGGGGTATTCGGTTGCGGGGGTGTCCCCGCGGCCTGATAGAACTCCCGTCGGACCTTCGTTCGAGAGTCCATCGGATTCATCAAATTGGGGGGAGCGCGGATGTCTCATCCGACGCCGAACGCCCGGCTGCCCTGGACGGCCAAGCCGCTGTCCCGCGCGGCCACCCTGGCCATAGCCACCGTTGCCCTGGTCACCTACGCCGGCCTGCCGGCCGCCCACGCCGACGCCCCGACGACGCAGCGCGTCGGCAGCGTGCCGACCGCCCCGGGGGACGCCACCAAGACGGCCGACCCGGCGGACGACACCCCGGTTCAGCTGAGCGTGCACCTGAAGTCCCGCAACGAGGCCGGCGCCAACGCGCTCGCCGCCGCGGTGAGCGACAGGACGTCGCCGCAGTACCACCACTTCCTGCAGACCGGTGAGTTCGCGCAGCGCTTCGGCGCCGACCCGGCCACCGTCGCCAAGGTCAGCCAGGCGCTCACGGCGCAGGGTCTGAAGCCCGGCGCGCTCGCGGCCGACGGCCTGACCATCCCGGTCTCCACCACCGTCGCCCAGGCCAAGAAGTCCTTCGACGTGGACCTGGCCGGCTACGCGACGCCCGACGGCCGGACCGGCTTCCTGAACACCGCCGCCCCCGCGGTGCGTTCCGACGTGGCCGGGGCGATCACCGGCGTCGTCGGCCTGAACACCCTGGCCCAGGCGCACAGCAGCCACGTGATCGGCGCCACCGGCCAGGCCGGCACGGGTCTCGCGCACTCGGCCGCGACGGCCGCGGCCGGTGCCTACCCGGCGATGTGCGGCGGCGCTGCCGCGGCGTTCCCCGGAAAGACGGACGGCAAGGACTACTTCAGCCCCTCCGCGCTCGCCTCGGCCTACGGCCTGAACGGCATGACCGACGGCGGCTTCGGCACGACCGTCGCCGTCTTCGCGCTGGAGGACTACTCGGACGCCGGTCTGAGCGCCTTCCAGTCCTGCTTCGGCACCAACGCCTCGGTGCAGCGGGTCCGGGTCAACACCGGTTACCAGGCCCCGCCGACCAACAACGGCGTCGGCGTCGAGACCGCGCTGGACATCGACACCGTCATCGGCCTCGCGCCGCGCGCGAACGTGCTGGTCTACCAGGGCCCGGACGCCTCGCGCGCCACCCAGGCGGACATCCAGAACACCTACCGTCAGATCGTCTCGGACAACCGCGCCCAGGTGGTCACCACCAGCTGGGGCGTCTGCGACCAGGTGATGGCGACCAGCGACCTGGTCGCCGAGCGGGACATCTTCCTGCAGGCCGCGCTGCAGGGCCAGACGGTGGTGGCGGCCTCGGGTGACGACGGCTCCAGCGGCTGCAACTACCTGAAGAACGCCGGCGCTCCGGCGAGCATCACCAACCTGCTGAGCACCTCCGACCCGGCGAGCCAGCCGCTCGTCACCGGTGTCGGCGGCACGACCCTGAGCAGCAACGGCGGCACCGTCTCCGAGTCGGTGTGGAACCGCAACGGCGGCGCGAGCGGCGGCGGCATCTCCCGCTGGGCCCAGACCGGCGGCGGCTACCAGGCCGGCTTCTACGGCCCGGGCTACAACAACCAGTGCCAGGGCGCGGCCGGCACGGTCTGCCGTCAGGTCCCCGACGTGGCCGCCAACGCCGACCCGTCGACCGGCTACGTGGTCTCCACCGGCGCCGGCTCCTGGATGATCGTCGGCGGCACCAGCGGTTCCGCCCCGCTCTGGGCCGCCATCGCGGCGCACCAGAACAACCCGGGCTGCACCGGCCGGGTGGGCTTCCTCGCCCCCGCGTTCTACTACGCCGCGAAGCACGGGATCCCCGCGCTGAACGACGTCACCTCGGGCAACAACGACATCGGCATCCAGGGCGGCCTGTACGCGGCCACCTCGGGCTACGACATGGCCACCGGCCTGGGCACCCCGGACGCCGACAAGGTCATGAAGCTGGTCTGCAACCCGAACGCGGGCTACGACCGGACGATCGAGGCCGTGGAGAACGGCCAGCTGCACGAGGTCTACACCGACCTGACCGGCTGGCACGACGGCGTCGTTCCGGGCGTCACCGGCCTCAGCGCGCTGAGCTTCACCTACAACGCCAACGGCAACCGGGTGATCGAGGCCATCGAGAACGGTGAGCTGCACGAGATCTACACCGACAACACCGGCTGGCACGACGGCGTGATCCCGGGCCTGTCCGGCATCACCGCGATGAGCTTCAGCTTCAGCCCGTCGGGTGACCGCGTCATCGAGGCCATCAAGGGCGGCGAGCTGCACGAGATCTACAGCGCCTCCGACGGCTGGCACGACGGCGTGATCCCGGGCCTGTCCGGCATCACCGCGATGAGCTTCAGCTACAGCCCCTCGGGCGCCCGCGTCATCGAGGCCATCAAGGGCGGCGAGCTGCACGAGATCTACAGCGCCTCCGACGGCTGGCACGACGGCGTAATCCCGGGCCTGTCCGGCATCACCGCGCTGAGCTTCAACTACAACACCTCCGGTGTCCGCGTGATCTCGGCCATCAAGAACAACCAGCTGCACGAGGTGTACAGCGCCTCCGACGGCTGGCACGACGGCGTGATCCCCGGTGTCACCGGCAACATCACCTCCCTCTCGGGCAAGATCACCCCCGGCGGTGACCGCGTGATCCAGGCCATCGAGGACGGCAAGCTGTACGAGGTGCACAGCGCCGACGGCAACTGGTTCCACGCTCCGGTCCCGGTCGACAACTCGAACGTGACCGCCCTGTCGCTGGCGCTCCACTAGGACGCCCAGGACGCCCTCGGGAACCCGTGAAAGGGGCCTCCCGGCAGTTCGCACCGCGAGCTGCCGGGAGGCCTCCGGCGTTTCCGGGCGCCGGAGCCGGTTCGGCGCTCCCGGGCACCGGCGCCCCCGCGCTCCCGGACACCGGCCCGGCGACGGGCCGCTACGGGTGCGGGCGGGTGCGCTGCGCCGGGAGGCTCGGGGCGGCGGTGCGGCGGGCGAGGTCCGCGAGGGTGTGGAAGAGGACCTCGCCGATCAGGACCGGGTCGCGCGAGGTGCCGGTCGTGTCCGGGCCGGTCGTGTCCGGGCCGGAGGGCCCCGGGCCGGAGCGGTCGGGGCGGACGGTCGGGGGCGGCTGGTCACGGAGCTCGCGAGTGGGCATGGCTCTTCCTGCCGACGGGGTGGCCGTGCCCGGTTCCTGCCCCGGGCCGCGCGGGACACCCGGGGCGATCACGGGATCGGCCGGAAAGGGCGTACGAAGGGCCGGATCGAGCCGAGCGCGGCCCCCGGAGCACCTCCCTGCCCGGCCCGGCCCCGGCGCCGACCGTGCCGGTGACCCGGCGGCGTCGATGGGCGAAGATGGACCGGTGACCGAACCCCGTACCGCCCCCCGCCTCATCGCCACCGACCTGGACGGCACCCTGCTCTGCTCCGGCGGCACCGTCACCGACCGCACCGCCGCGGCGCTGGCGGCGGCCGAGGCGGCCGGGGTGCAGGTGGTGTTCGTGACCGGGCGGCCGCCGCGCTGGATGCAGCAGGTGAGCCCGCACATCGGCGGTCACGGGGTGGCGATCTGCTCGAACGGCGGCGCGGTGGTGGACGTGCGGCGCGGCGAGCTGCTGGAGTCGTTCCCGCTGCCGGTGGACACCACGCTGGCGGTGGTCGAGGTGCTGCGGGCCAAGCTGCCGGGCACCGCGTTCGCCTTCGAGTACCCGGACGGCTGGGCCCGTGAGGACGGCTACGCGGTGCCGATGTGGGGCGACGACCTGGAGCACGCGGTCGGCTCGGCGGAGGAGCTGCTGGGGGCCGGCGGGCCGGTCCGCGGCCTGTTCAAGCTGCTCGCCAAGCACCCGGAGCTCGATCCGGACACCTTCCTGGCCGAGGCCCGCTCGGCGGCCGGGCACCTGGCCGAGATCACCCGCTCGGCGCCGATCGCGCTGCTGGAGATCAGTGCGCCCGGCGTCACCAAGGCCAGCACGCTGGCCGGCTGGTGCGCCGGGCACGGGATCGACCGCGCCGAGGTGGTGGCCTTCGGCGACATGCCGAACGACCTGGAGATGCTGGCCTGGGCCGGCACCGCGTACGCCGTCGCCAACGCCCACCCGCAGGTGCTGGCGGCGGTGCCGCTGCACACGGTGAGCAATGAGCAGGACGGCGTGGCGGCGGTGCTGGAGGAGCTGCTCGGGCTCGGCCGGCCGAGCAGCCCCCCGCTCTGAACACCGTTACCCGAAGCGCCCGTTGACGTAGTCGGAGGTCCGCTGGTCGCGCGGACTGCCGAAGACCTGCCCGGTCGGCCCGGCCTCGATGATCCGGCCCGGGGTGTCATGGGTGGCCAGGAAGAACGCGCAGGTCTGCGAGACCCGCTGGGCCTGCTGCATGTTGTGGGTGACGATCACGATGGTGAGCCGCCCGCGCAGCTCGGCGATGGTCTCCTCGACCCGCCGGGTGGAGGTCGGGTCGAGCGCGGAGCACGGCTCGTCCATCAGCAGGATGTCCGGCGAGACGGCCAACGACCTTGCGATGCAAAGGCGTTGCTGCTGCCCGCCGGAAAGTGCGCCGCCCGGGGTGTGCAGTCGGCCGGACACCTCGTCCCAGAGTCCGGCCCGGCGCAGGCTGGTCTCCACCAGGTGCTGCCGCTCCTCCTTGGACACCTTGATCCCGGCCAGCTTGAGGCCGCTGGAGACGTTGTCCTGGATGGACATCGCCGGGAAGGGGTTGGGCCGCTGGAACACCATGCCGATCCTGCGCCGCACTTCGGCGGGGCGCCGGCCGGGCCGGTAGACGTCGTCCCCGTCCAGCAGGACCTCGCCAGAGAGGGCGGCGCCGCGCACCATCTCGTGCATCCGGTTGAGGATCCGCAGGTAGGTGGACTTCCCGCAGCCGGACGGGCCGATCAGCGCGGTGACCCCGCCGGCCGGCATGGCCAGCGAGACCCGCTCCAGCACCTTGCGGCTGCCGAACCAGGCGGAGACATCGCGGGTCTCCAGCCCGGCCAGCGGTTCGCCGCCGGGGTGGCCGTCGGCGTACGGCCCGTCCCCGTACGGGACGGCCGGGGAGGCCTGGGCGGCCGGCGCGGGGGCGACCGGGGGGAGGGTGAGGGTGTCGGCGGCCGGGTCGGTCGCCGGGTCGTCGGTCAGTGGTGCGTCGGTCATCGGTACGGTCCTCCGGGCGCGCGTCAGTAGAGGTTGGGCAGCAGGGCGGCGGCGTTCTCGTAGACCGCCCAGAGCAGCGCGCCGACCACCGGCGCGAGGCTCAGGTACGCGGCCGAGCGCCGCCAGAACCGGGCCAGCACCAGGGCGCCGAACACGGCGCCGAGCAGGCCGAGCGACCACAGCTGCAGGGTGGCCAGCACGCCCTTGTCCGCGGCCAGTGCCTTGTCGTACGGGACGGTCGCGGGCCGGCCGCCGGGGTTCTGTTCGGGGTCGCCGTCGAGCCGGGCGCCGATCAGCACGGTCGAGCCGGGGATCCAGTCGGAGTCTCCGGTCACCAGTACCAGCCGGTTGCGGGCCTGGTCGGCGATCGGGTGGTCGCCGTCGCCGTACGTGTTGACGGTGTAGGTGAACTTGCCCTGCCCGGTGGTGGTTTCGATCCTGTCGCCGATCCGCAGCCCGGACAGTTCGGCGAACGGTGCGCCGAAGGTGGCGCCGCGGCCGAAGACCACCGCGACGCCGCCCTGGCCGGGCAGGGCGGTGTCCCGGCGGTGGCCGGGGCCGCGCATCAGGTCCCGGCCGGTGGTGCCCTCGACCACCACGGCCCGGTGCAGGCCGATCGCCGGGATGTCCAGCAGGGCCACCGGGTCGCCGTCGGCGGCCGGGCCGGTCGGGGCGACGGCCCGGGCCAGCTGGTCGCGGAAGGTCTTGTAGGCGGTGGACTGGTAGTGCCGCTCCTGGACGTGCGAGAGCGTGAACAGGTACCCGACGAAGCCCAGCACCAGCGCGGCCGCCAGACTCACCGCCCAGGCGCCCTGGAGGAACCGCCGCCGTCCGGGCGGGACGGCGGGCAGGGCCGGGGCAGCCGTGGCGGCGGGCCGCTGCTCGGCCGCCGGTGCCGGCCGCACGTCCGGCTTCTCCAGCACCGGGGCGGTCACGAGGTGCCGTCCGAGCCGTTGCGGCGGCGCAGCAGCCGGCGGCCGAGCAGCGGCGGGACGAGCACCACGGCGAGCAGTTCCACTGCGGTGAGGGTGGACAGCGTCCAGTCCTCGGGCTTGCCGCTGACCTCGACCACGTCGGCCGCCACCTCGGTGGCGGCGCCGCCGCGGCCGCGGGCGACCACCTGCCCGGTCTGCGGGTCGATCACGTCCCCGCCGCCGTCGCCGCCTGGCGCGTTCGGGTCACCCCCGGCGGCAGCACCGCCGGGCGCGTTCGGGTCACCCCCGGCGGCACCTCCGGCGCCGCCCGCCCCCACACCGGCGCCGGCGCCCGTGCCGCCGGCGGTCCCGGAGCCGCCCCCGAACGCGCCGGTGCCACCGGTACCGCCGGAGCCGCCCGCCGCGCCGCCGGAGCCGTTCGAGCCGCCGGAACCGGAGCCGGAGCCGCCGCCCGAACCGGCCGGCGTCGCCTTGCCGCCCTGCACGACGCAGTTGAGCGGCGCGCCCTGCTTGTCGCACTCGCTCGGCATCGGGGCGTTCTTGAGGACGGTCAGCTCGCCGGCCGCGTTGAAGGTCGGGTTGGCGCAGTTGGAGAGGGTGTTCGGGTCGACCGTGCCGGCGTTGCCCGGGATGGACCTGGTCTGCAGCAGGCCGCCGCGGACCAGGCCGCGCGGGATCGGCGAGTACCCGAGGTCGTCGGCCTTGCCCTGGCCCTCGCACAGCACGTAGGAGAGGAAGCGGCTGAGCGCGGAGCCCTTGTCGTTGTTGAAGCGCGGCGGCGGGGGCAGCGCCGCGCCGGCGCGCGGCACGATCAGGTAGCTGTAGCTGGAGATCGGGTAGGCGCGCGGGTCGTTCATCGTGTAGACGCCGTCGAGGTTCTGCTGCAGGTAGTTCGGGTCGTCCGCCGCGGTGTTGTCGTCCACGCCGCGGATCCTGGCGGCGGTGAGCGCGACGGCGACGTTGGAGGCGGTGGGCAGCGAGTAGTAGCCGGCCGCGTTGAGCACCTTCACGACCGGCCAGTTGCTGCGCTTGGCGAAGGCGTACTCGTCGTAGCCGATGGTGCCGAGGTTGCCCGGGGACTTGATGTAGCCGGCCACCACGTCGGAGCCGTTCTGGGCGACCATCCGGCCGGACGGCGGGAAGAACTCGGTGTAGTCGCCGCAGGTCACGCCGTTGACCGACCTGCAGTAGGCGTCCCACTGGTCCTTGTGGGTGTGCTCCATCCAGCGGGTGAACTGCGCGGTGGCGCCGGAGCCGTCCGAGCGGATCACCGGGGTGATCTGCAGGTTGGGCAGGGCCTTGCCGTAGTCGGCGGTGACCTTCGGGTCGTTCCAGTTGGTGATCTTGCCGGTGAAGATGTCCACGACGGTCTGCGGGGAGAGCCGCAGGTCGGTGACCCGCTTGCCGCCGACGACCAGGTTGTACATGAAGGTGGTGCCGCCCGCGGTGATCGGCACGTAGGAGAAGCCGTAGACCGGGTTCTCCTTGCTGCCGGTGCCGGCGTCCTTGCCGCCCTGGCCGACGCCGGTGTCCGGCGCGGAGCGGAACGGCACGTCGGAGGCGGTGAAGTCGTCCTGACCGATCGACCACTGGGTGCGGCCGGCCGCCGAGCCGACCGGGTTGAAGTTGATCTGGATGCCCTGCGGGGACACGTCCTGCCGCCACTGGTCGATGGCGGGGCCGGCCCAGCTGGAGCCGTCCGCGCTCAGCGAGACGGAGGCCGCGTGGGCCGGGGTCTGCCCGATCAGCAGGGAGGCCGTGGCGAGCGACAGGGACATCGTCCCTGCCAGCAGCCGGGCCATGGAGCGCCTTGCGGCCTCCCGGAACATGTGAACTCCTCTGGGACGGAGGGTGGTTGGACGGGACATCACTGCTGCGCTCGCGGCCGGAGGGGGTACGGGCGGGCGGCCGCGCCGACGGCGGCCGCCTCCAGGCGGCGGGCCTCCCGGTCGATCCGGCGCTTCTGGGCCCGGGTCAGCTGCCCGGGCCGGCGGCCGCCGACCACACGGGCGGTGACGAAGAGGACCAGCACCACGCCCATCAGGGTCAGTCCGGCCGCGAAGCCGCGCGCGATCATCCCGTCGTACGGCTGCTTGACGTAGTTCCAGATGTACAGCGGCAGCGAGACCTGGTGCCCCTCGAACGGGTTGCCGTTGAACTGCGAGGTGAAGCCGGAGGTGAGCAGCACCGGCGAGGTCTCGCCGACGCCGCGCGCCATGCCGAGCACCACCGCGGTCACCAGACCGGGCCGCGCGGTCGGCAGCACCACGTTCCACACCGTGCGCCACTGGCTGCCGCCGAGCGCGTACGAGGCCTCGCGCAGGGTGCCGGGCACCAGCCGGATGACCACCTCGGCGGCCCGGGTGACGATCGGCATCATCATCACGGTGAGCGCGAGCGAGGCCGCGAAGCCGCTCTTCTCGAAGCCGAAGGTGATGATCATGACGCCGAGGATGAACAGGCCGGCCACGATGGACGGCAGCGCCGTCATCGCCTCGACCAGGGTGCGCACCGGGCGGGACATCCGGCCGCCGACCTCGGACATGAAGACGGCCGCCGCGATGCCCAGCGGAACCGCGAACAGGGTGGCCAGGCCGAGCTGTTCGAGCGAGCCGACGATCGCGTTGAGCGCGCCGCCGGAGGTGAGCGGGTCGAGCGGGCCGGTGTGCTCCATCGACTCGGTGAAGAAGTTCAGGTGCTGGGCCGCCTCCCAGCCCCGGCCGGCGACGTAGCCGATCTGGTCGGCGATCAGCGCGACCACCAGCAGGCCGGAGCTCCAGGCGACCACGCCGACCAGCCGATCCCGCACCATCATCGGGTTCCACTGGAGCCGGCCGAGCAGGTAGTAGCCGGCCAGGAAGAGCAGGTACCAGCAGACCAGGAAGCCGAAGGCGCCGCTGAACGGCAGCACCCGCTCGTAGAGCACCCAGTCCAGTGCGAGCGAGCCGGCCGTCGCGCCCGCCAGGGTGAGGACGTCGTCGCGGGTGACGCCGCCGATCCGCAGCTTCTTCTCGGGGCGGGCGGCCCCGGGCGCGGCCGCGGCGGACGCGGTGGGCGCGGTGGGCGCGGGTCCGCCGGCGGGCCCGGACGCCGCGACCGGCGGCAGGTCGAGCGTGGTCATCGGATGGTCCCTTCACGGTTCGGGTGTCGGCGTTCCCCTGGCCGGCGTTCCCCTGCCCGGCGTTCGGGCTGACGGTCCGTCACGGTCAGTCCGCCGTCGCGGCGCCGGAGCGCGAGCGGTTGATGACGACCCCGGCCAGCACGTTGACCAGCAGGGTGAGCGCGAACAGCACCAGACCGGCGGCCATCAGCGCGGAGAGCGACAGCGAGTCCGACTCGCCGAAGCGCAGCGCGATCAGCGCGGAGATCGAGTTGGCGCCGTTCTCCAGGATGTGCGTGATGGCCTTGAAGTTCGGCGAGATGATCAGCGCGACCGCGATGGTCTCGCCCATCGCCCGGCCGAAGCCCAGCATGACCGCGCCGATCACACCGCCCTTGCCGAAGGGCAGGACGACCGCGCGGACCATCCCCCAGCGGGTCGAGCCCAGCGCGTACGCGCCCTCCCGCTCGCCCTGCGGGGCCTGGGAGAAGACCTCCCGGCTGAGCGAGGTGACGATCGGGATGATCATCAGGGAGACCACCACGCCGGCGATGAACGTCGACGAGGTGTACGAGGTGCCGATGTCGCCGATGCGCACCTTGAGGAACGGGACGGTGTCGCCCAGGTGGTTGGCCATCCAGCGGACGAAGCCGACGATCCGCGGCTGCAGGAAGAACAGGCCCCACAGGCCGTAGACGATGCTGGGGATCGCCGCCATCAGGTCGACGAGCGAGATCAGCGCGGCGCGCAGCCGCACCGGCGCGTACTCGGAGATGAAGATCGCGGTGCCGAGGGCCACCGGGACGGCGATGACCAGCGCGATCACCGCGATCAGCAGGCCGTTGGGCAGGACGGCGGCGATGCCGAAGTTGTGCGCGGCGGTCTGCCACTTCTGCTCGGTCAGGAAGGACCAGCCGACCGTGCGCAGCGCGTCGGTGCCGCGCAGGACCAGGAAGAAGGCGATCAGTCCCATGATCGCGAAGACCGAGAGGCCCGCCAGCCGCAGCACGCCGCGGAACACCCGGTCGCCCGGGGTCGCGGGGGCGGTGATGGTGCGCGGGACGTCCTGGTCGGGCCCGTGGTCGGGTTGGCGTGACGCCCCGGCGTACGGTGCCGCGGGCTCGGCGGCCGATGTCATGGTGTGCTCTCCGTGCTCGGGAACGGGCGTGCTCGGTGAGGGTCCGGGGCTGCCCCGGCGGGAGGGAAGCGCTCGGCGGGGCCGTGGCGGCGGCCCCGCCGAGCGCGGGTTCCTACCTGCGGCGCAGTCGCGACCACTGGGCGCGGGCTCCGGCCAGCACCTTCGCGCCGGCCGGGGTGCCGCCCAGGAACAGCGCGGCGGGTCCGCCGACCAGCAGCACCAGGCCCGCGATCAGCGCGACGGGCAGCAGCAGCCGGGCGGTGCCGGGGCGGTCGGGCACCGGGGTGCCGACCGGGGCCGCGGCGAGCGGGCCGCCCGAGGGGGCGGCGGAGGGGCCCGCGGTCGCGCCGGGCTTGGCGCCGGCCGGGGCGCCGGGCGCCGCGGCGCCGCCGGCCGTACCCGTCCCGCTCGTACCGGTGCCGGACAGCCCGCTCCCGGAGGAGCCGCTGCCGGCCAGGCCGTCGGAGGAGCCGGCCCCGGTGCCGCCGGAGCCGCCGTCGGCGGTGGAGCCGCCGGTGCCGGACTCGGTCACCGGGGTGGTGCCACCGGTCGTGCCGCCGGAACCGGCCGCGGGGGTGCCGCCGTTCCCGCTCTCCGGGGTGCCCGGGTCGGTGCCCGGGGTCGGCGGCGCGGTCTGGTTGCCGGGCAGCTTGCCGTCCTGCGCCTCGACGTGCTGCACGGCCTCCTGGGCCTGCTGCCGCTGGGCGGGCGTCAGCGCCAGGTAGCCCTGGGCGAGCTGCCCGGGGGCGAGCCCGTACGTCTGGCCGTCGGTGGTCACCGTCTTGAGGAACCGCGAGATCGCGGCGGCCTTCTCGGCGGACAGTCCGCCGGTGGGCACCATCGCGTACTGCACGACGCTCAGCGGGTACGCCCGCTGGTCCCGCGAGAACGCGGTGTCGGGCGTGCCGTAGGGCAGTTGCTGGACCCCGGTGGCGGCGCCGGTCGGCATGTCGGCGACGGCGGCCTGGAAGCCGGCCGTGGTGGGCGACACGAAGGAGCCGGCCGGGTTGAGCAGTGCGGCCTCGGGCAGCGAGAACGCCTTCGCCTGGGCGGTGTCCATGATGGCGAGCATCGCCCGCTGGCCGGGAAGCTGCGCGGCGCACGCCTTGTGACCGCCGGTGGCGGGGTCGATGTTCGGTTCCTGGCAGTTGGGCTGGTTCTGGATCAGGTTGCGGAGCACGCGCCCGAGGCCGTCGATGGACGGATTCCACTCGTACTGCTTCCAGTGCCGGTAGTCCACGCCCGGGTCGTCCCGGTCGGGCCCGGTGAAGTCCTGGGTCTGGAAGGCCTCCGTCGGGTAGCCGGCGAACTTCGGCTTCAGGTAGAAGCCGTCGACGTGCATGCCCCACGGGTCCGGCTCGCCGTCGAGGAACCGGGCCGCGTCCGGATCGGCCGCCAGCCACGAGGTCACCTGGTAGGTCAGGTCGGTGGTGCCGCCGGGGACCCCGGGGTAGATCGTCAGGATCCCGCCGCAGCTGCTCGGCCAGTGGATCCCGTTGGCCGTGGTCTCCGGGTTCAGCTGCTTGAACTCGGGGTCGGTGAACAGGCACACCGGGTTGCCGGCCACCGAGGGGATCGCCGCGCCGGGTGTGGCGTAGGACTGGGTCAGCAGCTTGGCCACCAGCCGGGCGTTCAGCTTCATGTCGCGGATCTGCCGGCCGGTGGACGGGTCGTCGACCACGTACGTGACCGAGATGCCCGTCGTGGCGAGCGGCGCGTAGACGTAGGGCCGCGGGGCCGGTGAACCGTCGGGCCGGGCCGTCAGTGCGACCTCCGTGGTGCTGCTGCCGGCCAGGAACGCCGCCCGGGCCTGCGGCTCGCCGCCGGCCGGGACGTAGCCCACGGTCATCGGCGAGCCGCCCAGGCACAGGCCCGCCCGCCACTGCTGCATCGCCCGGTTCGCCATCTCAAGACCGGCGGTCCCGAAGGCCTGGTTGCTCGCCGCGCACGCGTCCGGCGTGGGGGCGAAGCCGAGCGGGACCACGGTCCGGTGCTTCCAGGCGCACTGCTCGCTGGTGCGGTTCCCCGTCTTCCAGTTCTGGAAGGCCGGCCCGGGGCGCATGATGCCGTCGGCGGCGGTGAAGCCGTCCGGGTCGTCGTCCAGGTCGTGGAACTCGCAGTCGGCTCCGCCGTCGAGGACCTGGAAGAGGTCGAGCGGGTCACCGCCGTAGTTCGGCTCGACCACCAGGGAGCACGGGTGGGTCGCGTCGCAGCCGAGCGTGGCGCTCTCCTTGGCGCTCCACACCTCGATCGAGGCGGTGCCCGAACCGTCCGGCCCGGTCGCGGCGATCACCTGGTTGGAGGGCCACTCCGGCGTCTCCAGGCGCGTCGGACGCGGCGGCTGCTCGAAGCCCTTCGACCGGTCGCCGCCGTAGAGCGTGCTGCCGTAGCAGTCGGTCACCGCGGGGTCGGTGCCGCGGCACTGGTAGATCCGCACCGCGTAGAGGATCTTGGTCGACTCCTTCTGCGCCACCGCGACCGGGGACTTGTCGCCGATCGCGACGGTCGGGGTGAAGCCGGTCCAGGAGACCTGGAGGACCTGGTTGGTGAGGTTGGCCGTCTGGGAGACCGTCACGCTGCCCGCCGGCCCGTACTGCTTGGTGGCCGGGATCCAGACCTTCGGGCCCGGCACCGTCACAGCCGAGTCGGCGTGCGCCTGCGGCACCGCGCCCAACCCGATCGGAACGACGGCGAGCGCCGCGACGACGGCCCAGGAGAACGCCAGGGCCGGAAGTCGACGGCGCCACCGCCCTCGGTCTCTCGGGTCGGGTACGCGGTTTCTCATGGCGGGGCCTCCGGGGGATGCGGGCCGCCGAGGGAGGCGGCGCGAGGGAGTCGATCGCGCTGGGGACGGACGGTTCCGTGCGTACTATTCGGCCAGCCGGATGTGGCGGGATCCGGTCGGCCAGGTGTACGAGACCACAACGCGGCGACTCCGTACCGGAGTTGGGAACTCCACAAGCAGCGGGCCCACGCCGAGGCGCGGGCCCGCCGATCTGCGGTTCGGCGCGGCGGGGTTCGGCCCGCCGGGGTTTCGGTGCGCCGGGGTCCGGCCCGCCGGGGCTCAGTGCGCCGGGGTGTAGGACAGCGCGAGCTTGCCGATCTGCTGGCCGGCGGTGAAGAACGTGGTGCCGAGCTTGGCGTCGAGGTAGCTCGCGCCCTCCGCGTCCACCTGGAAGCTGGAGGAGTTCAGGTTCTGGGTGAGGCCGGTGCGGTTGATCACGTTGTCACCGGCCGGGTCCAGCAGCGGCACGGGCGTGGTCGAGCCGGTCGGCACGGCCGTGAAGTAGCCGTTGGCGACCGAGAAGTCGAGCTGCTTGAAGGTCACGCTCCGGCCGGTGGCGAGGTTCAGGAAGAGCAGGCCGCCGCCGAACTGCACGTCGCCGTAGAACGCCGGGATGTTCGCGGCGCCGCCGCTCACCGGGAGGGTCACGGTGAGCCCGGCGTTCGGGTCGAACGCCGGGTTGGCGGGCTGGAGCGGGATGACCACGATGCCGTTGCGCGCGGCGTTCGACAGGAAGCTCACGTCGGTGGTGATCACGGCCTGGCCGGCGGCCGGCGTGGTGGCGGGGGTGTCCGCGACGGCCGCACCGCTCGCGGCGGTCAGGGCGAGGACGACGGCGGCACCGGACGAGGCCAGGCGGGCGCTGATGCGGGACATGCTGAACTCCTTGGGAGAGGGAGAGGTGTGTTCCGGTCGTGCGGTTCGAAGAAGCTCATGCGCGGATGGCACCGCCGCGGGCGGGGGACTCCGGCGGCGGGCACCCGGAGGTCCGGATCCCGGCTCGTCGTCGGACCGGGCCGGCGGCCGCGGGGGCGAGGCCCCGCGGCCGCCGGTGAGGTGCGGGGTGGCTCAGGAGTGGGTGACGCTGCCGCAGGCGAAGGAGGACAGCGGCAGGAAGCCGAAGCTCTTGATGTCGGCGGCACCCTTGGTGCAGATCCAGCCGCCCTTGCCGAAGATGGCGCGCAGGGCGGTGCCGTGGGCGTCGGTGGCGGTCCACTCGGCGTCACGGAAGACGTTGTAGACCACGCGGGAGTACGCGGTGGCCGCGAACGCGGAGCTGATGGTCTTGTTCACGGTGTCGACCGGGGCGACGCCGTCGACGCTGCGGATGGTCAGCGGGCCCTGGACGTCGGCGCCGCTGCCCTTGCCGAAGTAGACCTGGCCGATGTAGTGGGCGGCGGAGTAGGGGACCACCGAGTTGACGTCGGCCAGGGCCGGGTCGCTGCCCTGGTTCTCCTGGGTGCCGCTGGTGACGCAGGCGCCCGGGGTGACGGCGGTGCCGCCACCGATGGTGGTCAGGAAGAAGGAACGGGTGCCGGAGCTGGCCTGCGGCAGGAAGGGCTTGATCGTGGCGTTCGGGAGCGACGCGCTGATCTGGTTCCAGTTGGTGACCGTGCAGGTGTAGATGTCCTTCAGGTTCTGCGTGGTCAGGTTCGCCGGGGCGTTGCCGGTGGCCGGGGCGGCCCAGGCGACGGCGTCCTTGGCAAGGGCGACGAAGTCGTCGGTGGTCGGGTCGCTCGCCTGCGGGGCGCGGGAGGAGCGGGCGAAGTCGACGGTGGCGCTGGTGTTGGCGTTCAGCGCCGTGATGCCGGCGCCGGAGCCGTTCGGGCGGGTGATCGCGGTGGCGCCCGACTTGGTGGTGATGGTGCCGGAGGGGATCGCGTCCCAGCTGTACAGGTGCGGGTCGCTCGGGTTGGTCAGGGTCGCGTTGTAGTCGGCGGCGAGCTGGTTCAGCACGGCCTGGGTGGTGTCCGAGCCGACGCCCACGATGTCCTGGGAGTTCGGCAGGCCGGCCGGGTCGGCGACGGCGGTGCCGGCGAAGACGGTGGCGACCGAGGTCGCCAGCGCGGCGGCGGCAAGCAGGTTGGCAGCGGTCTTACGCATGTTTCTCTTCCTCCGGTGGGAGAGACGTCCATCGCGTGAACCCTTGCTCCGGTCGGGAGTTCGGGGCCGGTGGCCGCGTCCGCTGCGGCCTGTCCGGCAGTGCAGATCCTGTCCGGCGGGCGGGTTCCGCCGGAAGGGAGGTCGAGGGCCGCCGGGGAATGTCGACTCATCGGTTCAGCGAGGTTTAGGCACTGGTCAGCGTTGACGCGACAGGGGCGGGACCGGGCCTCCGAACCCGGTCGACGTTCTTCTCCAGGAGGCTGCTCGGGGTGTTGCCGGAAACCTGGGCTTCACCGGAAACGCACGAACGGAACGCCGCCCACGACCCATCGGCGGCGAACCGTGCCGTTGCGATGGCGAACCACCGCACGGCGACGACGGACCACGGCATGCGGGCGGCTGACCACGGCATGCGGCACGCGGGCGGCGGGCTACAGCGGCCGGCGGCCGTCGCGCCCCGAACGGCGCAGCTCCTGCCCCACCCACTGCAGAGCGGCCAGGAATCCATCGATCCCGGCCTGGCACTGGTCGCGCCGCAGGTACCCGCGGGCACTGCGGGCGACCGGAACGGCGGAGGCCGCCCCCGGCCGGGTGCTGCGCACCGGCAGGGAGGCGGCCCAGACCCACTGACGCCCCTCGGACTGGCTGATCGAGCACCGCAGCGCGGCCCGCTCGATCAGCAACTCTCTGACCGCTTCGGCCAGTTCCTCCTCGGTGCGGTAGGTGCGCACGCCGACGCCGAGTGGTCGGCCGTTGGCGGCGCGCAGCGCCCAGCCGAGGCAGCGGTCGGCCGCGGGCACGACCAGCAGCCGCGGACCGCGCCGCTCAGTGGCCATCGGTGCGTCTCAACGGCACTGCGCGCTCAGGCAGTTCGCGCGGCGACAACTCGCGCGGCGGCAGTTCGCGTGGCGGCTGCTTGGCGAGCAGCACCACGAACCGCCGGAAGGCGTTCTGGCAGGTCGCGTACCGCTCGTACGCGCGGCTGGAACGCACTTCGGGGAGGTTGCGCGAACCCGGGACGACCCAGATCCAGCCGATGCCGTCCCGGACGTGGGTGATGCGGGCGGTCAGTTCGGCCGCCCCGACGCGCAGGCCGTCGAAGCAGCGCTCGGCCTCACCGGCCGTTTCGAACGCGGCCGGGGTGATCGCGACCACCCGGCCGTTGGGCGCCTTCAGTTGCCAGCGGTAGCGCCCGTCCGCGGTCCGTTCGGCGCGGAACCCCCCTCGACTTGCCCCTGCTGCGGTGTGACCGCGGCCGGAAGCGTCCACTGCCCCCTCCGTCCGGTTACCTTCCGGTTTCCCCTCCGAGCGGAGCAAAGCTATGTGTGCACACAGAGCCCCGGAAAGCCCAGAACGTTCACAACTTGCTCCGTTGGTCGGGAAGTTCTCTCTCGTTTAACTTTCACTTGTCTTTACCCGAGGGCTTTTCGAATGCCTTCGGAACCCGCCCGGACAGCCCCTGGGAACACCCTCAGAGCCGGGACGTCCAGCGCACCACGGTGCCCTTCCGGTAGGGCCCGCCCTCGTGCCAGGCGTCGCCGCCGAGGGCCTCCGCCCGCCGGGTGAGGTTGAGCAGCCCGCTGCGCCGGCCGCCCTCCGGGATGCCCACCCCGTCGTCGGTCACGGAGAGCAGCACGCCGGGGCGGCCGCTGCGATCCAGTGACTCCGGGTCGCCGCCGACCGGCCGGCCGTCGTCGCCCAGGTGGACGGTGGCGTCGATCTCCACGCCGACCCGGGAGGCCCGCGCGTGCCGTGCCGTGTTGGACAGCATCTCCCGTAGTGCCGCCAGCAGTTGACGGCCGGTCTTCTCGCCGACCAGGCTCTCCACCGGGCCGACGAAGCTCACCGCCGGTTTGAAGCCGAGGGCCGCGGCGGCCTGGCTGGCCTCCCGCAGCACCCGGGTGCGCAGGGTGTCGGGCGCGTCGCCGTGGTTGTCGTGCTGGAGGGCGTAGATGGTGGTGCGGACCTCCTGGATGGTGGCGTCCAGTTCGTCGACCGCCTTGCCGATGCCGGTCCGCACCTCCGGGACGATGGCCCGCCGGGCCGCGCTCTCCAGCATCATCCCGGTGGCGAACAGCCGTTGGATCACCAGGTCGTGCAGGTCCCGGGCGATCCGGTCGCGGTCCTGGAAGACGGCCAGCCGCTGCTGGTCGCGCTGGCCCTCGGCGAGCCGCAGGGCGAGGGCGGCCTGGGAGGCGAAGGTCTCGGCGAGCTGCTTCTCGCCGTCGGTGAACGGCCGGGCGCCGCACGGCCGCCAGACGCAGAGGCCGCCGAGCACCCGCCCGGCGGCGATCATCGGCACGGCCATGGACGGGCCGAAGCGGCGGGCGAGCCGCATCACCACGGTCGGGTCGCTGGACATGTCGTCCAGACGGACGCTCTCCCCCTCCAGCAGCCGGGCCGCGAAGCTCTCCTTGGGCAGCAGCTCGCCGCGGACGAACTCGGCCACCTCGCCGGAGGCGTGGGCGACCCGCATCTGCCCGTCCTCCTCACCCTCCGGGCCGGTCGGCAGCAGGATCATGCCGAGGGCGGCGTCCGCCAGCTCCCGCACCTGTTCGGCCGCGACGGTCAGGGCCGTCTCGGCCTGCTCGGCGGAGAGCAGCGCGGTGGTGACGGCGGCGGCACCGGCGATCCAGCGCTCGCGGCGGCGGCCCTCCTCGTACAGCCGGGAGTTCTCGATCGCCACGCCGGCCGCGGCGGCGAGGGCGTGCACGACCTGCTCGTCCTCGGGGGTGAAGGCGCCGCCCCCCTTCTTCTCGGTGAGGTAGAGGTTGCCGAACACCTCCTCGCGGACCCGGATCGGCACGCCCAGGAAGGTCTGCATCCGCGGGTGCTGCGGCGGGAACCCGGAGGAGCGCGGGTCGGCTCCGAGGTCGGCCAGCCGTAGCGGTTCGGGGCGGTCGATGAGCGCGCCGAGGACGCCGCGGCCGGCGGGCAGGTCGCCGATCTCGGCGGCGGTCTCGTCGGCGACGCCGACGTGGATGAAGTCGGCCAGGCCGGTGCCGCCGGGGGCGATCACGCCGAGCGCCGCGTAGCGGGCGTCGACCAGTTCGGCGGCGCCGGTGGCGATCCGGTGCAGGGTGGCGTGCAGGTCCAGGCCGGCGCCGATGGCGACCACGGCTTCCAGGAGCCGCTGCATCCGGTCGGTGACGGCGGCGGCCGACTGCAGGCGCTCGGCGACCTCGGTGACCAGGGTGTCCAGGCCGAGCGAGGCGATCTCGGGCACCCGATGGGGTGTCGGCTCGGGGGTGGCCTCGGGGGTGGCCTCGGGAACGTCCGGCATCGGGTCCATGCAGAAAGCCTAGTTTGTACGCTTTTCAGACGAAGGACGGCATGACCGGCCCCCACCGGCGATCAGCGGGCACGGCGGGCCCGTCAGGCACGGCGGGCACGGCGGGCACACCGGGCGCACGGGGATCGGCGGCCCGGTCTCAGCGCCCGGCCGGCTCCAGCAGCCCGTCCGCCTCCCGCTCCCGCCGCCACATCGCGTGCAGCCGCCCGTCCGGGTCGGCGACCAGCTCGGACCAGCGGCCCCGCTCGGCCACCCGGCCGCCGTCCAGCACCAGCACCTCGTCCACCGTGGTGTCGTCCAGCCCGGCCAGCCGGTGGGTGATCAGCACGGTGGTGCGGCCCTCGGTGGCGGCCAGCAGGTCGGCGGTGAGCGCGTCGGCGGTGGGCAGGTCGAGGTGCTCGGCGGGCTCGTCCAGGACCAGTACGGGGAAGTCCGCGAGCAGGGCCCGGGCGAGCGCGAGGCGCTGGCGCTGGCCTCCGGAGAGCCTGGCGCCGTGCTCGCCGACCATGGTGTCCAGGCCGTCCGGCAGGCTCCGCGTCCAGTCCAGCAGCCGGGCGGCGGCGAGCGCGGCGCGCAGTTCGTCCTCGTCCGCGTCGGGCCGGGCCAGTCGCAGGTTCTCCCGCAGCGAGCTGTCGAACACGTGCGCGTCCTGTGCGCAGAGCCCGATCACCCGGCGGACGTCCTCGCCCGCGAGCTCCCGGCTGTCCACAGCCTGTGGACGGCCGGCGGCGAAGGTGACGCTCCCGGCGCCCGGCTCCAGGAAGCGCAGCAGCGCCTGGGCAAGGGTGGTCTTGCCGGAGCCGGACGGGCCGACCACGGCGATCCGGCGGCCCGGGGCGAGGTCGAGGTCCACCCCGGCGAGCGCGTCGGACGCCTGCCCGGGGTGCCGCACGGTCAGCCCACGCACCGCGACCGGCAACGGCTCACCGGGGAGTTCCGCCGGGTCCGCCGGCTCCGTCACCGGCGAGGGGGCGTTCAGCACCTCGTCCAGCCGGGCCCGGGCGGCGCGACTGCGCTGACGGGCCTGGACGGCGAGCGGCATCCCGGTGACGGCCTCGAAGGCGGCCAGCGGGGTCAGCACCACCACCGCCAGGCAGACCGGCGCCAGCGCCCCGCCGCGCACCCCCTGGACGCCGACGGCCGCCGCCGCCGTCACCGTCAGCCCGGTGAGCAGCGCGATCAGTCCGGTGCCGAGCGCCGTGGTGGCGGCCGAGCGGGCGGCCAGCCGGGTCAGCGCGGCGTCGGCGCCGCGGACGGCGGCGAGCCGGGCGGGCAGCGCGCCGGCCACGGTGAGTTCGGCCGTGCCGGTGAAGGCGTCCACCACGGTGGTGGCCAACCGCCCGCGCGCCGGGGCCTGCCGCCGCTCGGCGCCGGCCGACCAGCGGGCGGCCAGGGCGGGCACCAGCACGCCCGCGAGCAGCAGTCCGAGGCCGAGCACGGCCCCGGCGGCGGGCAGGAAGGCGGCCATCGCCAGCGTCGAGCCCAGCGCGACCACGCCGGCCACGGCGGCCGGCAGCCGCCAGCGCAGGTAGTGGTCCTGGATCGCGTCCACGTCGGCGACCAGCCGGGAGAGCAGGTCGCCGCGCCGGAAGGCGGGCAGGCCGGCCGGGGCGAGCGCGCTCAGCCGCCGGTGGACGGCGGCCCGCAGGGTGCCGAGGGTGCGCAGCACCGCGTCGTGCGAGACGAGCCGTTCGGCGTAGCGGAAGACGCTGCGGCCGATACCGAAGGCGCGGACCGAGGTGACGGCCATCATCAGGTAGAGCACCGGCGGCATCTCGGAGGCGCGGGAGATGAGGTAGCCGGAGGTGGCCATCAACGCGACGGCGCAGCCGAGGGCGAGTGCCCCGAGCAGGACGGACAGGGCCAGCCGGGGCGTGCTGCCGGCCTCGGTCTCCGGCTCCCCGGGGACGGCGGGGGCGGCGGTCGGGCGGCCGCTGTGGGCGAGGGCGGGGACGGGTCCTGCGGCGGGGAGGCCCTCGGCCGGGGGCGGGAGCAGCCGGACCCGCTGGTCCGCGACGGCCAGCAGGGCCGGCCGGTGCGCGACGATCAGCACGGTGCGCGCCGGGTCCTCGGCGAGCGTCCGGACGGCGTCCACGACGGCCGCCTCGGAGGCGCCGTCCAGGTGGGCGGTGGGCTCGTCCAGCAGCACCAGCGGCCGGTCGTCGGCGAGCAGCACCCGGGCGAGGGCGAGGCGCTGGCGCTGCCCGGCGGAGAGCCCGGCGCCGTCCTCGCCGAGCCCGGCGGCCAGGTCGGTCACGAAGTCGAGCGCGTGTGCGGCCCGCAGCGCCGTCCACAGCTGCTCGTCGGTCGCGTCGGGCCGGTAGAGCCGCAGGTTGTCGGCGACCGTCCCGGCGAACAGGTGGGGGTGCTGCGGCACCCAGGCGATCTGCCGCCGCCAGCTCCCGGGTTCCAGGTCGGCCAGGGCGTGGGACCGGCCGTCGGCGGCGGTGATCCGGACGGTGCCGGTCCCGGGGGCGGTGAGGCCGAGCAGGACGGCCAGCAGGGTGGACTTGCCGGCGCCGCTCGGGCCGGTCACGGCCGTGCTGGAGCCCGGACGCAGGGTCAGCGCGGCGCCGTCCAGGGCGGGCCCGGTCCGTCCGGGGTGGTGGACGACCAGCCCGTCCGCCTCGATCAGGGCGCCGGCCAGGTCGGGCGCGGGCACCGTGCCGGTGGCGGGCAGCGGGGTCTCCAGCACCCGGAACAGCTCGTCGGCGGCGGTCAGCCCCTCGACGCTGGAGTGGTAGAGCGCGCCGACCTGGCGGATCGGGACGTACACCTCGGGGGCGAGGACCAGGATCAGCAGCCCGGTCTCCAGGTCGAGCGTGCCGTCCACCAGCCGGAAGCCGACGGTGACCGCGACCAGGGCGACGGACAGGGTGGAGAGCAGCTCCAGGGTGAAGGAGGAGACGAAGGCGATCCGCAGGGTGCGCAGGGTGGCCCGGCGGTAGTCGGCGGTGATCCGGGCGATGGTGGCGGCCTGGGTGCGGGCCCGGTTGAACACCTTGAGGGTGGGCAGCCCGGCGACCACGTCGAGGAAGTGGTGGGAGAGCCGGGCCAGGGTGTCCCACTGCCGGTCCATCCGGGACTGGGTGGCCATCCCGATCAGCACCATGAACAGCGGGATGAGCGGCAGCGTCCCGGCGATGATCGCGGCCGAGGTGAAGTCGACGCCGACGATCCGCAGCAGCACGATCACGGGGACGACCACGGCCAGCGCCAGCTGCGGCAGGTACCGGGCGAAGTAGTCGTCCAGTGCGTCGACGCCGCGGGTGGCGAGGGTGGTGAGTTCTCCGGTGCGCCGGCCCGCCAGGTAGGACGGGCCGAGCGCGGTGGCGTGGTCGAGCAGCCGCAGCCGCAGGGTGGACTTCACCCGGGCGACGGACCGGTGCGCGGTGAGTTCGGTGAGCCAGCCGACCAGCCCGCGCCCGAGGGCTGTCAGGGCGAGCAGCAGCAGCGGCGCGGTCAGTTCGGCGAGGGTCGCACCGCGCTGGAAGGCGCGGACGACGATCTCGGCGATCAGACCCGCCTGGGCGACCACCAGGGCCGCACCGGCCGCGCCGAGGAGCACGGATCCGGCGAGGAAGGCCCTGGTGGTGCGGGCGTACCCGAGGAGTCGGGGGTCGACCGGCTTCATCGCGTCAGGCCCGGTCGAGCGGGGCGGCGGGGGCGGCGGGGGCGTGCCCGGGGATGTGCTGGACGCCGATCCGCTTGCGGAACACCCAGTACGTCCAGCCCTGGTAGAGCAGCACCAGCGGGGTGAAGACCGCCGCCACGACGGTCATCAGCTTCAGCGTGTACGGCGAGGATGCCGCGTTGCCGACGGTCAGGCTCCAGGCCGGGTTCAGGGTGGACGGCATGACGTTCGGGAAGAGCGCCAGGAAGAGCATCGCGACGGCGGCCACGACGGTCGCCCCGGAGAGGACGAACGCCCACCCCTCACGGCCCAGTTGGTTGGCGACCAGGGCGCCGGCCAGGGCCAGCACGGCGATCACCAGGGCGACCAGGCTGCGGCCGTTGCCGCTGTGGGCCTGCGTCCAGACCAGGAAGACCAGGGCCAGCACGGCCGTCACCAGTCCGGCTTGCAGGGCGGCCCTGCGGGCCCGCTCACGGATCTCGCCGACCGTCTTGAGCGCGGCGAACACCGAGCCGTGGAAGGTGAACAGGGAGAGCGTCACCAGGCCGCCGAGCAGCGCGTACGGGTTCAGCAGGTCCCCGAGGGTGCCGACGTAGTTCTTCTGCGCGTCGATGTCCACGCCGCGCACGATGTTGGCGAAGGCCACGCCCCAGAGGAAGGCGGGCAGGAGCGAGGTCCAGAAGATGGCCTCCTCCCAGTTCCGCTGCCAGCGGGCACCGTCACGCTTGGCCCGGTACTCGAAGGCCACGCCGCGGACGATCAGGCAGACCAGGATCACCAGCAGCGGAATGTAGAAGCCGCTGAAGAGCGTCGCGTACCAGTCCGGGAAGGCGGCGAAGGTGGCGCCGCCGGCGGTCAGCAGCCAGACCTCGTTGCCGTCCCAGACCGGGCCGATGGTGTTGATCAGCACCCGGCGCTCGGCGGTGTTCCGGGCCAGTGGCTTGGTCAGGATGCCGATCCCGAAGTCGAAGCCCTCCAGGAAGAAGTAGCCGATCCACAGGACCGCGATCAGCACGAACCAGACGTCGTGGAGTTGCATGTCAGATCCTCAGTTCCCCAGTGGTCCTCAGTCGTCCCGGGTGCCTCAGTACGCGAAGGCGAGCGGCTTGTCGGCGTCCTCGCCGGAGGACGGCCCGCGCAGCGAGGGGTCCTCGGTGGGCGGTTGCTCGGTCACCACCGGGCCGGCCTTGGCGTACTTGACCAGCAGCCGGACCTCGACGACCGCGAGGATCGCGTACAGCGTGGTGAAGGTCGCCAGTGCGCCGATCTGGGTGCCGACGCCGACGTTGGGCGAGACCGCACTGGAGGTGGTCATCAGGCCGAAGACGGCCCAGGGCTGACGGCCCATCTCGGTGAAGATCCAGCCGAAGCTGTTGGCGATCAGCGGGAATCCCATGGTCAGGATGCCGATCCGCCAGCTCCACGTGGTCAGCAGCGGGCCGAGTTCACGCCCGGGGGTGAGCATCAGCCGGGGCACCTCGGTCTCGCCGGTGCGGAACTCGGGCCGCAGGAGGAACTTCCTGCGAGTGGTCCAGAGTCCGATCAGGCCGGCCACGAAGGAGGTCATCCCGAAGCCGATCATGAGGCGGAAGCCCCAGTAGGTGACGAAGATGCTCGGGATGTAGTCCTTGGGGTCGCCGCCGTGCTGGGCGGCCTCGGCCGCGGCGGTGTCGTTGATGCCGGGGACGGAGGAGCTGAAGTCGCTGTGGGCGAGGAAGGAGAGTATTCCGGGGACCTCCAGCGCGACCGAGTTGTGGCCCTTGCTGACGTCGCCGACCGCGAAGACCGAGAACGGCGCGGGCGACTGGGTGTCCCACAGGGCTTCGGCGGCGGCCATCTTCATCGGCTGCTGCTCGAACATGACCTTGCCCAGCTCGTCGCCGCTGAGGGCGGTGCCGGCGCCGAAGACCACGGCGAGCACCAGGCCGAGCCGCAGCGAGGTGCGCATCGAGGCGGTCTTCTTCGCGTCGGCGGTCTCCGGCCTCCGCTTGGCCTTCCAGAGGTGGAACGAGGAGATGCCGACCATGAAGGCGGCGCCGGTGAGGAAGGCGGCGGTCAGGGTGTGGGCGACGACGGTCAGGGTGGTGTTCTGGAACAGCACCGCGGTGATGTCGGTCAGCTGCGCCTTGCCGGTGGCCGGGTCGATCGCGTACCCGACGGGGTGCTGCATCCAGGAGTTGGCGGCCAGGATGAAGTAGGCGGAGAGCACGGTGCCCAGCGCGACCATCCACATGCAGGCGCAGTGGATCTTCCTCGGCAGCTTGTCCCAGCCGAAGATCCACAGGCCGATGAAGGTGGACTCGAAGAAGAAGGCGATCAGCGCCTCCATCGCGAGCGGGGCGCCGAAGACGTCGCCGACGAAGCGGGAGTAGTCGGACCAGTTCATGCCGAACTGGAATTCCTGGACGATTCCGGTGACGACGCCCATCGCGATGTTGATGAGGAAGAGCTTTCCCCAGAACTTGGTCGCGTGGAAGTACTTCTCCTTGTTCGTCCGCACCCAGGCGGTCTCCAGGCCGGCCACGACCGCGGCCAGGCTGATCGTGAGCGGAACGAAGAGGAAGTGGTAGACGGTGGTGATGCCGAATTGCCATCGCGCGATGGTCTCGTGAGCGATTGCCAGTTCCACGTCGCCCTCTCTCCCAGCCGGCCCGTACTCCGACGGGCTCATTCCGGACAAACATCTTCTATAGCCGTAGACCGCTGCCGAACCATGCAAGCTTGTCCGCTTGTGAACGTGAACACGTTCACAAGCATCAGTATCCACCATCCTTACGGGGGAACTGCAGGTGGGGTGGAGTTGACAGCCCTGTGGGGTGCGTCACGGTGCGGTCACCGTGTGCGGTGCGGTGCGCACAGTCTGCGGACCGGGCCGGTGGCGGGGCAACGAACGAGCGGGCGGATGCCGGCGGGTTCTTGGCCGAACCGGCGCTTGACAGGCCGACGCCCCGCTCGCGACGGCGAACGGGGCGTGCTACGGCCGAACGGCCCCGGACGGGCGCCGGTCAGGCGCGGCCGAGGAGCTGGGTACCCGATGTCGAGTCGGCGCGGGCGGTGAAGAACTCGGTGAAGCCGTGCAGGAACTCCTCCCGGGTGATCCGCCCGTCCCCGTCCGTGTCCAACTGGCGGAAACCGTGCGACAGCTCGGCCGGGTGCACCCGCGGACCGCCGAACACCGCGCGGTACTCGTCGAACTCCAGGAAACCGCTGCCGTCGGTGTCGGCCGCCGTGAACACCGCCCGCAGCGCGGGCAGCAGCCCCTGCTCCAGGTACGTCCCGTCCCGGTCCAGGCCGGCCGCGGTCGCGGCCACGAACTCCTCCCGGCTGACCTTGCCGTCACCGTTGGCGTCCATCGCCGCCCGCAGCTGCTCCCACCAGCCCTCGAAGGCCTCGTGGACCCGCGCCTCGCCGGCCTCGTCCAGCTCCAGCTGCCAGCACACGTTGTGCGCCATCGCCCGCAGGTCGTGCACGGTGACGAAGCCGTCGCCGGTCTGGTCCAGCACCTCCCGGAAGAACCGGTCCAGCCGCGACCCGCGCGGGTCGCGCAGCGGGCGGTAGCGGCGGGGCGGCCCCTGCTCGGCCGGGGAGCGGTAGCGCATCCGGTCCGGGAGGAGGCGCACCAGCGCCCCCGCGCCCCGGTGCAACAACGCGGACAGCAGCACCGCCCGCCTGGCGGGGACCATCCCGAACCGCTCCCGCACCACCGGCGGCAGGTCCGCCACCGTCAGCTCGGTGATCACCCGGGCCACCAGACGCCGCAGCACCCGCCACCCGGCGTCGCCGAGGAACCACAGCCGCCGCGGCCGGGGCGCCTCCCGCAGCAGGTCGCCCATCAGGTAGCGGGCCGCGTCGGTGAGCTCCAGCTTCTCCCGGGCGTACCGGGCGAAGTAGGCCGGCAGGTCCTTCGCCGTGGCGGGCAACTCCTCCTCGGGCAGGTCGAAGGCCGCGACCGCGCCCTTGAACTCCGCGTACGCCTCCTCCAACTGCCCGGCGTCGTAAGGGTCCCCGCCCAGTCGGCGCATGGCGACCACGCACTCGAAGAGCGTCAGCAGCACCCACGCCCTGGTCGCGGCGTCCCGGGCGTCGTACGCCCGCCCGTCCGGCGCCGTGCCCCGGATCCGCTTGTGCGCCCGGTCCAGCCGCGCGACCTCGCGCCGCAGCGTCTCCGCGTCCTGGTAGAACAGCCGCCGCCCGCTGCCGAGGGTGTGCTCGATCCGCCGCCACGGGTGCGCCCGGTACGTCGAGTGCTCCGACATCCCGGCCCCCACCACCGGATCCGCCGCCTGCAGCACCAGCAGCCGCCAGGCGACCAGGGCGACCCGCCACTCCGACAGGTCCCGCTTGAACGACACCTCGCGGTCAGCCACGGTGCTCACCGGTGATCTCCGCGCAGAAGCCCTCGGGTACATCCATGGACTTCCATGCCTGCCACAGCTGCTGGTCCAGGTTCACGACGGTCCTCTCGGCAACAAGCACGCTCATGGGGACACCCACTTCCCGTCCGGTGTGATCAGCCCGTGCGAGTCCGCACAAGCAACGGCTGCACGGTTGCACACGACCGGGGGGCCACCCGGGTGAACGGGTTCCGGTTCACCCGATCGGGGAGTTTCGGGGCTGGGAACGCCGCGACCGCAGGACGGGCCGGGGCCTGTCCTGCGGTCGCGGGTGCGGTGCGGTGCGCGCCCTCCTCCCGAGCGGGCGCGGACCGGGGTGGGTCAGCGGGTGGCGCGGGCGGCCGGCTTGCGGCGGGAGACGTAGAGGGCGGCGGCGCCGAAGCTGACGGCGAGGCCGGAGCCCAGCGCGAGGTACGGGGTGGCCGGGCCGGAGCCGGTCTCGGCGAGCTCGGTGGTCGAGCCCGTGGTGGTGGCCGCCGGCGAGGTGGCCGGAGTGACGGCGGTGGTCGAGGTGGCGGCGGTGACCGACCGGTCCGACATGGCGGTGGCGGTCGAGGCCTTGGTGGTGTCCGAGGCCGGGGTGACGGTGGTCGGCTGCCCGGCGGGCTTCTCCACCGGCTGCTGGACCGGCTGCTCGGCGGGCTTCTCCACCGGCTGCTCGACCGGCTTCTCCACCGGCTTCTCGGCGTCCGCCTTCGCGTCGGCGAGCGCCTTGTCGGCGGCGGCCTTGGCGGCGGCCGCCTTCTCGGTGGCGTCCTGCGCGGCGATGACCTTGCGGAGTTCGGCGATCCGGTCGTCGTCGATCGCCCGGCCGGCCGCGTCGACGGCCGCCTTGGCCTCGGTCTCGGCGGTGTGGGAGGCGTTGGCGGCGTCGAACGCCTTCAGCATCGCCTCCCTGGCCTTCTCCAGGTCCGCCTCCTTGGCCTTGCCGTACGCGGCGGCGGCTTCCCCGGCCGCCTTGTCGAGGGCCTCCCTGGTCGCGGTGGCCTTCGCGGCTGCGGCCTTGGCCGCCTCGAACGCGGCACGGAGGTCCGCCGGGGCGGTCCAGGCGTCGAACTTGGCCTTGAGGTCGGCCTCGTGGGCCTTCGCGGCCTCGTAGGCCTTGGCCGCGTCGGCGGCGGCCTGCTCCAGCTCGGCGATCGAGCCGCTCTCGCTCCGGGCCTGCGACGCCGAGGCCGTCGCCGCGAAGGCCGGTGCGGCGGAGAACGCGGCTGCGGGCACGATCACGGAGGCGAGGACGGCGGCCGAGACCAGCGAACGGCGGAGTTTCACAATGACCCCTTTCGGGTCGGAAAGAAAGCAAAGGCCTTGGTCCGTAACGGTGGTGACGGCCAGGCAGTGCCGATCATAGGCAGACGCTTTCTTTACGCTCCATGCCGGATTCCGGCAATGTCCGGCCGCTCAACCTTCCTGGTTGACGGGATCATTGACGAGTCGACAAAGGGCGCGCAAAGTCCCGTCGGCGAGGTGACCCGCCCTGCAGAAAGGCGGCCCGCCGCCAGGAAGGCCCGCCGCCGGGCAGGCCCGCTGCCAGGAAGGCCCGCTGTCAGGAAGGCCGGTCGCCGTCGGGCAGTTCGACCCGGAAGGTCGCGCCTTCGCCCGGCGCGGTTTCCAGGCTGAGGGTCCCGCCGTGCGCGCGGGTGAGGGCGGTGGCGATGGCGAGTCCGAGTCCGGCGCCGCCGCCGTTGTCCCGGCTGCGCGAGGCGTCGACCCGGAAGAAGCGGTCGAAGACCCGTCGGGCCTGCTCCTCGGTGAGGCCCGGCCCGGCGTCGGCGACCTCCAGCAGGCAGGTGCCGTCGGCGCCGGCGCCCACGCCGATCCGGACCGGCGTGCCGGCCGGGGTGTGCTTGACCGCGTTGCCGACCAGGTTGGTCACCACCTGCCGCAGCCGGGCCTCGTCGCCGATGACGGGCGCCGCGCCGGGCGCGCCCGTGCCGGAGGGGCCGGTGAGCGCGACCGGGCGGCTGGGGTCGAGCGCGGTGAGGTCGTGCAGGGCGTCGGCGGCGAGGGTGCGCAGGTCCATCGGGGCGAGGTCGAGCGGGCGTTCCTCGTCCAGCCTGGCGAGCACCAGCAGGTCCTCGACCAGGGCGCCCATCCGGTCGGCCTCGCTCTCGATCCGGGTCATGGTGCGCTTGACGTCCGCGTCGGTGGGCAGCGCGCCCATCCGGTACAGCTCGGCGAAGCCGCGGATCCCGGCCAGCGGGGTGCGCAGTTCGTGCGAGGCGTCCGCGACGAAGCTGCGCATCCGGGCCTCGGACTCGGCACGCGCCTCGAAGGCGGCCTCGATCTGGGTGAGCATGCCGTTGAGCGCGACGGCCAGCCGTCCGACCTCGGTGCCGGGGGAGAATTCGGGCATCCGGTGCGACAGCTCGCCGGCCGCGATCCGCTCGGCGCCCGCCTCGATCCGCCGCAGCGGCCGCAGGCCGGCCCGCACCGCGAAGAAGCCGAGTGCGGCGATCAGCACCAGGACGGCGCCGCCGATGGCCAGGAAGGAGGTGCTGAGCTTGCCGAGGGTGTCGTCGATGTCCTCGCGGGAGACGGCGACCATGACGTAGGTCGGGGTGACGGCGGGTGAGGCGAAGGTGCTGGGATTGACGGTCTGTCCGCGGGGCGTCTGGAGCGGCAGCACCAGGACCCGCCAGCGGTGCTGGCCGCGCTGGTCGGGCAGGTCGAAGGGGACGTCGGGGGCGGTCCGGGTCGGGTCCAGCCCGGCCAGCTGGGGTGCCGGGTCGCTGTCGGAGACGGGCTGGCGCATGACCGTCTGGACCTTGCCGTCCGAGGACAGGAACTGCACCAGGTACTGGCTGGGCAGGCTGACCCGGCGCCCGGTGAGGCCGGGCCGGCCGGGGGCCGGCGAGGTGGCCTGCGCCGGAGGCTTGCGGGACAGCGGCAGCCCGTAGCGCTGGAGCTGCTCGTCGAGCTGCTCGACCAGCTGGGACCGGACGGTGCCGAGGACGAAGGTGTCGCTGACCGCGAGCCCGGTGGTGACCAGGACGAGCGCGAGCACCAGCAGCCGGGCGCGCAGCGACAGCCGTGAGGAGAAGCGGGCGAACACGGGCGTCGGTACCGGTCAGCCCTGCGGGGGGCGGCGCAGTGCGTAGCCGATGCCGCGCACGGTGTGGATCAGCTTGGGGCCGTGGGCGGGGCCGGAGTCGAGCTTGCGGCGCAGGTAGGAGATGTACGACTCGACGATGGAGAGGTCGCCGCCGAAGTCGTAGGCCCAGACGTGGTCGAGGATCTGCGCCTTGGAGACCACCCGGCCGACGTTGGCCATCAGGTAGTGCAGCAGCTTGAACTCGGTCGGGGAGAGCGAGACCGGGGTGCCGGCGCGGGTGACCTCGTGGGCGACGGGGTCGAGGCTGAGGTCGGCGACGATCAGCCGGCCGTCCTCGGCCGGGCCGCCGGCCCGGCGCAGGATGGCGCGGATCCGGGCGATCAGCTCTTCGAGGCTGAACGGCTTGGTGACGTAGTCGTCCGCGCCCGCGGCGAGGCCCTGGACCTTGTCGCCGACGCCGTCCTTGGCGGTGAGGAAGAGCACCGGCAGGTGGTCGCCGGGGTGTCCGTGCGCGGGCCCGGCTATCTGGCCGCGGCTGGTGCGCTCGCGCAGCTTCTCGACGACGGTGAAGCCGTCGAGGTCGGGGAGCATCACGTCGAGCACGACGAGGTCGGGGCGTTCGACGGCGATGAGGTCGAGCGCCTCGGTGCCGCTGGCGGCGGAGGCGACGCGGAAGCCGGAGAAGCGCAGCGAGGCCGCGAGCAGCTCGCGGATGTTGGGTTCGTCGTCCACGACGAGCAGGAACGCCTCGCCCTGGCCTCCGGCCACCGTGGAGCCGCCTGGTGTGGTGACAGTGCCTTGCACGGGGCTTTCGCCTCCCGGTCGGACGATGACGTTCAGCATGAGGCTAGCCCCCGGAGGCTACGCGGCATGGATGAATGTTGGATTAACACCTTATCGGTCGGTTTTACGCCGACAAGCCCATAGAGGGGCGCTCGGTGGTGTGCGCACGGGCGTGCACACGACCAGTGCGCTCCCGCGCAACAGTGCCCGCCCCCACCCCTCCACCGGTATGACCCAGGTCACTCCGGCACGGACGGGCCTCCGCCCACCGGGCGCGGGTCCGTCCACGGGCGGAGCTTATCCGGATTGCGCACCGCCCAGACGTGCGTGATCAGGCCCTCGACGATCCGGAACGCGAGCACGGTGACGGTCACCCCGCCCTGCTGGGCGACCAGCCCGGGCCGGCCGTTGACGGTGCACTCCAGCAGCGTCGTGGCCGGCGCGACACGGGCGATCTCCAGGTAGGCGCGGGCGATCGGCCCGTTCCCCGAGAGCGGCTGCGGCAGCGCACCGACCAGACCGCCGCTGTCCGCGACCACGGTGGCGTCCGGGTCGAGCACACCCATCAGCGACTTCAGGTCCCTCGCCTCCCAGGCCCGCTTGAACTCCCGCACCACGGCTGCCTGCGCGCCTGTCGGCGCCACCGGGGCCTGCGCGGCGCGGACCCGGCGGCGGGCGGCGGAGGCCAGCTGCCGGCAGGCCGCCGGCGACCGGCCGACGATCGCGGCCACCTCCGCGAACGGGTAGCGGAAGACGTCGTGCAGGATGAAGGCGACGCGCTCAGCCGGCGTCATCGCCTCCAGGACGACCAGGAACGCCATGTCGACCGACTCGTCCAGGGTGACCCGGTCCGCCGGATCCGCCGCCGCGGCCGTCGCGGACGACGTCCACTCCCGGTGCTCGGGCAGCGGCTCGGGGATCCACTCGCCCACGTAGCGCTCCCGCCGCACCCGGGCCGAGCCCAGCAGGTTGAGGCAGATCCGGCTGGCGACCGTCGTCAGCCAGCCGCCGGGCGAGCCGATCGCCTCCCGCTCCCGCCGGGGCATCGCGTACCAGCGGGCGTAGGTCTCCTGCACCACGTCCTCGGCATCGGCCAGCGAACCGAGCAGCCGGTACGCCAGATTGGTCAGCCGGCGCCGCTCGCCCATGATCGCGCCCAGGCCCGGATCGGGCCGCCCGGTCGCGGTGTCGTCGTCCGTTCCCTCGTCCTGCACCGTTCCCCACCCCTTCGTCTCGTCGGTCCCCTCACTGCTTCGACAGCACAGCACACCGGAACGTGACGTCCGGCCCCCGCCTCACATTCCGGCGCGCCGTCCGGTCGTACCGGACAGAGGGAAACGGAGGACCCGATGAACGACTTCCAGGCGACCGCCGACCGCGTCGAGATCCAGGCTCTGCAGGGCGAGTTCACCGACGCCGTGATGATGCGCGACCGTGCCCGCCTCGCGCGGCTGTTCACCGCGGACGGCGTGCTGCGGATGCCGAACGTGCCGATCGAGCTGGTCGGCCCCGAACAGATCCGCCTCGGCGGCGAGAAACTCCAGGAGCAGTGGGACTTCTTCGTCCAGACCACCCACCCGGGCGCGATCGAGATCGACGGCGACACCGCCACCGGCCGCGCCTACCTGCATGAACTCGCCCGCCTCAAGAGCGGCTTCCAGGGGCTCAACTACGCTGTCTACCACGACCGTTACCAACGGACGCCGGACGGCTGGCGGTTCACCGAGCGGGTCTACGAGGTGCGCTACCTCGACACCACCCCGCTGGCGGGCTCGGCACCGGGCTCCACCGGGCCGCACGCGGCCGATCCCGCCCGGCACGCCGCCGCGCCGGCCCCGTACACCGAACCGGCGCCCTCGTCGCCGCCTCCGCCGGCGGCAGCCGGCTGACCGCGTACGTCGGCGGCGCCGGCCGGGCGGTCCGGGTCGTCGGCGCGCAGAAGGTGGTTCTCGACCTGCCCACCGCCCTGCGCCGCGTGCAGGACCACGCGCTCCCGCTGGAGTCCGCCCGGGCCGAGACCGCCTACGGGCAGCCGAGCGCCGTCAACCAGCTGCTGGTGCTCAACGCCCCGGCACGCATGACGCCAGGAACGGTCCTGCTGCTGCGCGAGGCCATCGGCTACCGAGGGACGCCTTCGGCGCAGGAAGTCGGCCTGGCCGACTTCCTGCGCCGAACCCTTCCTGTGCCGAACCGTCCACGCCTACGGCTCCAGGCGGTGCGGCCCCCGGAACAGGAACGTCGCCTCGCGGATCGACGGCAGGCCGAGGGCGAGCATCAGCAGCCGGCCCAGCCCCAACCCGAAGCCGCCGTGCGGCGGGGTCCCGTAACGGAAGCAGTCCAGGTAGCCGGAGAGCGGCCCCGTGTCCATGCCCTTCTCGCGGGCCTGTGCCACCAGCCGGTCGTACCGGTGCTCGCGCTGGGCGCCGGTGGTGATCTCGACGCCCTTCCACAGCAGGTCGAAGGACTCGGTGACGGTCGGGTCGTCCTCCGGCCGCAGGTGGTAGAACGGCCGCACCGAGGCCGGGAAGCGGGTGACGAAGACGAACTCGTGCCCGGTCTCCTCCGCGACCAGGGCGCACAGCGTCCGCTCGCCCTCCGGGTCGAGGTCGTCCTTCACCCCCTCCGGGTCCCAGCCCGTCGCCCGCAGCCGCGCCAGGGCGTCGGCCATCGTGATCCGGGGGAACGGCAGCTCGGGGACGACCACCGGCGTGCCGAAGTGCTCGGCGATCGCCCCGCCGTGGCGCTCGGCCACGGCGACGAGGACCCGGCGCAGCAGCCGCTCCTCGAAGGCCATCACGTCCTCGACCCCGTCGATCCAGGCGATCTCGGCGTCGACGCCGGTGAACTCCGTGGCGTGCCGGGAGGTGAAGGACGGCTCCGCCCGGAACACCGGCCCGATCTCGAAGACCCTGTCGATGCCGCCGGCGATCGCCATCTGCTTGTAGAACTGCGGCGACTGGGCGAGGTAGGCGGTCCGGCCGAAGTAGCCGACCTCGAACACCTCGGCGCCGGACTCGGAGGCCGTCCCCATCAGCTTCGGCGTGTGCAGCTCGGTGAACCCCTCCTCCGCGGTCACCTCGCGCATCGCCCGCTCGACGGTCGTCTGGACGTCGAAGACCAGGTGCTGGGCGGGACGTCGGATGTCGAGGAACCGCCAGTCCAGGCGCTGGTCGATGCCGGTCCTCTCGTCGATCGGCAGCTTCGGCTCGGCGGGCGAGACGATCTCCACGCGGGACGGGACGATCTCCAGACCGCCCAGCTTGACCTGCGGGTTCGCCACCACCCTGCCGGTGATCTTCACCGCCGACTCGACCGTCACCTGCTCGAAGGCCGCCTCGATGACGTCGCCCTCCCCGCCGCGCGGGTGGGTGACCTGGACAAGGCCGGTGTGGTCGCGGACCAGGACGAACTGCAGGCGCCGCTGCAGCCGCAGCGTGTTCACCCAGCCGTAGACGGTGACCGTCCCGCCGATGCGTGCGGGGAGGTCTGCGACAAGGGTGCGCGTCATAGCGGCAACTCCCTGGGTTGCGGGCGCGTTGGTCGCGCCGAACGACGAGCGGTAAACGGCCGCCCGGGGGACGTGCCCACCCTAGGCGGTCGCGCTACCGACGGTCGCCCGGTTTTCACCCGGCCCGCTCGCCCGGCCCGCTCACCCGCCGTCGGAGCTCCAGCCGCACTCGTGGAGTCGGGCGAAGCCGTCGAGGAGCAGGTCGAGGGCGAACTCGAACTCGAACTGGTCGTCGCAGCCGCCACCGACGACCGACGCACCGTCGTGGGCCCGGGCCGTGGCGATCTCGGCGATGTGCGGGTACCTGGCCGCCATCGCCCGCAGCGCGGCCGCCTGCTCGCCTTGATCGACCCGACCGGCGGGATCGGCGGCATCGGCGGCCGGGGAAGCCGGGAACAGCTCCTGGGTGACGCCCCAGACGCGGCTGCCCAGCGCGTGCATCGCGTGGTGGGTGAGGTCGACGGACAGGCCACCCCTGCGGAACGTGCCGATGACGGAGTCCAGGTAGTCCAGCACGGCGGGCGTGGGGGTGCCGCGGGACTCGATGGCACGCAGGGCCCACGGGTGCCGCAGCAGCGCCCGCCGGGCGGACAGGACGCGCTCACGGACCGCACCGCGCCAGTCGGGGCCGTCGGCCGGCGCGTCGATCTCGCCGACGACGAGTTCGACCATCCCGTCGAACAGCTGCTCCTTGTTGGCCACGTGCTTGTAGAGGGCCATCGGCACGACGCCCAACTCCTGGGCGAGGCCGCGCATGCTCAACGCCTCGATCCCGGACTGGTCGGCGCGCGCGACGGCGGCGCGCAGCACGCGGTCGCGGTTGAGCGGCTTCCGGCGCTCGGTGTCTGCCTGTTGAGCCATGGTCCTCACCGATCTCCTTGACAGGTGTACGGGGTACACCCTAGCGTCGGGCAGGCAGGTGTACGGCGTACACCTCCCCTGTTCCGTCCCCTCGCCGAAGGAGCCCCCCATGGCCTCACCGAGAACCCTCGCGACAGCGGCGGGCACGTGCTTCCTCGCCACCCACGTCACCTCGATCGGCGGGCTCGTCCTGTACGGACCGGTCCTGAAGACCGCCGACTACGTGGTCGGCGCCGGACCGGACACCCGGCTGCTCCTGGGCGCCCTGTTCGAGGTACTCCTCACCATCGGCATCATCGGCACCGCGTTCACGCTGTACCCCGTCGCCCGGCGGCACGGCGAAGGCCTCGCCGCCGGGTACCTCGGCCTCCGCACCCTGGAAGCCGCCGTCATCGCCGTCGGCATCGTCAGCCTGCTGGCCGTGGTGACGCTTCGCCAACACCCGCCGCAGGGAGCGGACAACGCCTCACTCCTCACCGTGGGCCGAGCCCTGGTCGCCGTCCACGACTGGACGTTCCTGCTCGGCCCCAACTTCATCTGCGGAGCCAACACGGCGGTGCTCGCGCTCCTGCTGTACCGCGCACGGCTGGTACCGCGCTTCATCGCCGTCCTGGGGCTCGTCGGGGGCGCACTGATCTTCGCCTCCGCGATCGCCGTCCTGTTCGGCGTCTACCAGCAGGTCTCCGGGTTCGGGATGCTCGCCGCCGTACCGGTGTTCGCCTGGGAACTGTGCCTGGCCGTCCGGCTGATCACCAGGGGATTCGACCCGGCGGCCGCCTGACCGGGGTCGCGGCGTCAGCCCATGCCGAAGTGGTCGTGGACCGGCCGCACTTCGACCGCCACGACGTGGAAGTCCAGGACGCGCGCGGCGATCTCCCGCGCCCGTTCGGGCGTCGCGCAGTCGATCACGTAGTAGGCGGTGAGGTGCTCCGCCGCCTCCGCGAACGGCCCGTCCGCCGCGGTCGTGCGGCCTCCGTTCCACCGGAGGGTCGTCGTGTCCGCCGGAAAGGCCAGACCCGCCCCGTTCAGCATCTCCCCCGAGCCCTCCAGGTCCCGGTGCAACGCCTCGTGCCGGCCGAACACGTCGGCTCGCTGTTCGTCGGTCATCGCGGCCGTCGCCGCCGGATCCGCGTACATCAGCACCATGTACTTCATGCCCCGATCCTCGCACCGGATCCCGCCGCACCGGCTCGACGCACCGCCCCGACGAGTTCGACCACAACCAACCGTTCGGCGGCCCCTTGTGGTGAGCGAGGGGGTCGCTGTGGTGGGTGGTCCGCAGGGTTGCGCACAGGGAGTCGGGTGGGCCGACTTCCTGCGCGGCGGGCCGTGGGGTCAGAGGTCCCAGCTGAGCGTGGTGCCGTCCGGGGCCGCGTAGGTCACGCGTTGGGCCTCCGGGCCGGCGTCGAGGGTGAACCACTCGCGGCGGGGGCGGTTGTGGGTGAGCCAGCTCTTGTGGGCGGCTTCGAGGTCCGGCAGTTCCCGGGAGGTTCCGAGGAGGTGCAGACCGGCCCAGAACGCGAAGGCCGGGTCGTCGAGGACGCGGGGGTCGGACTCCACGGCCGGGCACCCCGGCCCGGACGCGACCGGGCGGGGGAGGAAGCGGCCGACCGCACGCCCGTCCGCCGGCTTGGTCAGCCTGGCTACCGCGCCGGCGACCGGGGCGACGACGAGGCCTCCCGGGGCGCACTGGTCGAGCCATGCCCGGGGGATGCGCCGGACCTCTCCGGTGGCGATGATCCGGTCGTACGGCGCCCCGGCCGGGTGCCCGTCGGCGCCGTCGGCCTGGACGACGGTGGGCGCGAAGCCGGCTTCGCCGAGGCGGGTGCGGGCGGCGGTCACCAGGCGCTCGGCGCGGTCGATGCTGGTGACGGTCGCGGCGCCGGCGAGGTGGCAGAGCAGGGCTGTGGTGTGGCCGGTGCCGGTGCCGATCTCCAGCACCCGGTCGCCGGGCCGGACGTCCAGTGCGTCGAGCATGTCGGCCGTCAGGCCCGGCAGAGCGGCGGTCGACGTCGCGACCCCGCCGCGGAACCCCCCGGGGGCGGCGTCCTCGGCGTGGACGCCGTCGACTTCGATGACCAGCGCCCGGTTCGCGTACACCTCCCGCAGCCAGGAGTCGTCCGCGAAGTCGTCGGCGCGCCAGGGGAGCCGGAGGCCGCTCTCCTCGCGGTAGAACACCGGGACGAAGAGGTGGCGCGGCACTTCGAGGAATGCCTCGACCACTCGGGCCGACAGGCCTGCGGATTCCTGCTGGAGTTCCGACGCCAAGTCGGCCTTCGAGCAAAGAAGTTGGTCGACATCGTGAAATTCGTTCGCCATGCCCGGTCGTCCCTTTCCCTGGTCGGTCGCAGACGTCGGGGCATACCGGCCACCTTCTTGACGAAACGCCAAGGACCGTCCAGTCGTCCTGCCTCCCCCGCGACCGGCGCCCCCGATGCTCCCGAAGGTGTGAACACATGGTCAAGACTTGTGAATCGGGGAAGTGGGAAATTCGAGGGGCGGCGCACGGGCCGTTTCAGCTCTCCGGGAAGACGGCTCGCAGAGCGGAGCCGCGGGTGAGGACGGCGACCGCCACCAGGGCGAGGGCGGAGAGCCCCTGGAGGACGGCGTACCAGGGCGGGCAGAGGCCGGGGACGAGATCGACGCCGATGACGGCGATCGGCATGATCGTGGAGAGAGTGCGGACCCGGTCGAAGGCCTTGGCGGACCCCTCCGCCGCCCGGGTGACCATCCGGTGGATCAGCGGGGCGGCTGCGAGGAGGATGCCGCCGCGGATCCACATGAACGCGGTCGTCCCGTGGCCGGTGGACGCCATCACGGCGACCGTGCCGAGGACGACGGCGCTGACAGCGCCGTAGAGCGCGACGCACTTCTTGACCGTGCCGAAGATCTCCTGGCTGGTGACCATGGTCCTGCTCCTCCGTGTCGTGGTGGAAACGACGCTAGGGAGCACGGGGCCGCCCGGGTACCGGTCCAGCCGTACACCCGGGTGGGGCTGGACCCACCCTCGGCCCCGGCGGCGTGGCACCGTCGGCCATCAGGGTTAACGGCGGGCCCGCGTTGCCCGCCCCCTGGCGTGCCGAGCGGAGCGACGCGCCCGTTCAGGCTGAAGTGGCGACACCCGTTCCCACCTGTGTCGGAGAGAAGACCATGAGGAATACCCGCTCGCTGACCACCGCGGCCGCCGTCGCCGCCGCCCTGGCCATCCTGGTGTGCGGCGGCTGCTCCAGCAGCAAGAGCACGACGTCCACGGCGACCACGGCACCGGCGACCGTCACGGCGACCGCCACGGGCAGCCCGACGGCCGCACCGACCTCGACGGAGAGCGCGAGCCCGTCCGCCGCGATCAGCGGTACGGCCGCCACGATCTCGTCGACCACCGTCGGCAAGTACCAGAACTTCCTGGTCGACGCCCGCGGCAAGTCGCTCTACCTGTTCGAGGCCGACACCTCGTCCGCCTCGACCTGCTACGACGCCTGCGCCACCGCCTGGCCACCCGCCCTGACCACCGGCGCCCCCACCGCCACCAACGGCGTCGACCAGGCCAAGCTCTCCACCAGCACCCGCAAGGACGGCACGACCCAGATCGTCTACAACGGCCACCCGCTCTACTACTTCGAGGGCGACACGGCCCAGGGCGACACCAACGGCGAGGAGTCCAGCGCCTTCGGGGCCACCTGGTACCTGATCAACACCGCGGGCAACAAGATCGAGGGCAGCTGAGCGGATGAACGGCGTCGAACGGCCGTCCCGCCCCCGGCGGGCCCCCGGCCTCCTGTGGGCGCTCCTGCCGGTGGCGGTGACGGCCGGCCTCTACTGGTACGGCCGGGCGCACACCCCGGACTACACCAGCAGCCTCTTCGGCCACCGCTACGACGACGCCAACCAGCTCAAGGCCCAGCTCGGCACCGCCCTGCTGGGCCTCGCGCTGATCCAGCTCCTGCTGGCGCTCTGGATGTACGGCCGGCTGCCCGGTCTGTCGGCCGCACCCCGGTCGGTCCGGACCGGGCACCGGCTGGTCGGTCTGGGGGCGTTCCTGCTCTCCCTGCCGATCGCCTACCACTGCATCACGGCGTACGGGGTGCAGCTGACGACCGCTCGGGTCGCCCTGCACTCGGTCGCCGGGTGCTTCCTCTACGGCGCGTTCGTCGCCAAGGTCATCGTGGTCCGCCACCGCCGGCTGCCCGGCTGGGCCCTGCCCACGGCCGGCGGCGCCCTGGTCGTCCTGATCGCCCTGCTCTGGTACAGCGCGGCGCTGTGGCGCCTCAACGGCTACCAGGTGCCCGGCCTGTGAGCGGGTGGCGGCCCCTTGCGAGCGAGCAAGGGGCCGCCACATTCGCTAGCTGCCTGCGGTGAAGTGGTCGAACTCGCCGGCCTTCGCACCCTGGAGGAAGGCCGCGAACTTGGCAGCGCTCGTACGGACGATGACGTCGCCCTCGTCGGACTCACGGAGTTCGATCACTCCGTCAGCACCGCGCACCTCGACACACTCGGAGTTCGCGCCTGAATAACTGGACTTCTGCCAGGAGGAGTTACGCATACTTGCTTTCCGTATCCTTCTTCATGGATCGAATGAACTCTCGGGATTCGTCTTCCGACAGGGCCGCCGAGTCGATCCGGGCGATCAGAGTGCGAAACCTGGCCAGATGGGCCGGCGCATCAAAGAGAACGTTGCCGAGCCCTGAATCCAACTGCGCCGTGTCCAGCTCTGGGATCGAGCCTTCGGCATAGGTGAAGTTCTCGTGCGCGAGCGGAAGAGTGTCGACGTCGAACAGCACTACTCGGATCGAAATGGCCGGCCGGTCGGAGTCCTCGATGAGGCTGCCGAGCTGTTCAGCTTGCACGACGGGGCCACTGAACTGCATCCGCAGCGCAGCCTCGTGGATGTACGCAACGTACGGGACTTCGCTGGATCGAACGACGTGCTGTCGCTGTATGCGGAAGGCCGTCCTCAGATCGACCTCATGGCGCGGGAGGGGCGGCAGATTTCGCGCGAAGACGGCAGACGCATAGGCGCTGGTCTGGAGCAACCCCGGGATGAAGGCCATTGTGTACGTCGAAAGTCCACGCGCACGGCCTTCGATCTCCGCTACCTCAAGGAAGTCCGATGACAGACTTCCGCGGTACTCCTCCCACCAACCTCCCCTGTCGCGGTCTGTGATGATCTCCGCCAGCGCCTCGACCAGCGGCTCATTGACGCACATGCACAGTGCAGCGATCGTGCGCAGGCGCTCGACGCTGATGCCGGTCCTGCCGCTCTCCATCTGGGTCACGTGGGCGGGATTGATGCCCAACGCACGTGCGAGCTGGCTGCCGCCGAGGCCGGCCTGCTCCCGTATCCTGCGCAGTTCGGCACCCAACCGCAGCTGGCGGAGAGTCGGGTTCGATCGAAGTGCCATGGGGACCAGTCCGCCTCAGTGCTGCCACCACGTTCGGGGGAACTTCCCACAGATCGCCACAGATTTGTGGCGTGTCGCGCTACGGTCATGCCCGACGGTCCGGATGGACCGTCAGCAATGCCTTCATTCCAGGCAGTAGGCGCCTGCTGGACTCCGCCGCGTGAGCCGCCCGCCCGTCGCGCCGGACGACCCCCGGATGCACGACTACACCGCGCCGCAGATCACCGCGCTCCTCGGCGAAGTGCACCGGCGGGGCCTGCGGTACGGCCTCCTCTGGGGTTCGGCCTCGGCCGGGGAGAGCACCCTCGACGGGCGTCTGCTCGTCGACTTCGGCAACGCGCCCGTGAGCACCCTCCTCAACCTCCTCCACCTCCTGCGCGACACCGACCGGAACGCGGCGTGGGACCGGTGATGCCGCTCCTCCGGGACGGCGAACCGCGCTGAGCACGTGCGAAGGCCCTCGCCCAGGGAAGGGGCGAGGGCCTCGCGGTTCGTCCGACAGGCTCCGGGTCAGCCGCCGGACGGGTTCCGGTTGCCGCCGGCCGCACCTCCGCCGAAGCCTCCTCCGCCGAAGCCGCCGGCGGCAGCGTTGCCTTCGACGAGCTGACTGGCGGTGTAGCCACCGTTGGCGTCGGGGGTGCCGACGACGGTCACGCTCTGGCCGGGCTGCAGGTCGGTGACCTTGCCGTCCTTGTTGAGCTGGACCTTCGTCGCGTCGCCGGTGGTGACCTTGACGGTGTTGCCATTGGAGTCTGTCAGGTACACGACGTTGCCGTCCACGGCTTTCACGGTGCCCCGGGCGAAGCCGGGCTGTCCGCCCTGTCCCTGACCCTGCCCGGTGCCCTGGCCCCTACGGCCCGAGCCGTTCTGTCCGGCGCCGGCCTGCCCGTACCCGCCGCCCGCTGCGGGGCGCTGAGCGCCGGCCGCCGCAGCCGGCCGGGAGGACTTCCCGGCGGGGGAGCCGTTGTTCTGCTCGTACCAGACCCCGCCCGCGAACGCGCCCGTCGCGATCACGCCACCGGCCAGCACCAGGCTGATCCAGGGCAGCTTCCGGCGCGGCGGCGCGGCCAGTTCACCGCTGACGTCGCGGGCGTCCGGCGGGGTGGAGAGCAGGGCGACCTGCTCGGCCTGGGTACTGCTGACCGTGGCGATCTCGTTGCTGCTCATGGGTATGGAGTCCTACTCGTGCCGGAGGGCGTCGATCGGCCGCAGCGAGGCGGCCCGGTTGGCGGGGTAGCTGCCGAAGAACAGCCCGATGGCGACGGCGATGCCGAACGCTCCGAGCACGGATTCGGGGATCACCACCGGCTTGATGCCGACGATGCTGAAGTGCGAGCCGACCATGCCGGCCGCCACGCCCAACCCCGCTCCGATCACCGACAGCAGCGTCGACTCGGTCAGGAACTGCCCGAGGATCACCGCGCGCGGGGCGCCGAGCGCCTTGCGGATGCCGATCTCCCGGGTCCGCTCGGTCACCGTCACCAGCATGATGTTGGTGATCCCGATCCCGCCGACGAGCAGCGAGATCGCCGCCACCGCGCCGAGCAGCACGGTGAAGGTCTTGGTGGTGCTCTCCCTCGCCGTGAGCAGCGAGGCCTGGTTGGTGATCCGGAAGTCGGCCTTGGACGGGTCGCTGATCGCATGTGCCGCGAGCAGGACCCGGGTGATCTCCGACTGGGCCGCCGTGGTGGTGTCCGCCGAGGCGGCCTGCACCAGGATCTGGTTGACCGCGCCGAAGCCCGTGAAGGCGTTCTGCACGGTCGGCAGCGGGGCGATCACCACGTCGTCCGGGTCGGTGAAGCCGCTGCCGCCCTTGGCCTGCAGCACGCCGACCACGGTGAACGGGGTGCCGCCGAGGACGATCTGCTTGCCGACCGGGTCCTCGGTGTCGAACAGCTGCTTGGCCGTGGTGGCGCCGAGCACGGCGACCTTGCGCGAGCCGAGCACGTCGTCGTTGGTGAAGTACTCGCCCTTCGCGACCTTCTGGTTGGAGGTCTCGAAGTACGCCGGGTAGGTGCCGACGATCGAGCCCGGACTGTACGAGATGTTGCCGTACAGCGCCGTCCCGCTGGTCGTGACGACGGGGGCCACCGACTTGATCGCGGCGGAGGCGCCGGCGTCGCTCGCCAGCGCCTTGGCGTCCGCGACCGTGAGCTTCTTCACCGAGGAGGCCGCCCGGGCGCCGCCGGCCGCCGAACCGGAGCTGACGGTCAGCGAGTTGGTGCCGAGCGAGGTGATCGAGTCCTTGACCGCGACCGACGAGCCGTTGCCGACCGCCAGCAGCAGGATGACCGAGGCGACGCCGATCAGCACGCCGAGCATGGTGAGCGCCGAGCGCACCTTGTTGGCGGCCAGGCCGCCGACCGCGAAGCGGAGTGTCTGCCAGAGGATCACGCGGGCACTCCCAGGTCGTGGAGGGCAGGTGGCGGCCCCTCCACCGGGGCCTGCCGGATGTCGCTGACGATCTGCCCGTCGACGAGTCGCAGCACCCGCTTGGCGTGCCGGGCGACCTCGTCCTCGTGGGTGATCAGGACGACCGTGCGGCCGGTGGCGTTGAGCCCGTCGATCAGGCCCAGCACCTCCTCCGTCGAGCGGCTGTCGAGGTTGCCGGTCGGCTCGTCGGCGAGCAGCATCGCGGGCGCGGTGACCAGTGCCCGCGCCACCGCGACGCGCTGCTGCTGGCCGCCGGAGAGCTCGTTGGGCTTGTGCCCGGACCGCTCGCCGAGGCCGACCAGGGAGAGCGCGGCCAGCGCCCGGCGGCGGCGCTCGGAGGCCCGCACGCCGGCGTAGGCGAGCGGCAGCTCGACCTGGGAGAGGGCGGTGGTGCGCGGGATCAGGTTGAAGGACTGGAAGACGAAGCCGATCTTGCGGTTGCGCACCAGGGAGAGCTGCTGCTCGTCGAGGTGGCCGACGTCGACGCCGTCCAGCAGGTACCGGCCGGAGGTCGGGACGTCGAGGCAGCCGAGGATGTTCATCAGGGTGGACTTGCCGGAGCCCGAGCTGCCCATCACGGCGACGAAGTCGCCCTGTTCGATGTCCAGGCTGACGCCCTGGGGCTCGCCGGTCTCCGGGTCGTCCGGGCCGCGCAGCGCGTGCACGGTGGCGTCGCCGTGCCCGTACGACTTGGTGAGCCGGCGGATCCGGATCACCGGCACGGGCGTCGCGGGGACGCGCTTGTCGATGACGTGACGCATGCTCAGCCTCGACCGCCCCGGCCGCCGCCCGCTCCGCCGCCACCGGTACCGCCACCGCCCGTGCCGCCGGGGAAGACCCCGCCGCCCGCGCCGTTGCCGCCCCGGCCGTTGCCGCCGGCGCCTGGGAAGGAGCCGTTCGGGAAGCCGTTGGTGCCGCTGGTGGTGGGGAGTTCGACCTTGTCGCCCTCCTTCAGACCGGAGACCACCTGCACCGTGCTGTCGCCCTCGACGCCGACGCCGACGTCGACCCGCTCGGAGCTGCCGTCCTCGTGCAGGACGGTCGCGGTGCGGGAGGTGCCGGTGCCCGACAGGGCGGCGGTGGGCAGCGAGAGCGCGTTGTCGGCCTCGCCGGTGATCACCTGGACGGTGGCGCTGAGGCCGGTGCGCAGCGTGCTGGTGTCGCCGGTCAGCTGCAGCGTCGCCGAGTACTGGACGGCGGAGGAGCCGGCCGCGCCGCCGGATCCGCTGCTGCTGGGCAGCGAACTGATCGACAGGACGGTCGCGTTGAGCTTGGTCTCGGACTGCGCGTTCAGCGCGACAGTGGCCGCTTCGCCCTTCTTCAGCTTGAGCGAGTCGAGCTCGGAGAAGTTCGCGGTGACCTGCATGCCGGTCGGGTTGGTGAGCACGATGAAGCCGCTGGGCGCGCTCGCACCCGTGCTGGTGCCGGTCGACTTGGTGGAGGATCCGGAACCGGTGGAGCCGGAGGCGGTCGCCCCGACGGTGTCGCCGACCTTGTTCGAGATCGAGGCGACCGTGCCGTCCACCGTGGCGGTCAGGGTGGTCCCGGCCAGCGCCGCCTGGGCGTTGGAGAGGCTGGTCTGCGCGGTGGCGACCTGCTGCTGGGCCTGGGCCACGGCCGCGTCGTCGACCTTGGTGGTGGTGATGGTGGTGGTCTGCGGGGCGGGCGTACTGCTCCCGCCCGCCCCGCGTCCGCCACCGCTGCTGCCCGATGCCCCGCTCGTCGCGCCGGGCAGCGGCTCGGTGGTCGTGGTGGTGACCCCGGCCTGCGCCTTGGTGAGGTTGGCGTTGGCCGTGGTGAGGGCCACCCGGGCCGCGTCCACCTGCTGCTGGGCCGCTGTGGTGTCGACGGTGGCGAGCACCTGGCCCTTCTTGACGGCGTCCCCGACCGCGACCTTGACCGCGGTGAGCTTGCCGCCCGTGGTGAAATCCTGGGCCGCGTCGGTGGGAGACACCAGGGTGCCGGTTCCGGACACGGTGGCCAGGACCGTTCCCTTGGCGACCGTCGCCGTACGGGCCGTGGGCTTGGCCGAAGCCGGGCCGGAGCTTCCGCTGACCGTGGAGTACACCAGGGCCGCACCGCCCAGCAGGGCCACGCCCAGCGCGGAGTTGACGAGGACGGCACCGCGCCGCCGTGGGAGCACCTTCATGCCGGACAGCTTCGCGGGGACCTCTTGCGTCGCCCTGGGCGCCGGCTGGGAGAAGACTGACCGGTCGGATCCGGGCATGCCGGACATAACATCCTCCCTGTGCCGCCCGCTTGGCCGCTCCGTGGCCGACCGTTGGCCGAACTCCCAGCAGGCTCCCAGCGATCCACAGCCATCCGGGAGCGAGCCGGGAGCGAGCCGGCCCCCGCGCCCGGCGCCCGCACCGGCGCCCGCGCCCGGTGGACGGAGCACCGGGGCACCGCGCCGGAACGCCGCAGGGGCGCGCCGACGACCGGCACGCCCCTGCGACTGTCAGCAGCTCAGGAGGGGTTTCAGAGCGTCTTGCGGAACGCCTCCGCCACCGACAGGAAGATCGAGTTTCCCTCGGTCTCGCCGATCGACACCCGCACGCCCTCCGGGAACGGCCGCACCATCACGCCCGCCTCGGTGCACGCGGCGGCGAACTCCGCCGAGCGCTCGCCCAGCCCGAGCCAGACGAAGTTGGCCTGCGAGTCCGGGATCTCCCAGCCCTGGACGCGCAGCCCGGCGACCACCCGGTCGCGCTCCCCGACCAGCGCGTCGACCCGCTCCAGCAAGGCCTCCTCGGCGCGCAGCGAGGCGACGGCGGCGTTCTGGGCGAGCTGGTTCACGCCGAACGGGACGGCGGTCTTGCGCAGCGCGGCCGCGACCGGCTCGTGCGCGACGGCGAAGCCGACCCGCATGCCCGCCAGGCCGTACGCCTTGGAGAAGGTGCGCAGGACGCAGACGTTGGGGCGGTCGCGGTAGAGGTCGATGCCGTTGGGCACCTCGGCGTCGCGGATGAACTCGATGTAGGCCTCGTCCACGACCACCAGGACGTCGCCGGGGACGGCGTCCAGGAAGCGCTCCAGCTCGGCGCGGTGGATCACGTTGCCGGTCGGGTTGTTGGGGTTGCAGACGAAGATCAGCCGGGTGTTCGGGGTGATCGCGGCGAGCATCGCGTCCAGGTCGTGGTCACCGCCTGCGGTGAGCGGCACCGGGACGGGGGTGGCACCGGCGATCCGGGTGATGATCGGGTAGGCCTCGAAGGAGCGCCAGGCGAAGATCACCTCGTCGCCCGGGCCGGCCGTGGCGAGGATCAGCGACTGGGCGACGCCGACCGAGCCGGTGCCGGTGGCGATGTGCTCGGCGGGCACGCCGAAGCGCTCGGCGAGCACCTCGGTGAGCTCGGTGACGCCCATGTCGGGGTAGCGGTTGAGCGAGCCGGCCGCCTTGACCGCCGCCTCCAGCACGCCCGGCAGCGGGTCGTACGGGTTCTCGTTCGAGGACAGCTTGTAGGCGTCGGCGCCGGCCGGCTTGCCGGGCTTGTAGGTGGGGATGCCGTCCAGGGTCGGCCGCAGCCGCGGGCCCTGCGCTGACGTACCACTGCTCACGGTCGTACTCCGTTTCCAGAAGTTGCACAACTGTCCGGTGCGCTCGCCCGTCACGGACGGGGTCGCCCCCCGTGCCCGGGATCTCCTGACGCGCCCGGACCACCCCGGTCGGGTGCTTTGCACGATACCGAGCGCCCTCACCCGTAGGAGTGAGATGCCCGGACGGGCTACCGGTGCAGATCAGCCATTCTGCCCGGTTCCTTTGGCACATGTCAGAGGTAAGAGGCCAGGTTTCGGGAGGGTATCGAAGGGGCGCACCCCGGCTCACTCGTGGAGAAACGTATCTCCGAAGGCTCCCGATGCGCCGGTCACAGACCCTTGTCAGGAGCCATACGATCGGTCCGCCATGACAGCAGCAGCCAACCAGAGCGGTCGGCGACCCACCACCTCAAGGCGCCTGGAGCGGGCCGGCATCCGGGATGTGGCGGCAGCCGCCGGAGTGTCGATCACCACCGTCTCCGACGCGCTGAACGGTAAGGGCCGCCTGCCCGACGAAACCCGCAGCCGGGTGCGCGAAGTCGCAGAGCGCCTCGGCTACCGCCCCTCGGCCGCGGCCCGCACCCTGCGCACCGGACGGTCCGGCCTGATCGGGCTGACCGTCACGACCTACGGAGAAGAACCCTTCACCTTCACCGAGTTCGCGTACTTCGCCGAAATGGCCCGGGCCGCCACCAGCGCCGCACTCGGCCGCGGGTACGCCCTGGTGGTGCTGCCCGCCTCCTCGCGCCACGACGTCTGGGGCAACATCGCCCTGGACGGCACCGTGGTCATCGACCCGCCCGACCAGGACCCGCTGGTGAGCGAGCTCTACCGGTCCGGCGTCCCGGTCGTCAGCGACGGCAAACCGGGCAACTGCCCGGTCACCGCCTGGGTCGACAACGACCACGAGGCCGCCGTGCTCGGCATCCTCGACCACCTCTCCGAAGCCGGCGCCCGCCGGATCGGCCTCCTCACCGGCACCAGCACCGACACCTACACCCGCCTCTCCACCGAGGCCTACCTCGGCTGGTGCGCCAAGGTCGGGCAGGAACCGGTGTACGAGGCCTACCCGGCGCACGACCCGGCGGCCGGCGCGGTCGCCGCCGACCGGCTGCTCGCCCGCCCCGACCGGCCGGACGCCGTCTACGGACTGTTCGACCCCAACGGGACCGACCTGCTCGCCGCCGCCCGCCGCTACGGCCTGCGGGTGCCCGACGACCTGCTGCTGGTCTGCTGCAGCGAGAGCGACGTCTACGCCGCCACCGAACCGCCGATCACCACGCTCTCGCTCAAGCCGCGCAAGATCGGCACCACCGTGGTCAACCTGCTCATCGACGCCATCGAGGGCGTGGACTCCGGGACGGGCGTCGACATCGCGCGGCTCTTCCCGCCCCGCTTCCGCACCGCCGGCACCGGACCGCCCCCGGGCACCCTGATGCCGACCGAGCTGATCGTCCGCGCGTCCTCCCAGCGCCGGAGCCCGCGCACCACCGTCAGCCCGCCCCGCCCCCCGGGCGAGGTCTAGACCGTTGCCGCCGACCGGCGTCGACGGGGCGTCCGCCTGGACGCCCACGGGACGCCGGACCGGCCCCCCACCGGGCCGCGTCCGGGCCGCGTCCGGACCCCCGTCGGACCCCGGTCGGACACCGACCGGAGCCGGGCGAGCACGAAAGACGCCCGGCCAGAGCTGACCAGACCACATCGAGCCAGGACAAAACGGACCACGAAGGGCCGCCCGGCTGACGCTCCGGAGGATTGGATGCCCACCAGGTGACGACGGCGGGAGAGTGGTCTTCCTATGATGGGCGAATGACACCCGAGGACCGCTTCCCCGGGCCCGAGCACCCCCACTCGGGCCCCCGCCACCAGCCGGACCTCGACGTGCTGCCCTACGGCACCTATTACGAACCCGAGCCCGCCCAGGGCTACCAGGGCACCCCCTACGACGCCGAGACGTACAGCGGCTACGGCGGCGCCCGCTACCTCGAACAGCACTGGCACACCGACGGCCAGGGCCACACCGTGCACGCCCAGGGCCACGGCGCGGGCAACTCCCAGGACCAGGCACCGGTGTTCGCCCACCAGGACCACCCCGGCTACGACGGCCAGGAGCACCCCGGCTACGACGGCCAGGACCACGGCACCTACGAGAGCCGGGACCACGCGGCCTACGACGACACCAGCGGCTACGACGACCGCGCCGGCTACGAGCCGACCCTCCCCGACCAGCCCTCCCCGGCCCTGCAGCTCGCCGGTCGCGACGACCCGCCGACCATCGAACTCGGCCCGCCGCTGCCGGACCCGGCCGCCCCGACCTACCCGTACCCGGCACCCGGACCCGGCGAGCCGCCCGGCCCGGTCTACGTCGTCGGCGACGTGCACGGCTACCTGGAGGAGCTGCGCGCCGAACTCCACCACCAGGGCCTGATCGACGCCGACGGCCACTGGTCCGCCGGCCGCGCCCGGATCTGGTTCCTCGGCGACTTCACCGACCGCGGCCCCGACGGCATCGGCGTCATCGACCTGGTCATGCAGCTCGCCGCCGAGGCCGCCGCGGCCGGCGGCTACTGCCGCGCCCTGATGGGCAATCACGAACTGCTCTTCCTCGGCGCCGCCAGGTACGGCGACGAGCCGGTCCAGTCCACCGCCGGCACCGCCTCCTTCCTGGCCGCCTGGCGGCTCAACGGCGGCCAGCAGAACGACCTGGACCGCCTGGAGGCGCACCACATCAGCTGGCTGTCCCGGCTCCCCGCCATCGCGCTGGAGGACGACCACCTGCTGCTGCACTCCGACACCACCGCGTACCTGGAGTACGGCGAGTCCATCCCCGACGTCAACGACGCCGTGCACGGACTGCTCGCCGACGGCACCGTGGACGAGTGGTGGGACTGCTTCCGCCGCTTCACCAAGCGCTTCGCCTTCCGCGGCGACGCCGGGCCGACGGCCGTCCACGAGCTGCTGGACACCTACGGCGGCCGCCGGATCGTGCACGGGCACAGCCCGATCCCGTACCTCACCGGCGCGGTGCACGCGGACGACGGCCAGCCCCCGCACATCCCCGGACCGTACGTGTACGCGGACGACCTCGCGGTGGCGATGGACGGCGGCGTGACCATGGAAGGGCGCCTGCTGGTCGCCCGACTGCCCATCAACTAGCGCCCCGGCCAAGCCTCTCCGTCGAACGGCAGTTCCCGGCGCCCGGGCCGTCGCACGCGCGCGGCCCGGGGCGCGAAATTCCGGAAACCGACTGTCAGCCCGGGCGCCCCCGCCCCTACCATGAGGCACACCACACCCGGCCGCCCGTCCGGCGGCCCGCCTCCGCGTCCGTTCCGGCGCCCCGAGGGCGCCCGCGCCCCCGGGACGGAACGAACGGGGTCCGCACGAACGGGGTCCCCATGTCCGACAACCCCCCGCCACTGCTCGCCGAGGACCGCCCGGAGTACGAGCGCCTCCTCGCCGAAGCCCTGCGCGACCGCACCGTCCTCACCGCCCTGCGCGCCCCCGGCGCGCTCACCACCGACCGACTGCGCATCCGCGCGCTGCGCGACGCCGACGGCATCAACGCCGCGGCCGCCACCGAGTACGCGCACTACGCCCGGCTCCGCGAGAGCCTGCGCACCACACCCCCACCGCCGCCCGGCACCGAGCCCACCGCCCCCGGCCTGCTCACCCAGCTGCGCTCCGCGAACGGCGGCGCCGGGCTCTTCCCCGTCCTCACCGTGCTCACCCCGATCCTGGCCTGGACCGCCGCCGTCCTCCTGCTGCTGATCGGCTACCTGCTGCGCGCCGCCGACCCGGACCTCGCCCTCGCCCGCTCCCTCGTCACCGCCGGCTGGGTCGCGCTCGCCGCCGGGGTCGCCGCGATGGCCATCGGCATCGTCGGCCTGTTGCTCACCGCCATACGCGACGGCGCCTCCGCGGCCCCGGCCGGCACCGACCCGGAGCTCGCCGCCGAACTCGCCGACGCCCGAGGCGAATGGCGCGCCGCCCTGCGCGACCGCGGCCTGCTGCCCTACCTGCACGCCGCACTCCCGCCCGTGCCCGGCAACTCAGGCAGCGTCGGCGGCGCCGACGCCGGCAGGGGCGGCAGGGGCAGCGGTGAAGGGGCAGCCGAAGGGCCCGGCACCGGCGCGGATCCCGGCCCCGCCGAAGGACCCGACTTCAGCAGCCCCGACTTCAGCAGCCCGGGCTACACCTCCCCCTCCTTCACCAGCCCCGGCCCCGACGGCCTGACCGACCCCGAGGGCCGCACCACCCGCCCCGCCGCGTTCACCACCCCGGACTTCACCGGCCCCGGCTACACCCCGCCCGCCTTCACCGGGCCCGACGACGTCACCTGAACCGCCGTCAACCCGGCGGCGGCACCGCCCGACCGCCGCGCACCGTCGCCGAGCAGCCTCGCGGTCAGCGCTCCCTGGCCGCGCGCGATCCACCGCACCGGGCAGCGCAGCAGCACGTAGAGGCACAGACCCCAGCCCGCCGCGTGCACCGCCCAGACGCCGGCCATGGTCGGGCCGCCCCACGCCTGGTGGTAGTCCGTGTCCAGGTACCAGACCGGGTAGCCGAAGTTCCGAACCGAGTTGAACAGCGCGTACCCCACCAGGACGAACGCCGCCGCGTCCAGCGGCAACCCGAACAGCACCCGGCCCAGCACCCGGCCACCGGTCCAGCCCGAGACGCCGGACACCCGCCCCTGCCACCGGGCGGCCCGCCGGGGCTGCCCGGCCAGCACCAGTGCCGCCCCCGCCACCCCGGTCGGCAGCGCCAGGAAGGCGCCTGCGGCGGTGATGACATGACGGCGGATCGCGGACATTCTCGGGCTCCTCACCCTCGTGCGGCTGATGGCCCCACACTCCCGTGCCGCCGCCCGCCCGGTCGTCACACCGCGGAGCCGGATCCGCCGTCATACCCCGGTACTACGGCTTCCGCTTCCGCACGTCCGCCAGCGCCCGCAACTCGGGACGGCCGTCCGAACGCGCGGCCGCAGCCGCGCAGTCGCCCTGATCCGCTCGGACATCCCGTCCGCTCGGACATCCCGCCCGTTCGGACCGACTCCGCGTCTGCCGACCCGTCAGTTCTCCCACCCCTGGGGTTTTCCCCACCCGTGACGCGGGGGCGGCCACCATCGCCCGACCACCCCGGGCCGGGCCAGGCTGGACACCGACGAGAACACCGGCACGGGGGAGGACCGCGATGAGCACCGGACGCCACGGACCACTGCGCACCGCACGCCACGGACCACTGCGCACCGCACCGACGACACCGCTGATCACCGTGCTCCTGGCAGCCCTGGCCGTCCTGCTCGCCGGGGCCGGACGGGCCGCCGCCGCGCCCGGTCCGGCCGAGCCGGTCAGCACCGTGGTCGAGTTCACCGGCGCCGGCGGCACCGTCCTGCACGGCCTGGTGCTGGCACCGCCCACGGCGGCGGCCGGCACCCGCGGCCCCGGGCTGGTCATGATCCCCGGAGCCGGCCCGGGCCCGCTCGGCGACCTGCGGCCCGCCGCCGAGGCCTACGCCCGGCGCGGCATCACCACCCTGGTCTTCGACAAGCGCACCGACGGCTACTCGATGACCCACCGCGACTACGGGCAGCTCGCCGACGACGCCCTCGCCGCCGTCCGGCTGCTGCGCTCCCGGCCGGAGGTCGAACCCGACCGGGTCGGCCTGTGGGGCCTCTCCGAGGGCGCCTGGGTGGTCTCGCTCGCCGCCACCCGCTCCGACGACGTGGCGTACCTGGTCACCGTCGGCGCGGCCGGGCTCACCCCGGGCCGCCAGCAGTCCTGGGCGTACGACGGCTACCTGCGCCACGACGGCATCTCCGGCTCACTGCGCACCGCCCTGCCGGACACCTCGATCCGCGTGCTCGGCGCCGCCGGGATCTTCCCCGAGGCCGACTACGACCCGGTACCGGTCTGGGAGCGGGTCCACCAGCCCGTCCTCGCCGAATGGGGCACCCTCGACCGCGAGGCCGCCCCCGAGGAGAGCGCCACGATCATCCGGCAGGCCCTCGACCGCGCCGGCAACACCCACTACACGATGCGGACGGTCCCCGACGTCCGGCACAACCTGCACGTCACCCACGACGACGGGTACGACCGGCCCGACCGGCTGCCGCCCGACTACGCCGACGCCGAAGCCGCCTGGGTCCGGGGGCTCGCCACCGCGCTCCCCACCGCCTCCGCCGACCCGCCCCCGCACCAGACCACCCACAGCCACGCGCTCGCCCCGGTGCGCTGGTACGAGTCCGCCTGGTCCGAGGCCGTCGCCACCCTGCTCTGCCTGACCGGCTTCGCGGGCTACGCACTGACCGGCGCCGTCCGCCGGATCCGCCGCCGCCCGCGCACCACCGCCCTGCCCCGCGCCGCCCGCTGGGCGGCCGTCACCGGCACCGCCGGGCTGGTGGGCGGGCTCGGCTACCTGCTCTTCCTGATGGTCACGGCCGCGATGTACCCCGGCCCGGTGCTGCTCGGCCGACCGGTGGTCTGGCTGGCGGTGCAGCTGCTCGCCCTGACCGCCGTCGGCTCGGCCGCAATCGCCGCCGGCACCGCCCTGCGGCGACGGACCGCCCTCGCCACCGCCCCCGTCCTCGACCGGGCCCGACTCGGCGCGCTGCTGCTCGCCGCCGCGGTGTTCGTCCCCTGGGCCCTCTCCTGGGGACTTCTGCTGCCATGACTCCTCCCGCGGTCCCCCGCCCCGCAGCGGTCGGTCAGCCCGTCGCCACGACGCACGACGGCGGCGCCCCGCCGCCCGTCGCCCCGCCGCCCGCCGCCCCGCCGCCCGCCGGCCCGGCGCCCGCCGGCCCGGCGGCGTCCGCCGCCGCGCGGACGAACGCCAGCACCCGGGCCGTCGAGTTGCCCTCCCGCCAGATCGGGCCGCGTTCGATCGGGGGCGCGTCGTGGATCGGCACGTAGGCGACGTCCGGGCGGGGGTAGTAGCGGCGGGAGTGCTCACCGACCGGCAGGACGCCTCGACCCATCGCGACCAGGCTGAGCATCTCGGAGAACGTCCCGCCGGACGGTCCCCTGGGCACCGGCCGGCCGGCCGGGGTGTGGTCGGGGGTGCGGTCCCGCTTGAAGGTCACCGAGGTGACCGCCGGGTACTGCACCACCGGGTTATCGGCCAGCACCTCGATCGACACCGACCGCTCCGCGGCCAGCGGATGCCCCGCGGCCACCGCCAGCACCCGCTGCTCGGTCAGCAGCACCGGACCGCGGGCCATGCCGTCGAACGGGTAGGAGGCGATCAGCACGTCCACCGAACCGTCCAGCAGGCTCGCCCGCGAGTTGGAGAGCTGCACCTCCCGAACATCGACCCGGCAGTCGGGGTGCCGCTCGCCGAACAGCGCGACCGCCCTGAGCAGCACCGGCGCCGTCCACTCCCCGAGGAAGGCCACCCGCAGCTCCCCGGTGACGCCCCGGCTGGCGTCCTCCGCCCGGCGCAGGGCCGCCGCCATCGCCTCCACCACCGGCGCCAGGTCGTCGGCCAACTGCCGCCCCACGGGGGTGAGTCGGACCGAGCGGCTGGTGCGCTCGAAGAGCGGGCCGCCGATCCGGCGTTCCAGCTTCTTCACCACCTGGCTCACCCGCCCGGTGGTCAGGTGCAGGCGTTCGGCGGTCCGGCCGAAGTGCAGTTCCTCCACGAGCGCGAGGAAGACCTCGACCTCCAGCCGCTCCAGCATCCGCCCCACTCCTCGATCGTTGAATCCTGCTCAACGATCGTACGTCCATCGTGCGTTGATGACGCGTCCGCTCCGGAGGATCGTAGAACCCGTCACCGACCGCGCGGAACGGCCCGCGGCGATCCCACCACCACGCACGGAGCACCCCATGACCAGCACCGCCGCCGCCGCAACCCCCGCCGCCACCGCGACCGGCACCACCGAGCGCCGGATCACCGCCGGCCTCTTCATCTCCCTCGACGGTGTCGTCGAAGCCCCCGAGACCTGGCACTTCCCCTATCTGAACGAAGAGATGGGCGCCGTCGTCGGCGGCCTCGCCGCCGCGGCCGACACCCTGCTGCTCGGCCGGCGCACCTACGAGACCTTCGCCGCCACCTGGCCCCACCAGACCGGCGACATGGCGGACGCCCTCAACGCCGTTCGCAAGCTGGTCGTGTCCACCACGCTCACCGAGACCGAGTGGAACAACTCCACCGTCCTCGGCGGCGACCTCGTCGCCGAACTGACCGAGCTCAAGCGGCAGCCGGGCCGCGACATCAGCGTCACCGGCAGCATCATGCTCACCCGGTCCCTGCTGCGCGCCGGCCTGATCGACGACCTCCACCTGTTCGTCCACCCGGTCGTCCTGGGCTCCGGCATCCGCCTCTTCACCGAGCAGGACCGCATCCCGCTGCGGCTCGCCCACTCGGCCACCTTCCGCACCGGCGTGGTCCACCTGCACTACCAGCAGGCCTGACCTCCCACCCGCCCCTCCCCCTCGCACACCAAAGGACACCCACCATGCGCGTCGTAGCCTTCGACCACCTCGTCCTCAACGTCTCGGACGTCGAGCGCTCCCTGGCCTTCTACGCCGGCCAACTGGGCCTGGAGCCCGTCCGCGTCGACGAATGGCGCGCCGGCAAGGTGTCCTTCCCCTCCGTCCGCGTCACGCCCGAGACCATCATCGACCTGACCGACCGCCCCCGGCACGAGTCCAACGTCGACCACATCTGCCTCACCGTCGAACCCCTCGACTGGCAGGAGGTCATCGACGCCGGCACCTTCACCGTCCTCGAAGGCCCCGTCTCCCGCTACGGCGCCCGCGGCACCGCCACCTCGGTCTACGTCCAGGACCCCGACGGCAACACCGTCGAACTCCGCTGGTACCCGCAGGACGCCGCCAACTGAGCCCGGGTGCCGCCCCGGCCCCACGGGGGTGGATCGGGGCGGCACCCGTCCGTCACGGACGGACGGACGGAAGCGAAGACCTCGACGTCGCGCCTCGCCGCGGATCCGGCCGGGCGCGACGACGAACGCCGGTCAGCCGAGCAGGAGTTCCGCCGCCGGGGTGTGGTTCCCGGTCACGGAGGCGCCGGCCATCGCCGAGGCGGCCGTCGCCGGGTCGGTGCCGGGCGGCACCACCAGCAGGAGGAAGTGGTCCTGGAGGCCCCGGGTGACGCTGATCGTGGCGTCGCTGCCGGTGAACCAGTTGATCCTGATCGTCAGGCCGTTCGCGTCGACGGACCGGGGCACACCGTCCCAGGCCGAGGTGTCGAGGCCGACCCGCAGGATGCGCCCGAAGTGGGCACCGAGCGCGGTGATCAGGTCCGGCAGTTCGGCGAGAACCCGGTTCGAGCGGGGCCACCAGGCCCCGTCGAAGACGCCCTCCCGCGACATCGTCGGCTCCAGCTCCAGGCGCGGCAGCAGCGGGGCACCGGCCACCGTCCACGGTCCGGAGGAGGAGGAAATGGGAAGGGGGATCGGCATCATGCGAAGCCGCCCGTCCGGTCCACGAGGGACCCGTCATGACCCAGGGCGACGTCGACGCTGACGCCGGTGTGCGGAACGTCCTCGGTTGCTTCCCACGGTACTCCGCGGCAGGTCTCCCCGGCCGGGCACCACAGGAGTCGGCCCGGGCACCACAGGAGTAGGGTCGAAGGCATCCAGGGCATCCCGCATTCCGGTCCCCGTTCCGGCTTCGTTCTGGGTGAAGGACAGCCCGGCAGCCCCCGGCGGGCAGTCGGAGACGGGAACGGTGAGCACTGTGACCACCTACTCCCCCCAGCGGGCACGGCCACGCCACGGCCTCACGGTCGCCGACGCCATGGACCCCTGCGACTACCAGATAGCCGACGACAACACCGTCGGCCAGGCCAACGACGTCCTCCGCGGCGCCGACATCGAGTTCCTGCTCGTCCGCGACCACGACGGCCGGTGCGAGGGGCTGGTCACCCGCACCGGACTCCACCCGTTCCTGGCCCGTTCCTCGGACAGCGAGCTGACCGCGATCAGTTCCACCTCGCACCAGCGCGGCCCGTTCGCCTGGCCGACCATGGGCCTGGCCCTGGCCGCGATCGCGATGCAGATCAAGCACCTGGCGGTCTGGCCCGTCGTCGACGAGGACGGCTACATCCTCGGTGTGCTCACCGCGGACCGCGCCACCGGCCTGCTCTCCGCCGAGGCCGCGTGACCCGCGACGCCCCGCCGACCCCGCCCCGGGAAGCCCGTCCGGCTCCCGGAGCGGGTCGGCGACGCGCGGCGATCAGTCCGCGAGCGGGAGGTAGACCCGGCTACCCTCGGCCTTGAACTCCTCGGACACGGCCTGCATGCCGGCCTCGGCCGTCGCGCCGTCGCGGTGTCCGTCGCGGATCTTCATCGACGACAACTCCGTTCCGAGACCAGCACCTCGACGCTGGGCCGACGCCACGATCGGCGCACCCACGCGGCTCAGTACCAGCGGGTGAACGCGGAGGCGCCCAGGCCGGCGGCGGTGGCCGCCGCATGGTGCAACACCTGGAGCGGGGTGTCCAGCAGGTCCCCGGCCGCGAACCCGGGGTCACCGCCCGGGCCTGAGCGTCTCCGCGCAGCCCTCCGGCGTGCGGAAGTCGTCGGCTGTGGGACGAGGTGCGCGCACCTCCCCGCTGCCTCCTGTTCGGACACGGGCCCGACGACCCATGCGCCGGTCGAGCCCACCGTCCGTCCTCCTCGCCACCGCGACGGACGGTACCGGGTCGGGCGGGAAGGCTGGGACCACCGATTCGACCACCGTTCCGGCCAAGGCGCGTGGCGCTGTCCCGGGACGGCCCTCCGGCCGCCCGAGACAGCGCCACACGTGGTCGAGCATCAGTCCGTCGGCGGGAAGTGGACCCGCTTCGGACGCTCGCCGCCCATCACGGCGAGGGCTAGTGCCGACGGCGAGCTGCGACTCGTCCGCTGCGCCTCACGAGGATGAGGATTGAGCCTCCCAGCACGACGGCAGCCGCCGAGCCGGCCGCGATGACGATCGACTTGCCGGAGCCGGTGGCAGCGAGTGCTTGCCCCGACTCGTGCGGACGCACGGTCGGCGCACCCTGTTCGTGACCGCCCTTGCCGTTGCCGTGGTCGGCCGGAGCGTTGCCGTGGTCGGCCGGAGCGTTGCCGTGGTTGCCCTGGTCCTTCCCGTGATCGCCTTGTTCGTGGCCACCGTGACCTTGACCACCGTGACCGCCCGGAGACTGGGGCGGTCCGGCCGGACCAGCAGGACCAGCAGGACCGGCAGGACCGGCAGGACCTGATGGGCCGGCCGGACCAGCAGGGCCGGGCGAGCCGTTGGCACCCGGCGAACCGTTGGCACCCGGCGAACCATTGGCGCCAGGCAAACCATTGGCACCGGGCGAACCATTGGCGCCAGGCAAACCATTGGCACCGGGCGAACCATTGGCGCCAGGCAAACCATTGGCGCCAGGCAAACCGTTAGCGCCCGGCAAACCGTTAGCGCCCGGCGAACCGTTGGCGCCCGGCAAACCGTTGGCACCGGGCGAACCGTTGGCGCCAGGAGCACCCGGAGCACCGTTGGGGCCGGGCGCACCGGGAGCGCCGGGCGAACCGTTGGCACCGGGCGCGCCGGGAGCACCGTTGGCGCCGGGAGCGCCGGGGGCACCGTTGGGGCCGGGAGCACCCGGAGCGCCCGGGGAGCCCGCCACGCCCGGAGCACCGTTGGGGCCGGGTGCACCGGGGGCGCCAGGAGCACCCGGAGCACCGTTGGGGCCGGGCGCACCAGGAGCGCCGGGCGAACCGTTGGCACCGGGCGCGCCGGGGGCACCGTTGGGACCGGGAGCACCCGGAGCGCCCGGGGAGCCCGCCACGCCCGGAGCACCGTTAGGTCCAGGTGCACCCGGGGAACCCGCGGCACCGGGAGGACCAGCGGGCCCACTCGGTCCAGGGGGGCCACTCGGTCCGGGCGGGCCGCTCGGTCCGGGAGGGCCGACGGTGCAGGCAGCCCTCGTGATGGTGTTGTCGTCCAGAGTGACGGCACCGTTGCGGGCCAGGGCGCGGCCTTCGATCACCGAGGCGTGGTTCACGCTGATGGACGTGAGGGCCAGGATGTTGCCCTTGAAGAAGGAGTTGACGTCGATGGTGGCGGAGCTACCGACCTGCCAGAACACATTGCAGGGCTGCGCTCCGTTGACCAGGCTGACGACGCTCGACGGAGCCGTGATGAGGGTGGAGCCGATCTGGAAGATGAAGACGGCGTTCGGGTCGCCCATCGCGTCGAGGGTGACGGTCCCGGTGAGGTTCAGCGACGAACTCGCCTTGTAGACGCCGGGCGTCAGCGTCAGCCCTCCGATGTCGCCGGGCGAGGTCAGGATGGCCGTGGGGGCCCGGCCGGCGGCATCGTTGTAGGCGATGACGAGGTCTGACTGGGCCTGCGCCGCCTGCGCGTCGTTGACGTGCTGAACCCCGTTCACGGCTCCGGGAGGGAAGCCCGTCACGCTGGTGCCCGGGAAGAGCCCCAGGTCGCCGTTGATGACGCTGGGGCCGGTGTTGGTGACGGTTGAGCCCGCCAGGATCGCATAGCTGGTGTCAGTTCCCAGCCCCACCGGTGCCGTTGCGGCGTGCGCGGGGCTGGGGACCAGACCGGCCGTCGCGAGCAACGTCAGTCCGGACAGCAGGACGGACGCCCCCGCGAGTCGAGCGCGTCTGCGCCCTCGTCCCGGTGGAGCGGACAGCATGGCATCGACTGCCATAGGACAGGACCTTTCTTGTCGCCGTTGAACTCCGTCACCCGAAGAGGGCATCCGGAGCGACGCTGGTGGTGCCCGGTCAGGCTTCACGCCCTCGCACTCGCGCCGGAGGGCTTTCGAAGAGCTGGAGCCGACCAGAACAGGTGATGGATAGTCACCAACTCACTACACCGTGCAACAGCAACAGGAAAGAAGAGAGCGATAAGGATGCAACGGAGTGACGCACCAGCGCCGATCGGGGCATGCCGCCCGCCTCGCCACACAGTTCGTCCACACATCAATGGCGGGCTGTCATCCTCCGGCAGCCGTCGGCTGCTCGGGTCGCCGCCAGGGTCGTAGCAGTACCGTTTTTTCCTCTTGGCCGCGCCCGGGCCGGTGAATCACGTATCGCCCCGTGATCCCAATCGTTGGCCCGATCATGAACGACCTGACGAATCCGCAGGAAGAGGCGCTCACTGCGGCCGCCGGTGACGCCGACACGGTGGCCGAGCGCTGCCGCTCGACGCCGTCCGGGCTCCCGACGGCTCCGACGTCGACACGGTCCTGGACGGCCTGCTCACCGGCCGTCCCCGGAATCTCTCCCCGGAGCGGGGGCTCGCACTCGTCCGCGAGATCCTCGGGCTCCGACCCACACCCGAGAATCCGCCGACCGGATTCCACCTGCGCACCCGAACGTGCGCGGCGCTGCGCCGGACACCGCTTTCGGGGCCCAGCGCAGCGCCTCGGCACCTGCCGTCAGTCGGCCAGCGGGAGGTAGACCCGGTTGCCCTGGGCCTTGAACTCCTCGGACATGGCCTGCATGCCGGCCTCGGCCTCCGCGTCGTAGCCGGACGCCACGGCCGTCGCGCCGTCGCCGTGTTCGTCGCGGATCTTCTGGGAGATCTTCATCGAACAGAACTTCGGGCCGCACATGGAGCAGAAGTGGGCCGTCTTGGCGGGTTCGGCGGGGAGGGTCTCGTCGTGGAAGTCGCGGGCGGTCTCCGGGTCGAGGGCCAGGTTGAACTGGTCCTCCCAGCGGAACTCGAAGCGGGCGTCGGAGAGGGCGTCGTCCCACTCCTGGGCGCCGGGGTGGCCCTTGGCGAGGTCGGCGGCGTGGGCGGCGATCTTGTAGGTGATCACGCCGGTCTTGACGTCGTCGCGGTTGGGCAGGCCCAGGTGCTCCTTGGGCGTGACGTAGCAGAGCATCGCGGTGCCCCACCAGGCGATCATCGCGGCGCCGATGCCCGAGGTGATGTGGTCGTAGCCGGGGGCGACGTCGGTGGTCAGCGGGCCGAGGGTGTAGAACGGCGCCTCGTCGCAGATCTCCTTCTGGAGATCCATGTTCTCCTTGATCTTGTGCATCGGGACGTGGCCCGGGCCCTCGATCATCACCTGGACGTCGCGCTCGCGGGCGATCCGGCCGAGCTCGCCGAGGGTCTGCAGCTCGGCGAACTGCGCCTCGTCGTTGGCGTCGGCGATCGAGCCGGGGCGCAGGCCGTCACCGAGCGAGAAGGTGACGTCGTAGGAGGCGAGGATGTCGCAGAGTTCCTCGAAGTTGGTGTAGAGGAAGTTCTCCTGGTGGTGCGCCAGGCACCAGGCCGCCATGATCGACCCGCCGCGCGAGACGATGCCGGTCTTGCGGCGGGCGGTGAGCGGGACGTAGCGCAGCAGCACACCGGCGTGGACGGTCATGTAGTCGACGCCCTGCTCGCACTGCTCGACGATGGTGTCCCGGTAGACATCCCAGCTCAGCTCCTCGGCCTTGCCGTCGACCTTCTCCAGCGCCTGGTAGAGCGGCACGGTACCGATCGGCACGGGGGAGTTGCGCAGGATCCACTCGCGGGTGGTGTGGATGTTGCGGCCGGTGGAGAGGTCCATGACGGTGTCGGCACCCCAGCGGGTGGCCCAGGTCATCTTCTCCACCTCCTCCTCGATCGAGGAGGTGACGGCCGAGTTGCCGATGTTGGCGTTGATCTTCACCAGGAAGTTGGTGCCGATGACGGACGGCTCCACCTCCGGGTGGTTCACGTTCACCGGGATGACGGCCCGTCCGCGGGCCACCTCGGCGCGCACGAACTCGGGCTCCAGGCCCTCCCGCAGGGCCACGAACTCCATCTCCGGCGTCACCACGCCCCGCTTGGCGTAGGCGAGTTGGGTGACGGCCGTACCGCCGCGACCGCGCAGCGGGCGGCGCGGACGGCCGGGGAAGACGGCGTCCAGGTTGCGCAGGTTCCCGCCGCGCGGCGCGGTGTGCTTGATGCCGTCGTCCTCGGGGCGCGGCTCGCGGCCGTCGTACTCCTCGACGTCGCCGCGCTGGCGGATCCAGGGGTCGCGCAGCGCGGGCAGGCCGCGCCGCACGTCGGGCTCGTACGCCGGGTCGGTGTACGGGCCTGAGGTGTCGTACAGCGGGACGGACCTGCCGTTGGTGAGCCGCACCTCCCGGTACGGGACCCGCAGGTCGGGGCGGGATCCCTCGCGGTAGGCCTTGCTCCAGGCCGGCGTCGGGTAGCCGGTGCGCTCGCTGCTGGGGGCGCTCTGGGCAGACTGCGGCTGTGCGTCGAACGTGGTCATCTGACCTCTACTCCCTACGCCGGCATTACCCGGTCCAGGTTCCTGCGGTCGACGCAGCCGTCGGTCCGTCCGTCGACGTCCCGGTCAGCGCCCTCTCAGCCCGGTGCTCCGAGCTCCCGCGTCGCAGGCGGTGTTGCCTGCACATGACGCCCAACACGGTAGCGAGCCGATTGCCGCAGGTCCAGAGCGGGTCCACGGCCGGGTGACCGCCGGGTGACCGGCCGGGAACGGCCGAGGCCCGGCTCCCCGTGACGGGGACCGGGCCTCAGGGCGGCGATCGGGGAGGGCGTCAGCTCTTGGCGGCCTTCTTCACCAGGATCACCACGGCGGCCGCGATTCCGACGACCACGAGCAGCTTGAGCACGATGCTCAGCAGGGCACCGACCACGCCGAAGACGAAGGCGACGATGTTCCAGGCCAGCACCAGGACCAGCACCGGGATGACGATGTTGCGCACCCACGAGGGCAGCGACTTCCAGAGCTCAGCCATGTCCGTACCTCTTCTCCCCTCGGGTCGGCCGCCGTCCGGTGCCGCATCCCGCTTGCTTTCGATACTTCGATCGTACGGGGGCCCGAGTGCCGGAACGAGGGCCAACGGCCCGGAGAGAACCCCGAGATCACCCCGACCCCGACCCCCGGGAACACCCCCTGCGGGTCTACGGGGCGACCCCCTGGGAGACCCCCGCCGAACGGCCGGGGAAACGGCTGCGCCGCAGGTCAGACGGGCCAGCGCTCACCGCACCAGGCGGCGTCCCAGAACATCCACTCGTAGCGCGAGGTGGTCACGAAGTGCTCGACCACCTTGCGGCGCTCGACCGGGGAGAGCTCCTCGCCGAGCCGGTCGGTGAGCGCCAGCACCCGGCGGACCACGGACTGGAACGCCTCGTCGCCGTAGGTCGCGATCCACTTGGCGTAGAGCGGGTCGGGGGAGCCCTGGGCGAGCAGCGCCTCGCCGACCCGGGCGTAGATCCAGTAGCAGGGCAGCACCGCGCCGACCGCCTCGGCGAAGGAGCCGCCGTAGACGGTGGCCAGCAGGTAGCTGGTGTAGGCCCGGGTGGTGGGCAGCACCGGTTCGGCGGCGGCCTGCTCGGCGGTGCCGCCGAAGGCGGTCAGGAACTCGGCGTGCATGCCCTGCTCGGCGGCCAGCGCGCCGACCGCGTCGTCGGCGAAGGCCCGGACGTCCTCCTCGCCGGGCGCCTTGGCGGCGCAGACGGCGAGGGCGCGGGCGTAGTCGCGCAGGTAGTGCGAGTCCTGGACGACGAAGTGGCGGAAGACCTCGCGCGGCAGGGTGCCGTCGGTGAGGCCGGCGAGGAAGGGGTGGGCGAGGATCTCGGCGTAGACCGGCTCGATGGCCGCCCAGAGTTCTTCGGTGAGGCTGCGGGTCATGCGGACGACCCTAGGCTCAGTCCTCCGGCGGCGAGAACACCACCAGCACCCGCAGTTCCTCGGTGACGTGGTGGAACCGGTGCGGGGTGCCGGCCGGGACGTACACCACCGTGCCGCGCCCGACCGTCGCGGTCTCGGCGCCGACCGTCAACTCGGCCCGGCCGCTGATCACCTGGTAGATCTCGTCCTGCTCGTGCGCGGTCTGCGGGTCGGTGTCACCGGGGGAGAGCGCGTAGAGCCCGGCGGACATCCGCGGTTCGCGCAGGAACCTCAGGTACGCGCCGTCGTTGGCCGCCCGCTCGGCGTCCAGTTCGTCCAGCCGGAACAGCTTCACCGCCGCCGTCCTCCCCTCGTCGTCCACCTCCGGGACCAGGGGCATTCAACACCAACCCGCCGTGTGGTGGTTCCGCCGGGACGGTGTTGCCTGCCACTCTTGGGCGGCATGAAGGGTTTCGTCATCAAGACACTGATCAACGCGGCCGCCATCTGGGTCGCCGCCTGGATCGTCAGCGGCATACAACTCGCCCAGGGCACGGCGGACTGGCAGCACAAGGCACTCACGGTGCTCGGTGTCGCGGTCGTCTTCGGCCTGGTCAACTGGCTGATCAAGCCGGTGGTCAAGCTGTTCTCGTTCCCGCTGTTCATCCTCACGCTGGGCCTGATCACCTTCGTGATCAACGCCCTGATGCTGATGCTGACCTCGTGGGCGTCGGGGAAGCTGGAACTGGACTTCCACGTGACCGGCTTCGGGGCCGCGCTGATCGGCTCGCTGATCATCAGCCTGGTGGCCTGGGGCCTGCACCTGGCCCTGGACGACGACTGACCGCGTCGTGCACACCCGGGCGAAGGGGCCCGCACCCGGTGGACCACCCGGGTGCGGGCCCCTTCGCCGTCCCGTCGGCGACGGCCCCGCGGGCGCTCAGCCCGCGTTCTCGCGCCCCCGGAGGATGTCCGCGAGCTCGGCGTCGAGCTCCCGCCCGTCGAGTTCCCGCCCCACCGGCACCAGCCGGTCGGTGCGCGCCAGGAAGGCGGCCAGCGACGCCGCCGGGGCCCGCAGCACCGCGTCGCCGTCGGGGGAGCGCAGCACGACCCGGACCTCCGTCGGATCCGCGTCGTCCGGGCGGACGTGCACGTCGCCCTCGCCCGCCGGGCCGCCGATCCCGTCGAGCAGCAGCTCCCGCGCGAAGAACCAGGTGACCGGGGCGTTGCCGGGCAGGTGGAAGGTGAACCGGACGGCGTACGGATCGCCGGCCTCGTACGCCGCGTCCACCATGATGCGGAGGGAGAGTTCGTGCGAGACCACGAGGTTCATCACCAGGTGGTCCTGGACTGTGCTGTGCTGCATGGCGCCAGTACCTCTCGTTCTGCCCGGACGGTCGGTGCGCTGGGTCCGACGGCGACCGGACGCGGTTTCGACGTTTCCCGACGGTTTCGTGCGACCGACCCACGTCCGTGCGCCCGGTGGTCGCCCATTGCAGCACAACGGCTCCCCGGACGGACGCATCCGACCGGGTCGGCGTTTCGACCCATTCCGTGGGTTTCGACGCATTCCCGGCGCGGGAGACTCCCGCACAACGCTCCTGCCCCGGAGGTGGCCATGGGCCCCGAACACCGAACCCCGCCACCGCGCCCGGTCGTGAAGCGCACCGCCCGGGCGATCCTGCTGGAGCTGGACCCGGACGACCCGCACGGCCCGGCCTCGATCGTGCTGATCCGGCGGGTCCGGCCGGGTGCGCCCCACCCGTACTGGATCACTCCCGGCGGCGGGGTCGAGCGCGGTGACCGGACGGTGGTCGAGGCCCTGCACCGCGAGGTGGACGAGGAACTCGGCGGCAAGGTCGTGGACGTGGTGCCCGCCTTCGTCGACACCATCAGCCACACGCACCACGACGACGGCACGCTGCTGCACCCGCACGGGGTCAAGGTGCAGCACTTCTTCGTCTGCCGGCTCGCGTCGATGGACCTCAGCCGGCGGCACGGGCCGGAGGTGACGGAGCCGAACGGCGAGTACGAGGTGGTCCGGCTGCCGTTCACCCGGGAGGGGGTCACCTCGGTCAACGTGGTGCCGCCCCGGCTGCGGGCGTACCTGGCGGCCAACATCGAGGGCATCCGCGCGCTGCTCGCGCCCGACCTCGGGTGATCCCGGGCGGTCGCGGGTGATCACCCGTCGGTCGCGGGTGGTCCTCGGGCGGTCGCGGGTGATCACCCGGCGGCCAGGTCGCCGACCAGGTCGTGCCGGATCCGCTCAGCCGGCACTCCGCAGCGCAGCAGCACCCCGACACCCCGGCGCACCATCGCGGGCGGGCCGCTGAGCACCGCGTCCCGGCCCGTCCACGGACCGAACCGGCTGACCACCTCGGGCAGTTCACCGGTCAGCGCGCCCTCGGCCGGACCGGCACCGGACAGCACCGGCCGGACCGTCAGCCAGGGGTTGACCCGCGCCAGCTCGCGCAGCCCGGCCAGCGCGTACAGCTCGGGGGCGCGGCGCGCACCGTAGAAGACCTCGACCCGGCGGCCGTGCGCGCCGTACTCGGCGACCTCCTCGACCAGGGCGCGGACCGGCGCGATGCCGGTGCCGCCGCCGAGGCAGACCAGGTCCGTGCCGACGGTGTGGTCGACGGTCATCGAACCGGCCGCCGGGCCCAGCCTCAGGACGTCCCCGGGCACGGCCCGGTGGACCAGCGCGTTGCTCACCCAGCCCGCCTGGACGGCCTTGACGTGGAAGGTCAGCAGCCCGTCCGGGCGCGGGGCGGAGGCGAAGGAGAAGTGCCGCCAGACCCGCGGCCACCAGGGCGTCTCCAGATTGGTGTACTGCCCGGCCCGGAACGGGTACGCCTGGTCCGGACGGACGGTGATCACCGCGACGTCCCGGGCCGGGCGTTCGTGCCGGACCACCTCGCCCTGCCACCAGGGCGGCGAGGTGCGGGCGGCCTCCTCGGCGGCCTCGATCATGATCGAGGAGATCAGCCGGTAGGCGCGGCGCCAGGCCAGCTCGGTGTCGGTGTCCCAGCGGCCGCCCGTGTACCGGGCCAGCGCCTGCACCAGGCACTCCCCCACCGGGGCGTAGTGGCCGGTCAGTGTGCCGTACCGGCGGTGGCCACGGCCGAGCGCGGCCAGTCCGGTGCGCAGGGCCACAGGGTCCTCGGCGCCGCGCGCGGCGGACAGCAGGGCGCGGAACAGCCGGTCGCGCTGGACGTCCATGGCGGCGGGGAAGAGCGAGCGGACCTCGGGGTGGTGGAGGAAGAGCAGCGCGTAGAAGTGCGCGGTGGCCCGGTCGGCGACCGGCTCGACGGCGGCGAGGCTGACCCGGATCAGCTCGACGTCCCGCGCGGTGAGCGGCAGTTCGACGGCGGGGACGATCATCTGCCCGGGGGCGGCGGGGAGCCCGGCGGGCAGCGCGGCCGGCAGCGGGGCCGCCGGGAGCGCGGCCGGGGGCTGCGCCGACGGCGTCCGCACGGCCCAGGCGTCGCTCCACCTGTCCCCCGGTCCGGCCCAGTTGAGCCCGGGGGCGTCGGTGAACAGCGGGCGGAAGGCCGGCGAGGTGCCGGTGACCGAGACCGCCTCCGGGTGGCTCGGAGCGAGGTGGCTCGGAGCGAGGTGGCCCGGAGCGAGGTGGCCCGGCGCGAGGTGGCCCGGAGCCGGGACGGCCGGCGGTTCGGACGGCATCGCCGGGATCACCGGGCGAAGCCGTTCCGTCCCACGGACGTCCGGCCCGGGGGCGTCCGTTCCACGGGCGCCCGGTACCGGCGGCAGGACGGCCGTGGGTGCCTGCGCGGGTGTCACCGGCGGCAGGTCCGGCGGGTCCAGCGGCATCGGCGGCCGTACGGTCGCCTCCGGCGCTTCCGGCGGCGGCCCCTGGGGCGGGAGCTCCGGCAGGCCCGGAACGGCGGTGACCCCCGCCGAGCCGTGCCCGGTGCGGACCAGGAGAGTTCTGCGGGACTTCACCGCTACGTTTCGAGTACCCAAGAGAATCGTTTCGCCTCCGGCCGGCCTGCGCCACCACCTGGCTTGTCTCTGCTGACGCCTAGGCAGCGTGGCATGCCCGAACTGCTCATCCGACAAATCACGCGAAGCCCGGACACCCGCCCCGGCAACGCGCTACTCTCACTCGATCGCGGTTGCCCTGAGTGGCCCCCCGTCCACCCAGGGCAACCGCCGTCCGTCCGCGGCGGCCGCGCTCAGAGCTGCCGCAGCAGCATCCCCGGCTGCTCCACGCAGTCCGCGACGAAGCGCAGGAAGCCGCCCGCCGTCCCGCCGTCGCAGACCCGGTGGTCGAAGGTGAACGACAGCTGCGTCACCTCGCGCACCGCCAGCTCCCCGTGGTGGACCCAGGGCTTGGCGACGATCCGCCCGACCCCGAGCATCGCCGCCTCGGGGTGGTTGAGGATCGGGGTGGACCCGTCCACGCCGAACACCCCGTAGTTGTTCAACGTGAAGGTGCCGCCGGTCAGTTCGGCCGGAGTGAGCGAGCCACCCCGCGCCGACTCGGTCAACCGGGCCAGCTCCTCGCCGAGTTGCTCGGTGCTGCGGGCCTGCGCGTCCCGCACCACCGGGACGACCAGGCCGCGCTCGCCCTGCGCGGCGAAGCCCAGGTGCACCGCCGAATGCCGGACGATGCCCGAACCGTCCTCGGTCACCGAGGAGTTGAGCTCGGGGAAGCGTGCCAGCGCGACCGTGCAGATCCGGGCCAGCAGGGCCAGCACGCTCACCTTCGGGCCCGGCGTCGCGTTCAACTGCCGGCGCAGCGCCATCAGTTCGGTGGCGTCGACGTCCACCCAGCAGGTCGCGGCCGGGATCTCCCGGTGGCTGCGGCTGAGCTTCTCGGCCACCGCCTTGCGCAGCCCACGCAGCGGGACGACCACCTCCGGCCCGACGGGCGAGGCCGACGGAGAAGCCGACGGAGAAGCCGACGGGGAGACCGGCCGGGCGACGGCCGGAGCGGCCACCCTGGCGGCGACTGCCCGTTCGACGTCCGCCCGCATGATCAGTCCGTCCGGCCCGCTCCCGCTGAGCGCGGCCAGGTCGACCCCCTGCTCCCGGGCCAGCCGCCGCACCAGCGGCGAGATCACCGGCAGGACGGCCGGACCGGCGGCCACCACCGCGACCGGAGCGGCCGCCACCGGAGCCGGGGCAGCCGGAGCAGCCACGGCGGCGGCGGCCACGACCGGGGCGCCACCTGCGGCGGCCACCCCGACCCGGCGCCGCCGGCCGCCCTTGCCGGTCTCCGCGACGCCGTACCCGACCAGCGGCCGCTCGACCTCGGCGGAGGGCCGGTCCGCAGGCTCACCGGCGGGGCCGGCCGGCTCTCCGGTACCCCCGTCCGCCGCCGCCACCGCGACCGTCACCAGCGCCGCGCCGACGGCGATCTCCTCGCCCTCCTCGCCGTACCGCGCGGTGACCACCCCGCCGTACGGGCAGGGCACCTCCACCACGGCCTTGGCGGTCTCCACCTCGACCACCGGCTGGTCGACGGCAATGACCTCGCCGACCTCGACCATCCAGCGCACGACTTCCGCCCCGGTGAGTCCCTCACCGAGGTCGGGCAGCCGGAACTCCCGCACGACGGGCATCACGATCAGTCCTCCCACTGCAGCCGGGCGACCGCGTCCAGGATCCGGTCCACCCCGGGCAGGTGGTGGTGCTCCAGCATCGGCGGCGGGTACGGGATGTCGAAGCCGGTGACCCGCAGCACGGGCGCGGCCAGGTGGTGGAAGCAGCGCTCGGTGACCCGCGCGGCGATCTCCGCGCCGGTGCCGCCGAAGCCGGTCGCCTCGTGCACCACGACGGCCCGGCCGATCGAGCGCACCACCCGGCAGACCGTCTCGTCGTCGAACGGCACCAGGGTGCGCAGGTCCAGCACCGCCAGGTCCCAGCCCTCGGCCTTCGCCGTCTCGGCCGCCTCCAGGCAGACCGGCAGCGAGGGACCGTAGGTGATCAGGACGGCGGACGTGCCGGGGCGCCGCAGCACGGCCCGGCCGATCGGCTCGACCGGGGCCGCCGGGTCGAACTCGGCCTTGCCCCAGTAGAGCCGCTTGGGCTCCAGGAAGACCACCGGGTCGTCGGAGGCGATCGAGGCGCGCAGCAGCCCGTACGCGTCGGCCACCGTCGCGGGCGTGACCACGTGCAGACCTGGCGTGCTGGTGTAGTAGGCCTCGGAAGCGTCGCTGTGGTGCTCGACCCCGCCGATGCCGCCGCCGTACGGGACACGGACGGTGATCGGCAGCGGCAGCCGGCCCGCCGTGCGGTTGCGCATCTTGGCGACGTGCGAGAACAGCTGCTCCAGCGCCGGGTAGGCGAAGGCGTCGAACTGCATCTCGACCACCGGGCGCAGCCCGTACATCGCCATGCCGATCGCGGTGCCGAGGATGCCGGCCTCGGCCAGCGGGGTGTCCAGACAGCGGTCCGGGCCGAACTCGGCGGTCAGCCCGTCGGTGATCCGGAAGACGCCGCCGAGCGCGCCGACGTCCTCGCCGAGGACGTGCACCGCCGGGTCCTCGCGCATGGTGTCCCGCAGCGCGGAGTTGAGCGCCTGCGCCATGGAGGCGGTACGGGAGGAAACGGCAGTGGACATCAGTGCTGCACCTCGGCCTCGGCGGCCAGCTCGGCGGACAACTGGGCGGCCTGCTCCCGCAGCTGCGGGGTCGGCTCGGCGTAGACGTGGGCGAACAGCGCCATCGGGTCGAGTTCCGGATCGGCGTGGAACTCGGCCCGCATCCGGGCGGCGAGCGCCTCCGCCTCCTCGGCCGCGTCCTGTACGAGCCGGTCGTCCAGCACGCCGAGTCCGCGCAGCGCGCCCTCCATCAGCAGGATCGGGTCGTGCTCCCGCCAGGCGGCGACCTCGGGCTCGGTGCGGTAGCGGGTGGCGTCGTCGGCGTTGGTGTGCGCCTCGATCCGGTAGGTCAGCGCCTCGACCAGGGTCGGGCCGCCGCCGCTGCGGGCCCGCTCGACCGCCTCGGCCAGCACGGAGTGCACGGCGGGGGCGTCGTTGCCGTCCACCAGCCGGCCCGGCATGCCGTAGCCGACGGCCTTGTGCGCCAGGCTGGGCGCGGCGGACTGCGCGCTGAGCGGGACGGAGATCGCGTAGCCGTTGTTCTGCACCAGGAAGACCACCGGCGCGTTGAGCACGGCCGCGAAGTTCAGCGCCTCGTGGAAGTCGCCCTCGCTGGTGCCGCCGTCGCCGAGCATCGCCAGCGCGACGGCCGGCTCGCCGCTCAGCCGGGCGGCGTGGGCCAGCCCGACGGCGTGCGGAGCCTGGGTGGCGAGCGGGGTGCAGAGCGGGGCGGTGCGGGTGGCGCGCGGGTCGTAGCCGGTGTGGGCGTTGCCGCGCAGCAGGGTCAGTGCCTCCAGCGGGTCGACGCCCCGGGAGACCACGGCGAGGGTGTCGCGGTAGCTGGGGAACAGCCAGTCGCGCTCGCCGAGCACCAGCGCGGCGGCGACCTGGCAGGCCTCCTGGCCGGTGGACGCCGGGTAGACGGCGAGGCGGCCCTGCTTGGTCAGGGTGGTCGCCTGCTGGTTGTAGCGGCGGCCGACGACCAGGCGCCGGTAGAGCTCGCACAGCAGCGCCGGGTCGTACTTCTCCAGCGCGGGGGTGCCGAGCACCCGGACGGGGGAGAGGTCCGGGAGCAGGGGGGCCGGGTCGGTGCGCGGGGCGGTGGCGCCGGGCGCCCAACCGGGCACGCCCGTGTGGTGTCTGTGGTCGAGAACGGTCATCTCGGGGCACCTCCAGGGGTGGCGGGGGCTCCCTACCGATTGTTCGGTCGTCTGTTCATCTTGACCAGAAGCGTGACAAGGTGGTGGACATTCGGCCTGAGCAGCGGTCGACTGGTGGCAAGGTGTCCAATCGGTGAGGGTGGGGGGTCATGTCGGCTGAACAGATGTCCAGGCTCGACCGGGTCGACCGTTCGATCCTGCGGCTGCTGCAGCAGGACGGTCGCGCCTCGATCCGCTCGGTGGCCGAGCGGGTGCACGTGTCCCGGGCCAATGCGTACGCCCGGATCTCCAGGATGGTCGAGGACGGCATCATCCGCGGCTTCACCGCTCGGGTGGACCACGAACGGGCAGGTCAGGCCGCGTCCGCGTACATCACCCTGAAGATCGTCCAGAACTCCTGGCGCACGGTCCGGGAGCAGCTGCTGGAGCTGCCCGGGGTGGCGCACATCGCTCTGGTCGGCGGGGACTTCGACGTCCTGCTGCTGGTGCACACCGCCGACAACCGGGCCCTGCGGGAGCTCGTGCTCAACCGCATCCAGTCCATCCCCCAGGTGCTCGGCACCCGCACCATGCTGGTCTTCGAGGAGACCGACCAGGTCCCGCCCGACCCGCAGACCCCCTGACGCCCCCGGGCCCCGCGGCCCCCTGCCCCGCGGACCCGCGGCCCCGGACCCCTGCCCCGGACCCGCTGCCCCCTGACGCCCACCGGCGCCGCCGCCCCCGGACGTCCCGGCGAGCGACCGGCGCCCGGCTACCGGCTACCGCGCCCGCAGCCCGTCGAAGGCCAGGTGCACCACCGCGTCCGCGACGCCGTCCGCGGCCTTGAGCCCCGGCCGGTACCACTCCACGATCGAGTTGATCATCCCGAACAGCAGCCGGGTGGCCAGCCGCGGCTCCACGTCCGCCCGCAGCGACCCGTCCGCGACCGCCGCCCGCAGCAGCTCCGCGACCTGGTGGTCGAAGTCCCGGCGCCGCTCCAGCGCCCACTGCTCGGTGGCCGTGTTGCCGCGCACCCGCAGCAGCAGCGTCACGTACGGCAGCTCCGCCAGCAGCACCTCCGCGGTGCGCCGCACCACGTGCTCCAGCCGTTCCACCGCCGGACCGCCGACCGCCGCCGGCTCGGCCAGGATCGCGAACAGACCGTCCAGCGCCCGTCCGACCGCCAGCCGCAGCAGCTCCTCCTTGCCGCGGACGTGGTGGTAGATGGAGGACTTGGAGATCCCGGCCGCCCGGGACAGGTCCTCCATCGAGGTGCCGTCGTAACCGCGCTCGTTGAAGACGTCGACGGTCACCGCGAGCAGTGACTCCACGGTGTAGGCGGTGCGCGTGGTGTGATCGGCCATCCTCCGAGTATCCCCGGCCCCCCGCGGCGGTAGTCGATCGGGTCCGTCCGGTCCGCACCGGCCCGCTCTGGTCCACACCAGCCGGGGGAGCCAGGGCCCGGGTCCTGTCCGGCCGATCTCGGCGGATCAGCCCGCGGCGTCGGGCGGGATGCCCGGCGTCGCGGGCCCGGCAGGATCGGCCGGGCAGGGCCTAGACTCTGCGGACGATCCGTCCACGTCCAGAGCAGGCTGGGGTCCACGGCTGATGAACGCAATACCGGCAGTCGCCTCCGACGTGCCCGAGCAGCGCAGCGGGGAGCCGGCCGGGGCGCACGGCTGGCCGGAGCGGGCCCGCGCACTGGTGGTGCGCTTCGGGCCGGCCGTGTGGTGCTACGCGGTGCTCAAGTTGATCGGCTTCACGGCGTTCATGAAGCTGCTCTCCTTCGCCGGCGACTACGCCAGGAAGCCGGCCCGGTTCGGCGGCGGCGCCAACCCCTGGGACGTGCTGGCCAGCTGGGACGGCTGGTGGTACCAGCAGGTCGCGCAGTTCGGCTACCACCCGGCGCTGGTCCCGATCGTGGGCTCGGAGGGCTACAACGTCGAGCAGAACTCGGCCGCCTTCTTCCCGCTCTACCCGGGCCTGATGCGGCTGACCTCGGAGGTCACCCCCTTCGGCCTGTACGGCGCCGGGATGCTGGTCTCGGTGGTGGCCTCGCTGTTCGCCGCCGCCGGGATCTACGCCGTGGTGGAGAAGATGACCGGGGACGCCCGGACGGGCGTGATCGCGGCCGGGATCTGGGCGATCGCCCCGGGCTCCGGCGCCGAGTGGGCGGTCTACTCGGACTCCACCTTCGTGGCGCTGGCCGCCTGGGCCTGCTACTGCGTGATGACCAAGCGGTGGATCGCGGCCGGGGTGATCACCCTGGTCTCGGGGCTCAACCGGCCGACCGCGGCGGCCCTGATAGGAGCCGTGGGCCTGGCCGCACTGGTCGAGCTGTACCGGCGGGAGAGCGGCGTGCTGCGCCCGCTGACCGCCGTCCTGCTGGCCCCGGTCGGCCTGCTCGGCTACGTCGGCTGGGTGGGCTGGCGGATGGGCGAGTGGGGCGGCTACTTCCGGCTGCAGCACGACGCCTGGCTGCACTACTTCGACGGCGGCCAGGGCACCTGGCACGCGATCCGCGGCGTGCTGCTGGGCCGCAGCGACTACCCCTTCGCGTTCCCGGTGCCGGACCTGCTGGCGACCCTGATCGTGTTCACCCTGCCGGTGCTGATCGTGCTGATGATCCGGCTGCGTCCGCCGCTGGTGCTGACCGCCTACACGCTGGCCACGATCGTCTCGGTGCTCGGCAGCCTCGGCATCTTCGGCAACACCTCGCGCTACCTGCTGCCCGCCTTCCCGCTGTTCATCGCGCTCGCGATCGCGATGCGCAAGCTGAGCTGGCCGGTGCTGGCCACCGTCCTGGGCACCGGCGCGCTCGCCTCCGGCTGGTACGCCGGGTACGTGCTCTTCGAGCTGGGCGTGCCGTAGACCCGGATCCGCCGCAGGCACCCGGAGGGCGCGTCCGCCACGGACGCGCCCTCCGTCCGTTCCGGCGGATTCCCTCCCCTGCACCCTCTTGAGCCGACCGATCGTTCGGTTACTCTGTGACGTGTCCCGTCCTCCCCCCTGAGGAGCGCACAGATGTCCGCAGCGGTCACCCACCCCCTCGTCAGCGAGCTGGTCGAGCGCCACCAGGCCACCCTGGACGCCGCGCTCGCCGCCGCCGCCGACCGCGACTACTGGTCGCCCTACCCCGAGTTCCCCAAGGCGTACGGCGAGAGCGGCCCCGCGGACGGCAAGGCCGCCTTCGACGCCCTGCTCGGCAAGCCCTTCGCCCTGGAGGGCCACCCCACCGACGGCGACCAGGTCGGCGGCGAGGCCTCCCCGTACGGCGTCGAGCTGGGCATCACCTACCCGCACGCCGGCCCGGACGCCCTGATCGCCGCGCTCACCGCCGCCCGCCCCGGCTGGGCCGCCGCCTCCCCGCTGGAGCGCGCCGCCGTCTGCCTGGAGATCCTGCACCGGATCAACGCCCGCTCCCACGAGTTCGCCCAGGCCGTCATGCACACCACCGGCCAGGCCTACGGCATGGCCTTCCAGGCCGGCGGCCCGCACGCCCAGGACCGCGGCCTGGAGGCCGTCACCTACGCCTACGCCGAGCAGACCCGGCTGCCCGCGCGGGCCGACTGGACCAAGCCCCAGGGCAAGCGCGACCCGCTGGTGATGACCAAGGAGTTCACCGTCGTCCCGCGCGGCCTGGCGCTGCTGATCGGCTGCAACACCTTCCCGACCTGGAACGGCTACCCCGGCCTGTTCGCCTCGCTGGCCACCGGCAACCCGGTGCTGGTCAAGCCGCACGCGCGGGCCGTGCTGCCGCTCGCGCTGACCGTCCGCACCGCCCGCGAGGTGCTCGCCGAGGCCGGCTACGACCCCAACCTGGTCTGCCTGGCCGCCGAGCACGACGGCGGCACCGTCGCCGCGACCCTCGCGGTCCGCCCCGAGATCAAGATGATCGACTACACCGGCTCCACCGCCTTCGGCGACTGGCTGGAGGAGAACGCCAAGCAGGCCCAGGTGTACACCGAGAAGGCCGGCGTCAACGCCGTCCTCATCGACTCCACCGACGACTACAAGGGCATGCTGGGCAACCTGGCCTTCGCGCTCTCGCTCTACAGCGGCCAGATGTGCACCACCCCGCAGAACGTCCTGATCCCGCGCGGCGGCATCAGCACCGACCAGGGCGACAAGACCTACGACGAGGTGGTCGCCGACCTCGCCGGCGCGATCGAGGGCCTGCTCTCCGACGACGCCCGCGCCGCCGCCATCCTCGGCGCCGTGGTCAACCCGGGCGTGCTGCAGCGCTCCGCCGCCGCGGCCGGCGGCGAGTACGGCGAACTCGCCCTCGCCCCGCGCGCGGTGACCTCGCCCGACTTCCCCGGCGCGACCGTCCGCACCCCCGCCCTGGTCAAGCTGAACGCCGACAAGCCGGACGACCGCTCGGTCTTCCGCAGCGAGTGCTTCGGCCCGGTCTCCTTCGCCGTCGCCGTGGAGTCCACCGCCGCCGGCGTCGAGCTGCTGCGCACCACGGTTCGCGAGAAGGGCGCCATGACCGCCTCCGGCTACACCACCTCGCCCGAGGTGGAGGCCCTGCTGGTCGAGGCCGCACTGGACTCCGGCGTCTCGCTCTCGCTCAACCTGACCGGCGGCGTCTACCCCAACCAGACCGCCGCCTTCTCCGACCTGCACGGCACCGGCGCCAACCCGGCCGCCAACTCGGCCTACTGCGACGGCGCGTTCGTCGCCAACCGGTTCCGCACGGTGGAGATCCGCCGGCACCGCTGAGCACCCCCCACCGGCACCCCGGGCCCCGGCGGTCACCCACCGCCGGGGCCCGGCGGTTCACAGCTCCCGCCGGGCCCGCGATGATGGAGGCTGGGAGAACGCCGGGAACGGCGTCCAACCGCCCTCCGAACACCGGGAGCTGATACATGGCCGTGAAGCCGACGACCGAAACCGACGTCCTGATCGTCGGCGCCGGACCCACCGGGCTGCTGCTCGCCGGCGACCTCGCCGCCGCCGGCGTCGGCGTCACCGTGCTGGAGAAGCGGGCCGCCGGGTCCGGCCTCACCCGCGCCTTCGCCGTGCACGCCCGCAGCCTGGAGCTGCTGGACGCCCGGGGCCTCGCCGACGACCTGATCGCCACCGGCCGGCCGCTCGGCGCGCTGAAGATGTTCGGCCGCTTCGGCATCGACCTCGGCTCGCTGCAGACCCGCTTCCCGTTCGTCCTGATCACGCCGCAGTACAACGTCGAACGGCTGCTCCTGGAACGCGCGGAGAAGGCCGGCGCCACCCTGGTGCGCGGCGCCGAGGTCACCGGGCTGCGCCAGGACGCCGACGGCGTGACCGTGGAGACCGCCGACGGGGGGACCCACCGCGCCGCATACGCGGTCGGTACCGACGGCGTCCGCTCCGCCGTCCGCGACCTGCTCGGCATCCCGTTCCCCGGCGAGTCGGTGGTCGACTCCGTGGTCCTGGCCGATGTCCGGCTGGAGCACGAACCCGACGAGGCGATCACCGTCGGCGCCAACGAGGCCGGTTTCGCCTTCATCGCCCCGTTCGGCGACGGCTGGTTCCGGATCATCGCCTGGGACCGCCACGAGCGCTTCCCGGACGGCACCACCCCCACGACCGAGCAGCTCACCGCCCTCACCCGGGCCATCCTCGGCGAGGACTTCGGCCTCCGCGACGTCCGCTGGAGCTCGACCTTCCACAGCGACGAGCGCCAGGCCCCCAACTACCGCTCCGGCCGGGTCTTCCTGGCCGGCGACGCCGCCCACTGCCACTCCCCGGCCGGCGGCCAGGGCATGAACACCGGCCTGCAGGACGCCGCCAACCTCTCCTGGAAGCTCGCCGCCGCCCTCCGCGGCCGGGCCACCGACGCCCTGCTGGACACCTACCAGACCGAACGGCACCCGGTCGGCAAGACGGTCCTGCGCACCTCCGGCGCGCTGATCCGGCTCGCCCTCGCCGAATCCGCCCCCACCCGCGCCCTGCGCGGGGCGCTCACCGCGCTGGGCGGCCACCTCGACCTGGTCACCGAACGCGGTGCCCGGCTGGTCTCCGGCATCGGCATCTCCTACCCCGCCCCCAAGGACGCCCACCCGCAGGTCGGCAAGCGCGTCCCGGACCTGCGGCTGACCGCCCTCAGCAAGCCCGTCGAAGGCGCCCCGGCCGCGCCCGAGCGGCTCTACGAGGCGCTGCGCGCCGGAGCGTTCGTCCTCGTCAGCAACGACGAACTGGCCGCGGCCGAGCCCTGGGCCGACCGCATGGTCTCGGCCGCCCCCGCCGACCCGCACGGCAAGCTGCGCGACACCGTCCTGCTGATCCGCCCGGACGGCTACGTCGCCTGGGCCGCCGTCGACCCCGGTCAGGGCGAACTCCGCGCCGCCCTCACCACCTGGCTCGGCAGCCCGGCCTGACGCCCGGTCCGGGCGGGCTGCGACGCCCGCCCGGACCGCACCGCCCGGACGCCGCCGCCGCCGCCGACACCCCACAGGCACCACGGGCACCACGGACACCGCCCGACGAACCCGCCCGGCGAACCCCCGGGCCCCGACCATTCGTTCGGTCGTCCGTTAACCCCGCGCCTTCACGTAGTGCCGCGCCGCCTTCGCCCGATTCCCGCACACCGCCATCCGGCACCACCGCCGACGCCCGTTCTGCGAAGCGTCGAAGAAATGCAGAATGCACGCCTCGTGCGCGCACTGCTTCACCCGCGGCGTCCCCTGCCCGAGCAGCGTGAGGAAGTCGTCCGCGGCGAGCCAGGGCGCCAGCCACTCCGGCCGGTCGGCCTCGACCAGGTCCGTCGCGCCGCCCGGTCCGGCCGTCCGCCGGATCCGCCCGTGCGCCAGCACCGCGTCCAGTCCCGCCCGGGCCCCGTCCCCCAACTCGCCCTGCTCGCGGGCGTCCTGGGCTGCCAGCAGGATCGCCTCGCGGGCCTGCCGGATCGCCGCGAGTCCCGCGTCGTCGGCCGTGCAGCGGTCGCCGAGCCCGGCGGAGGAGAGCCAGATCCCGTAGCCTTCGACCCCGGTGAGCAGGTCGTTGACGGGTGTCCCGGCCCAGCGCGTGTTGAGCAGGTCGAGCGCGAGCGGCTCGCCGATCAGCGGTCGCGGATCCCCCGGGTCGGCCTTCACGTCGGTCATCGTCCTCCCTCGGTTCGGCCCGATTCTACGTCCGGGCCCCGCGCCGTGAATTGGTATGGACCGAGTCGTGAATTCCGGTCATTCACTGTATGAAATCACCGAGTTTCCCGGCCTCCACACTTGACTGTTTTTTAGCAACGAATTGCTTGATCATGAGCCACTTCGCACACCGGTTCTGTCATGTTCGAGCCAGCGTTCTCGACCCCGGAACGCCTGACCCCTTGCCGGCCCCCACAGCCGGCCAGAGGAGGATCCGTTGCGCCCCCGCTCCCTTGCTCTCGCCGCGGCGATAGCCGTGCTGCCGCTGACCGCCGTCTCGCTCGGCGTCTCCACCGCGCAGGCCGCCACCCCCAACGCCGCCCCGCGCATCGCCCTGCCGAACACCGTGAACCCGGCGGTCGCCCACTCGGAGAAGAAGGGCGACGTCCCGGCCGAGCAGCAGATCTCGGTGGCCGTCAGCCTGAAGCTGCGCAACGCCGACGCCCTGGACCGCTTCCTCACCGCGGTCGCCACGCCCGGAACCCCGGAGTACGGCCACTACCTGACGCCGGAGCAGTTCACCGCACAGTTCGGCCCGACCCAGGCCTCCGTCGACCAGGTCAAGGCCTACCTGGCCCAGCAGGGCCTCACCGTCACCGAGGTGAGCGCCAACCGCCAGGTCGTCAACGCCCACGGCACCGCCGCCCAGGTCTCGCAGGCCTTCGGCACGCACGAGAGCGCGTACGTCGACCCGCAGCTGCAGCGCGCCTTCTTCGCCAACGACGCCGCCGCCTCGATCCCGTCCGACCTGGCCGCCGTGATCCAGGGCGTCAGCGGTCTGGACAACCACGCGGTGCGCAAGAACCGCCTGGCCACGCCGAACGCGATCACCCCGAACGCCGCCACGGCCAGCCCGAGCGGAATGTCCCCGGCGCAGTACACCGGTGCGTACAACCTGAACAAGACCGGCGCCGACGGCACCGGCACCACGGTCGCACTGTGGGAGTTCGACGGCTACAAGTCCTCGAACCTCACCACCTACGACTCGCAGTTCGGCCTGACCGGCCCGGCCGTCTCCACCGTCTCGGTGGACGGCGCCAACTACGACTCCGCCCCCGGCCAGGGCCAGGGCGAGGTCGAGCTGGACAGCGAGATCGTGCGCGGCGCGGCGCCCAAGGCCACCCAGCTGGTCTACGAGGCCCCGAACAGCGACCAGGGCGAGATCGACATGGCCAACAAGATCGTGGCCGACAACCGCGTCTCGGTCATCTCGATCTCGTGGGGCTCCTGCGAGCCGGACACCACGGCCTCCTCGATGACGGCCGTCGACAACGCCTTCAAGCAGGCCGCCGCCCAGGGCATCTCGATCTTCTCCGCCTCCGGCGACGACGGCTCGCGCGACTGCACCCGCTCGACCAGCGGTTCGAGCGTCAAGGCCGTCGACTTCCCGGCCTCCAGCCCGCACCAGACCGGTGTCGGCGGCACCAACCTCAAGGTCGGCAGCGGCAACACCTACTCCTCGGAGAGCGCCTGGAGCACCGCCGGCGGCGGCGTCTCCACCGTGTTCGCCAAGCCGAGCTGGCAGACCGGCACCGGCGTCAGCGGCACCATGCGCACCGTCCCGGACGTCGCCTCCAACGCCGACCCGGCGAGCGGCTTCTCGATCTACACGGCCGGCGGCTGGCAGGTCTACGGCGGCACCAGCGCGGCCGCGCCGCTCTGGTCCGGCTACGCGGCCCAGTTCAACCAGAAGGCCAAGGCCGCCGGGCAGCCGGTGCTCGGCGAGGCGAGCCCGCGCCTGTACACGGTCGCGAACAGCAGCAGCTCCGGCAGCGTCTTCCACGACGTGACCACCGGCGCAAACCAGGACTTCTCCGCCAAGGCCGGCTACGACCAGGTCACCGGCTGGGGCTCCCCGGTCGCCGACGCCCTGACCACCGCCCTGCTCGGTGGCGGCGGCGGCACCACCCCGCCGCCCGGCGGCTGCACCGCCGCCCAGCTGGTCGCCAACGGCGGCTTCGAGACCGGCACCGCCGCCCCGTGGACCACCTCCAGCGGCGTGGTCGACAACAGCTCCTCCCAGGCCGCCCACTCGGGCAGCTGGAAGGCCTGGATGAACGGCTACGGCTCGACCCACACCGACACGATGTCGCAGACCGTCTCGATCCCGGCCGGCTGCACCTCCGCGAAGCTGACCTTCTGGCTGCACATCGACACCGCGGAGACCGGCTCCACGGCGTACGACAAGCTGACCGTCCAGGCGAACAGCACCACGCTGGCGACCTACTCCAACGTGAACGCCGCCGCCGGCTACGTGCAGCGCACCCTGGACCTGACCTCCTTCGCGGGCCAGACCGTGACGATCAAGTTCACCGGCACCGAGGACTCGTCCCAGCAGACCAGCTTCGTGGTCGACGACGTCGCGCTGAACGTCAACTGATCACCCTCCGGTAGCTCCCGGTGACACCGGGTGCTACCGGGCGGGCACCACCGATACCCCCGCCGGGGCGGCGCCGACAGGGCCCGCCCCGGCGGTGTCGCGTCCGGCACCGCCCCGGCCGACGGGCCCGGTAAGGTCCGTGTTTCCACACTGTTTCAAGATCGCTAATCATCCGGTCGACCTGCCGTGACCACTGTCATACGCACGACTGATGACGTAGCCTCTCGACCGTGCATAGGGTTCCCCAAAGCTCGGTGAAGCCCCTGGAGGCGCGCCCCGGCGTCGGTCCGGTCCCACCGAACTCACCTGGTGGGGAGGGTCACCGCATGGCCGCACAGCAACCTCAGGACGCCGCGCGGCTGCGGCTGGTCGGGTCGCACACGGAGCGCCCAGGACCACCCGCACCCGCGGCGGGCCAGCCGCCCGCACCGAACCCGACACCCCCGTCCGCCCCGGCGCCGACGCCGAACCCCGGCCGGCTCGCCCCGGTCGGCGGCTTCGCGGACACCCTGCACCTGGCCATCGAGGCCAGCGGCCTCAGCCTGGACCGGATCCGCGCCGCCCTCGCCCAACGCGGCGTCAGGGTCAGCGTCACGACGCTGAGTTACTGGCGGCGCGGCCGGAGCCAGCCCGAGCGGGCCAGCTCGCTGCGCGCCGTCCACCTGCTGGAGGAACTCCTCGGGCTGCCGCACAGCGCGCTGTCGTCCCTGCTCGGCCCGCCGCGCCCGCGCGGCCGCTGGGCCGCCGCGGCCAACACCCTGCACCTCGGACTGGAGGACGTCTGGCCGGGCGAGCAGGAGATCGCCTCGATCTTCGCGGAGCTGGACGCCCCGCCGGCCGGCGAGCTGGAGCGCCTGAGCATCCACGACTCGTACTACGTGGACGCCGAGCGGCGCGGCAACCTGCTGCGGATGCGCCAGGTGGTGCGCGCCACCGTCGGCGGCGTCGGCCGCTGCCTGGTCGTCCACAAGGCCGACGAAGAGGCCACCGGCTGCCCGGAGATCACCGCGGTGCGGCACGGCCGGCTGGGCCGGGTGCGCCGCCGCCCCGAGGTCGGGCTGACCGTCGCCGAGCTGATGCTGGACCGCCCGCTCGGCCTCGGCGACAGCACGGTCTTCGAGTACGAGGTGGAGATCCCGCCGGGCGGGCCCACCCTGGAGTACAGCCGCCGCTTCGCCACCCCGGTGCGCGAGTACGTGCTGCAGGTGCACTTCGACCCGGCCGCCGTCCCGGCGCACTGCGAGCGCTACGACCGCGAACCGGGTGCCGACGTCGACCACCGCCGCGAGCAGCTGTGGATCGGGGCTTCAGCAAGTGCCCACGTCCTGGCCCCGGACCAGCAGCCGGGCCACATCGGCATCCGGTGGGAGTGGGCCTAGCCCGGCCCGCCCCCGCCGCCCCCTCCCGAGCCCCGTCGGACCGCCAGGTCCGGCGGGGCTTTCGCGTGCCCGCCCGAAAAGCTAACCACTTCTCCCTTCAGTACCGGTTGACGACGCATCACCTAACTCCTAATCTCATGAGTACCGGTTAGGCATCGGCCCCACCGGAACCACCGGCCCCTGGAGTGACCAGCCATGTCCAGCACCACCGCGATCCGCACCCTGCAGACCGGCCACGTGGGCCTGAACGTCACCGACCTGGCCCGGTCGATCGACTTCTACCGCGCCGTCCTCGGCCTCCAGGTCACCCACGAGGGCACCGACCCCGACCGCCGCTTCGCCCTGCTCGGCCGCGACGGCCGCCTGGTGGTCACCCTCTGGCAGCAGAGCACCGGCGGCTTCGCCACCGCGAACCCCGGCCTGCACCACCTCTCCTTCGAGGTCGAGAGCCTCGACGAAGTCCGCGCCACCGAGCGGCTGCTGCGCGACCTCGGTGCCGGGTTCGCCTACGACGGCGTCGTCCCCCACAACGAGGGCTCGGCCTCCGGCGGCATCTTCTTCACCGACCCGGACGGCATCCGGCTGGAGGTCTACACCCGCACCGGCGTGGACGCGACCGAGGCCGCCGCCCCCACCACCGGCGCCCCGACCTGCGGCTTCTTCTAAGCCCCCGCCGAGCCCCCGGCCAGGCCCGGACAAGGCCCCGCCAGGCCCCGGCCACGCCCTCGACCGAGCCCACGACCGAACGCCGCCCGGTCCGGGCGACCTCCGGAAGGAAAGACCGGCATGACCACCACCAGCACGCCGTACCACGCCGGCGAGCGGGCCGCCCAGGCCCGGGCCGGCCGGACCGAACGGGCCGACCACGCCGGACGGTCGATCCGCGGCACCGTCCCGGCGGTCGCCGCCCGCTTCCTGACCGAACGGCGGATGCTGGTCGTCGGCGCCGCCGACCCCGACGGCCGGGTCTGGGCCACCCAGCTGGCCGGCCCGGCCGGCTTCCTCCGGGCGCCGGACGAGCGGACGGTGTCGGTCGCCGCCCGCCCGGCCGGGGACGACCCGCTGGCCGGGGCGCTGGCCCGCCCCGCCAAGGTCGGCACCATCGCCCTGGACCCGGCCGGACGTCGCCGGATGCGGCTCAACGGCGACGCCGTCCCGGACGGCCGGGGCGGGCTGCTGATCAGCGCCGACGAGGTGGTCTCCAACTGCCCGAAGTACATCCAGCGCCGCACCCCGCTGGACCGTCCGGCCGCCGGCCCGCCCCGGGCCGTCGCCGCGGGCCCCCGGCTGACCACCGCGCAGCGGCTGACCGCGGCCACCGCGGACACCTTCTTCGTCGCCACCACCGGGCCGGGCGGCAGCGTGGACGCCTCGCACCGCGGCGGCTTCCCCGGCTTCCTGGAGGCGGTGGCCCCGGACCGGCTGCGCTGGCCGGAGTATCCCGGCAACAGCATGTTCATGACACTCGGCAACCTGGAACTGGACCCGCGGGCCGGCCTGCTGCTGCCCGACTGGGAGACCGGCGGGGCGCTGCTGGTCACCGGCGAGGCCCGCACCGACTGGTCGGAGCAGGCCCGGCAGTCCGCCCCGGGCGCCGAGCGGATGGTCGAACTGGCCGTCACCGGCGTGGTCGAACTCGCCGACGCCACCCCGCTGACCTGGACTGACCCGGAGTACTCGCCGGCCATCCCGCGCTGACCCGGCCTCAGCCCCCGCTTCGGCCCGCGCCTCGGCCCGTACCTCGGCCCGCCGCCTTCCCCACCCCGGCCCTACCCGGTACCACCCCTCGACGCCACGCCCGGGAGCCGAACGGCCGTCACCCTCCCGGCTCAATCCGCCGCGCCGCACCCCGCCCGCTTTGGGACTTTGGTCCCGATGACACGCGGAGCCGGCCCGGGAAGGCCGGTCCTGTCACGCCGTCAGGCCGTGACCGGGAGCGACCGCGGGAAAGAGGCGGAGCATGACCCTCACCGACCTGTCCCCGCTCATGGAGTTCGACGAGGTCGAACCGGAGGACGACTGCATATGCGGGGGCTGCGGTGCCCGCCGCCGGGCCCGGCTGCACGCCGCGCCGGTCCACGAAGGCGGACACGCCGCGGCCCGCAGCCTCCGCCGCCGGGCCGCCGTGCTGGTGGCCGCCGTCGGCACCGCGATCGGCGGCGGGACGGCCGCCGCCGGCCCGGCCCTCGCGGCCCCCACCCCCGGCCCCACCCCGGGCGGCAACCGCTCCTCCCTGCCGCAGAACCCCCAGGGCGAGATCAGCGGGCCCTACGGCAAATCCGTCGGCGCCCGCGCCTCCGCTGCCCCCGGCACCGCCCAGCCGGTCACCCGGGCGCAGATCATCCGGCGCGCGCAGAGCTGGGTCGACCAGAGCGTGCCGTACGGCATGGGCCACTACTGGTCGGACGGCTACCGCCAGGACTGCTCCGGCTTCGTCTCGATGGCCTGGGGCCTCGGCAGCAGCCAGACCACCTGGACCCTGCCGGACTTCGCCGAACGGATCGGCAAGGACGACCTCCAGCCCGGCGACGTGCTGATCCACAACGACCCGGCCGACCCGCAGGCCGGTTCTCACGTGACGATCTTCGGCGGCTGGACGGACTCCTCCCGCACCAGGTACGTGGCCTACGAGCAGACCTCGCCCGGCACCAGGAAGCGCGTCACCCCGTACGCGTACTGGAACGACTCCGGTTCCTACGTCCCGTACCGCTACACCGGCCTGTCCGGCAGCAGCGACGGCGCTCCCTCCCCGTCCGCCTTCCCCGGCGCCGACAGGTTCGGCCCCGGCGCGAACAACGCGTACGTCACCCGGCTCGGCCGGATGCTGGTGCAGCGCGGCGGCGCCCGCTTCTACGCCGAGGGCCCCGGCCCGCGCTGGGGCGAGGCCGACCGCAGGGCCACCCAGGCGTTCCAGCTCGCCCAGGGCTGGCGCGGCAGCGAAGCCGACGGCATCCCCGGCAAGGACACCTGGGCCCTCCTGGTCAACGGCAAGGGCCGCACCATCGACGCCGGCACCCCGCTGCCCCCACCGCCGCCGCCCGCCACCGGGGCCCCCGCCTTCCCCGGCGCGCAGTACTTCGGCCCGTGCCGGGACAACGACCACGTCCGGCTGCTCGGCGAGCAGCTGGTCCGCAAGGGCTTCGGCGCCGCCTACACCACCGGCCCCGGTCCGCGCTGGAGCGAGAGCGACCGGCGGGCCGTGCAGGCCTTCCAGCTCGCCCTGGGCCGGCGCGGCGCCGAGGCCGACGGCTACCCCGGGCCGGACACCTGGCGCCGGCTCTTCTCCTGACGCCCCCGCCCCGCCGGGGCGCTGTGCCCCTCCGGGCGCACCGCGCCTCAGCGCTTCCCGGACATCCAGTGGAAGAGGCCCATCGCGACGCTGGTCGCCAGGTTGAAGCTGGACACCCCGGGCTGCATCGGCACCGCGACCAGCTGGTCGGCGCGCGCCCTGAGCTCCGCCGACACCCCGTGCCGCTCGGTGCCGAAGGCGAGCAGCGCGTCGTCCGGGAACGGCAGGTCGCGGATGTCCGCGCCCTCCGGGTCCAGCACGAACAGCGGCCCGGCGGGCAGCTGCGGCAGGGTCAGCCGCTCGACGGCGGTCGCGAAGTGCAGGCCCGCGCTGCCACGCAGCACGGTCGGGTGCCACGGGTCCAGGTCCCCGGTGGTCACCACGCCGGTGGCGCCGAACCCGGCGGCCAGCCGGATCACCGCCCCGACGTTGCCCAGGTTGCGCGGGTTCTCCAGCAGCACCACCGGTGCCCGGCGCGGCCGCCGGGCCAGGGCGGCCAGGTTGGCCTCGGGGGAGGGCCGCACGGCCAGCGCAATCACCCCGGTCGGGTGCAGCCGGGGCGCCAGGGCGCGCAGCGCCGCCTCCGGCAGCTCCACCGCCAGCCCGTCCAGCGCCGGGGCCACGTCCGCGGCCAGCTCGGCGGCCAACGCCAGCAGCGCGGCCCGGTCGGCGGTCAGCACCCGCCGGACGTCACCGCCGAACCGCAGCGCGTGCTTCAGCGCGTGGAACCCGTCCAGCAGCACCGCCCCCGGCTCCCGCTCGACGGCCCGCCACGCCCGCACCACCTCGTCGTCCATTCCGCTCACTCTGCCACCCGCTCCGGGGCCGGCTCACCGGGGCGCCCGGCCGCGGCGATCACCTCGTCGAAACCGAGCGCCCGGCCGGACACGCCGTCGGGCGCGGCGGCCAGCCCGGCCAGGGCGAGGTCCAGGTGACGGTGGACCAGCGAGCCGTCCGCGTCGAGCGCGGCCAGCCCGCCCGGCAGCGGACGGGACAGCCGCACGCAGAGCAGCACCAGGTCGCCCGTCCCGACGTCGGGGCGCAACCGCCCGGCCTCCTGCGCGGCCCGCAGCAGCCGCTCGACTGCGGTCACCGCGCCGCGGCGGACCGCCACCAGTTCCCCGTCCACCACCAGGTGCTCCAGCAGCACCACGATCGCGGCGCCCATCCGCAGGTCGGCGGCGGCGTGCACGAAGCGGCGCAGCGCAAGGTACGGGTCCTCCTCGGTCCGCCGCGCCTCCTCGGCGGCCCCGGTGAGCCGGGTCAGCAGGTCGACGACCAGTGCGCGGACCAGGGCCTCGCGGTCGGGAAAGCGCCGGTAGAGGGTGGCCGGGCCGACCCCGGCCCGGCGGACCACCGCGTCCAGCGGGGCGTCCGGGCCCCGCTCCAGGAACACCTCGCAGGCGGCGTCCAGGATCCTGCGCCGGCTGCGCTCCGCGTCGGACCTCATCCACTGCTCCCTAACCGGAGAAACTTCCTCCCCCTATGCTACCGTCACCAGCGAAGCGGAGAAAATCTCTCCGCATCGTGGTTCCCATTGCCGAGGAGTGCCGCCATGACCACCACCGCACCGCCGACCACCGGCACCGCACTGCCGACCACCGCACCGGCCGTCCGCACCGACATCGACGGCACCACCCACCCCCGCGAGGCCGTCCTCGCCTGGGAACTCGACCGCGCCCGCGCCGCCCTGCACCTGCTCAAGCAGCGCCTCGGCGACGACCGGACGCGCGAGCTGCTCGCCGCCGACACGACCGCCGCCGACACCGCCCTGGCCGGCTGGGCACACGCCTCCGCCGGACGCCGGCGCACCGCCGTCACCGAACTCACCGCCACCGGTATCGACGCCGAACGCTTCCTCACCTGGTGGCAGGGCCGCCTGCACTCCGGCGATCGCACCGCCCTGCTCGCCGCCAACCCCGAGCACTACCTGGCCGACTCCACCGGCGACCGGGTCGAGATCATCGAGACCATCGGCACCGGCCCGGCCCGGTTCTTCCTCCGCTTCCACGACGACGCCCCCGACGACGCCCCCGACCAGCACACCCCCGACCACGCCGCCTTCCCGGTCCGCATCGGAGGCACCGGCACCCTCGCCGACGGCACCGAGGTCCTGCACGTCCTGCACGAGTTCGCCGACACCCCGGACGGCCTGCGGATCCGCCTCACCGTCCGGTTCCCCGAAGCCGCTCCCGAGCACCTCGCCACCGGCCACCAGTGGCACTTCGCCTGCGAGTTCGCCAACTGGATCGAGGCAGCCCACCGCGCCTGACCCCGCCCCGCGCCCCGCCCGGCCCACCCCCGGTCAGGGCGCGGCCGGCCCAGCAGCCCGCCCAGCGGCCCGCCTACCGCGGCTCCGCGCTCCCCCGCAGCGCCCGCTCCAGGTCCCGCAGCGCCTGCTCCACCAGCCGGCTCCCCGCCCGCACCACGTCCCGCTGCACCCCCGCCGGCGACCGCGCCAGCCGCTCCTCCAGCCGCGCCTGCGCGTCCCGCACCGCCCCGAACTCCACCGGCCGGCCCGTCAGCAGCGCCCCCGCCGCGAGCGCGGTGGCCAGCCGCAACTCCTCCGCGTACTCCGCCGTACCCGCCACGGGTTCGGCGTCCGCCGCCGGCAGGTGGGCCTCCAGCAGCACCGCCGCCCGCCCGAGGTGCCCGACCGCCGCGCGGGCCCGGTCGACCTGGCGCCGGCTCACATCGGCCAGCCCGGACTCGTGCCGCCCCGGTTCGGCGTCGGCCCGCTGCATCGCCTGGATCAGCTCGGACCGCGCCTCCCGGGAGTCCAGCAGCGCGCTGCGCACGGCCCGTCCGCGCGGCGCGGCCGGCGTCTCGTAGCAGGCGATCACCGCCCCCGCGTACCGCCCGGCCGCCGCCAGCCACTCGGCGAGCCGCTCCCCGAGCCGGGCGGTCTGCCAGGTCGGGAACAGCGCGTACGTGACGAGCGCGATCGACCCGCCGAGCAGCGTCAGCCCGACCCGTTCGACGGCGGTCACCAGCGGGTCGCCCTGCTGCAGCCCGAGCAGGAACACCACGTACGTCGAGATCCCGACGGTGGTCAGCGCGTACCCGGTCCGGAACGCGAGGTACGCCCCGCCGATGCAGCACACCGCCAGCGCGGCCAGCACCCACTCCCCGGGGTGGGCGAGCTGCACCACCAGGGTGGAGACGGCGACCCCGACGACCGTCCCGGCGAGCCGGGCGACGCCCCGGCTGTAGGTCTGCGCGAAGTCCGGCCGCATCACCATCGCGGCGGTCATCGGCGCCCAGTAGCCGTGGTGGAAACCGGCCAGCCGGGCCAGCAGGTAGGCGACGGTGACCACCCCGGTGAGCCGGACGGCGTGCTGGAAGATCGCCGAGCGCGGCTGCAGCTGACGGCTCACGGCCCGCAGCGCGACCGGCAGCATCCGGCCGATCGTCGGCTTGTGCAGCGCCCCGCCGGCCGCGACCACGGGCGTGGTGATGGTGTCCTCGTCGCCGCGGTCCAGGGTGTCCGCGGCCTTGCGCAGCAGTCCGCCCAGGCGGCGGGCGGAGCGCCGGGCGGCGCCCCGCAATCGGGGCGCGTCGTCCGGCGGGACGAGGGAGAGTGAGGGCGCGGACCGGGGGAGCCGGACCGGCTCGCCGGTACGGATCGCCCGGGCGAGGGCGTCCATGACCTCGGCGGAAGCGGCCAGCACCTCCCGGGCCCGGTCCCGTTCCGGTCCTTCCCCGGGGGCGCCGACCTTGGGGTCGGCGAGCGCGGCCAGAGTGGGCCGGATCCGTTCGGCGAGGCCGCGCAGGCCGCGCAGCTCGGCCGGCCGGTGGCGGTCCTGCCAGGGGGTGACGGCGGAGGCGTGCCGGGCGGTCATGAACGGTTCCGGGTCCACGTGCGCGGTCGGGTCCTGGCGCAACCGGCGCGCGTAGTCGGCCAGTTCGGCGTAGGTGTCGGCGAGGGCGTCCCGCTGGGCGGTCCAACTCCCGATCGGCCAAAGGGTGATGACGGTGGCCTGGACGACCCCGCCCAGCGCGGCGACCAGACCGTGACCGAGCGCCTCGGCCGCGCTGACGGGGAGCTGGACGACGATCAGCATCACCGAGACGGTGTTGGTCGCGACCACGCCGGCGGTGGGCCCGATCGCCCAGGCCAGCCCGGCGGCGAAGGCCCACACCGCGAGCAGCACCGGGAACAGGCCGGGGACGCCGGCCGCCAGGTAGCCGAGGAAGGTGCTGATCCCGAGTCCTGCCCCGGCCGCGACGGCGAGGCTGGCCCGGGGCCGGAAGCTGCGCTGGAAGGTGGCCGAGCCGGCGATGAACGCCCCCATCGCGGCCGAGGTGGCGAGCGAGACCCCGCCGAGCGCGAGCGTCGGGAAGAGCACCAGCGCCACGGCGACCGCTCCGCGCATGGCCCGCTTGGGATCGGTGAGCGCCCGGTCCAGGGTGAGCCCGGTCCGCGCGGTGTCACGAAGCGCATCGAACCAGGACATAACGACATCCTAGGGGGCGGGCCTCCACCGGATCCGGCTCGTGAGGACCCGGCTCCTCCGCGCCGCCCACAGCAGTGCGCCGGTCGGCAGGAACACCGCGTCCGCCGCGATCATCGCGAGCGAGAACACCGGCAGCCCGAGGACCACCGCGATCCCCACGTGCTCCAGCACCATGACGGCCAGCAGCACGTTCTTGACCCGCCGGTCGAGCAGGGTGAACGGGAAGGCCACCTGCAGGACCACGGTTCCGTAGGAGATCAGGAAGACCGGCAGCAGCATCGAGCCGACCAGCGCGGACAGCCCGGGCCAGGGGGTGAAGTAGTCCAGGTGCAGCGGGTAATACAGCGCGGTGCCGTCCTGCCAGCGCGAACCCTGCACCTTGTACCAGCCGGCCGTGGCGTAGATCAGCACCACCTCGACGGCGATCACCAGCATCGCGCAGTTGTGCACCATGGTGGCCAGCGCGTCGAGCACCGCCCGCGGTTCGCCGTCCGGGCGCAGCCGCCCGAGCACCCACCAGACCCCGGCCACCGCCCAGAGCCCCCAGAACAGCGGCGACCACCCGAGGTAGGGGAAGGTCCGGCCGGTCCAGGTCAGGCCGGTGCCGGAGAAGCCGCCGAACTGACAGGCCGCCAGGACGGCCCCGAGCACGGCCCAGAGCACCACCCCGGTCCGGCCGGACCGCCCGGTCCGCGCCCGCCGGGCGTCCAGCGACCAGACCTCGGCGCAGCGGGTGAAGACCAGGTAGACCGCCATCAGGTGCACGACGTTGTCGCCGCCGTCGCCGAGGAAGACGTCGCGGTTCTGCAGCGACAGCACGGTGACCAGGAACAGCACGGTGCTCGCCCTGGTCCGCCAGCCCAGCAGCACGGCGAGGGCCGCCAGCACCCCCAGGTGGTAGACCAGTTCGAACCAGGGTCGCCCATCGAACCAGGGCAGCACGGTGAACGCCCCGTCGTCGCCCAGCAGCCGGTCGGCGAGCTCCATCGACCAGGGGGAGCGGTCTCCGTACAGCACCCGGCGGTTGGGCCACTCGCGCAGCAGGTAGGCGAGCCAGACCAGTCCGAAGCCGATCCGTACCACCGCGGCCTGGTGGCGCCCCAGCACCCGACCGGTGAAGGCCTCGACGGCCCGTCCGAGCAGTTCGGTCGGGCCCGGCCCGCGCGGCGCGGACGCGTCCGGCCGGTCCGGCCCGGGTACGGACGGCTGCCCGGCGCCGTCCTGCCCCGGGACACCGTCCGTCAGCACCGCGCCGGGCCCCGGCACCACGCCGTCCGTCAGCACCGCGCCGTGCGGGGGCACCGCGCCGACCGGGGGCGGCGCCCCCTCCGGCCGGGGTTCCCGCTCCGACACCTCATTCATCCGAGCAGCCCCCGGTAGTCCTCGTCCGCCACCGGCCACCACGGCAGCTCCCGCACCTTGGCCGCGGGCGGCGCGGCCTCGCCGCTCCAGGTCGGCGGCGCGACGGTGGCCGTGGTCACCCGGAACCGGATCTCCAGGATCCGCTCACCGCCCGCGTCCCGGCCGATCCGCTGCAGCGCGATCCGCTTCAGGTACTGCTCGGCGAGCTTGCCGCGCGGGGTCGTCGGCGCCTCGTCCTGAGGGTCGTGCGAGCCGTCGTAGAAGTCCCAGGCCCGGCGCAGCAGGTTCTGGTCGACGTGGCTGGGCGCCGGGTTGCCCCGTATCGCGGCGATGTCCCGCGCGGTCAGCCCGGTCCAGTCCCGGGTGCTGGTCGCCCCGCCGGGCGCGACGGTCCGCACCTGGGCGTCCAGGCTGACGTTCTGCTGCAGCGGGTTGGGGGCGAACAGCTTCCAGTTCTGCTCGAACTCCGGGTAGACCACGCCGTCGATCTCGTCCCGGTACTGCCGGGACAGCGAGTTGGCCGGCGCCACGTGCAGGAACACCGCGGCGAGGAACAGCCCGGTACCGCCGATCAGTGCCGCCCCCGCGAGGCCGATGACGAGCTGCGCGGGCCTCGACCAGGCCCTCCCCCGGGCCGGCCGGTCCGTCGTCTCCGTCATGGCCTCCCCAGCCCGGTCGGCGGGCAAGTGGTGCCCGGCCCGGTACCGGCGCGCCCGCGCGCCCATCCTGCCCTACGGGGCGGGACGGGCCGCGGCGGGCCAGGAGGCCCGGAAACCCTGGAGGCCCAGGAGGCCAGGCCCGGGGACCTACAGGACGAAGGCCTCCTGGCCGGTGCTGCTCACCATCGGACGGCCGGCGCTCTGCCAGGCGTACATCCCGCCGTCCACGTTCACCGCTTCCCGGCCCTGCTGGACCAGGTACTGGACGACCTGCGCGGAGCGGCCGCCGACCCGGCAGAGCACGTACAGCTTCTCCTCGGGCAGTTCGCCGAGGCGGGCGATCACCTGGCCCAGCGGGATGTGCAGCGCGCCGTCCACGTGGCCGGCGTCCCACTCGTCCTGCTCGCGCACGTCCAGCAGGGCAGCGTCGGCGGGCACGGCGGCGGCGTCGGCGGTGGGGATCTGCGCGAACATCGTGTGGCTCTCCTGGGCGTGGGAAGGCGGGTCGGTCGGGTCCGTGCCATTGTCGCCCACTGGCACCGGCGTCGGCCCGGAGCCGTCCACCGGACCGCGGGCGCCGAGCAGCCGTTCCAGCTCGGCCTGCCGGTCGGCGGCCTTGGCCAGCAGCTCCTCGGCGAGCTGCTCCAGCAGCCGGTCCGGGTCCTGCGGGGCGAGGGCGAGCAGCTGCCCCATCGGGGTCTGCTCCAGCCGGACCTGCTCGGCGGCGGTCCGGGCGATCTTGTCGGTCAGCCAGTCCAGCCGCCGGTGCAGCCAGTCCGACCGGTCGGGGGAGTCGACGGCGGGCGCGGCCTCCGGCGCGGTGGACCACTCGGCGGACAGGCCCTCCAGCGCGGCGGCGTCCCCGAGCGCGTAGGCCTCGTTGACCCGGACCAGGAACGCCGCCCGGCGATCCTGCTCGGCCGGGTCGGTGGTGAGGTCGGGGTGGGCACGGCGGACCAGCTCGCGGTAGACCCGCTGGGCCTCCTTGCCGGGCCGCACCCGGGCCGGCGCGGCGGGCGGCGGCGGGGCCGCCTCCTCCCCCTTGCCGGACTGCTCCCGCTGCTCCTGCACGGAGTCGAACAGGGCGTCCAAGTCGGGCAGTTCCTCGACCTGGCGGCGGGCCTCGGCGGCCCGGCGCAGGTCCTCGGGCAGACCGGTGCGGGCCGCTACCGCCTCGGCGACCAGCGCGTCCAGCTCGTCCAGCCGGGCGTACAGCGGGCCGAGCAGCTGATGGTGGATCAGGGCGAAGTTGTCGATCTCGACGCGCAGCGTCTGCACGTCCACGTCCATGCTCAGCCAGGCGAGCTCGGCGGCGGCGACCCGCTCCTCCAGCTGCTGCTGCTCCGGGTCCGTCCAGCGGGCGGGGCTCTGCGCGCTCACTTCTCGCCTCTGTCTCGTCCGGCCGGCTGCGTCCTGCGGGTCCGCCGCACCGGCGGCCCGGCCTGCCACCCTACCGCCGCGTGCGGAAGCCCCGTCCGGGTGAACCGGAGGTGCGGACCGGCGCGCGCCCCGAGACACGCAACCGAAACTGAGGAATCTCTCCGTTTCGGTATCAAGCCCGGCCCGGTCCGTGCTTCGCTGGTATCCGCACAGCGTGCCTTCCTCCGGAGGAACGGCCGCCTCCAGGCGTGGCGGCCAGGCGGGAGCAGACCGAATCCATGGTGGCCGAGTCCAACTCAACACCGCATCCGGCGGCCGACGGACCCGCACCGGGCGACCACCCGGCGGGCGTGGCCGCCCTGGTCCGGCTCGCCCTCGTCCAGGTCGACCGGTCCGGCCGGATCGCGCAGTGGGGCCGAGCCGCCGAGGAACTGTTCGGCCACCGCGCCGAGGTCGCCCACGACCGCCCCGCCTCCGGCCTGCTGCCCGCCTTCGAGTCGCGGGTGCTCGGCCGGTGCTCGGTCCGCCGCGCCTGCGACGCGTTCGACACCCTCGCCGAGCTGACCGCAGCCGGCCGCCCCTGGGCCGGCCGGCTGACCGTGACCGACCGCGAGGAGCACCAGCGCGACGTGCTCTGGTGGGCCTACCCGCTGCCCGGCCCGTCCGGCGGGCTGCTCGCGCTGGCCGCCGACGCCCGTCCGCTGCGCACGGCCGGCCCCCGGCTCGCGATCGGCGAGCGGCTGCTGCCGTTCTCCGCCGCACCCGCCGCCCGGGGCGGCTTCCACGGGCTGGCCGCGGCGCTCACCGCGCCCACCGACCGGGTGCCCGAGCCCTTGGCCCGGCTGCTCCCGGCCGCCCACCGCGCGGCGATGCTGACCGCGGTCGGACTCGGCGGACCGCCCGCCCTGCGGCTGGACGCGGTCACCGTGCTGCCGGTGCTGCCCGCCGACGCGCAGAGCGGGACGGCGCACGCGGCCGCCGGCCTCGGCCGCCGCTACCCGACGCCGCAGCAGCGCGCCGCCCGGGTCGGCCCGCCGCCGCAGCCCGAGCAGACCGCGCCCGGCCGCCGCCCGGCCGCGCCGCTCCCGGCCCAGCGCGAGGCCACCGGGGACGACGCCGACCACAGCGGGGCCGACCGGCACGACGCCGCCGAACTCCCGGTCTCCCGGCCGGTCGCCGCCGTCAGCGGTGCCGCGGCCGGCGCCGGTCCGTCCGTCCCCCCGCCGGCCTCCGGCCGGGAGGTCCCCCCACCCACCGGAGGAGGTGCCGCCATCGACCGAGCCCCCGTCGGGTCGGCCGCCAACGGCCACCCGCCGCCCCGCGCCGACCGGGCACCGGACGCCCCCGCCGCGCCCGTCCCGGTTCCGGCCCCCGCGAGCGCCGAGCCCCCGCCGAGCGGGCGGCTCGGCCCGTTCCTCACCAACGGACAGGCCGGCGAGCAGCTGGCCCTGCTGAACGAGGTCGGCGGCAAGGTCGGCACCACCCTCGACCTCGGCTTCACCGCCCACGAGCTGTGCAAGGTGCTGGTCCCCCGGGTCGCCGACTTCGCCTGCGTGGACCTGGTGGACGGGCTGATCTCGGACTCCGAGCTGCCGGTCGCCCGCCCGGACGACGACACCATGCTGCGCCGGGTCGCCCTGGTCCACAACGAGACCGGCGGCGCCTGGGAGCACGTCCTCACCGAGGGTTCGCTGGTCAGCATGCCGCGCCGCACCCCGCCCGGGATGGCCCTGCAACTGAACCAGCCGGTGCTGGTCCCGGTGGTCAGTGCGGACGTCGCGGTCGACTACGCGATCGCGCTCGGCGGCGTCCGGCTGGCCCCGGTGGTCTCCGGCCGCTCGATGCTGGTCGTCCCGCTCTCCGCCCGGGGCACCGTGCTGGGCATCCTCAAGCTGCTCCGGCTGCCCGACCGCGCCCCATTCGACGAGAGCGACGCGGCGACCCTCAAGGAACTGGCCGTCCGCGCCGCGCTGTCGCTGGACAACGCCAGGCTGCACCGCGCCGAGGCGAGGGTCGCCACCACCCTGCAGCGCTCGATGATCCCGACCCGCCCGCCGCAGATCCCCGGCGTGCAGATCGCCCACCGCTACCTGCCCGGCGATCCCAAGGCCGAGGTCGGCGGCGACTGGTTCGACGCGATCCAGCTGCCCGGCAGCCGGGTCGCCCTGGTGGTCGGCGACGTGATGGGCCACGGCATCCACTCGGCGGCCGCGATGGGCCGCTTCCGCACGGCCATGCAGACCCTCGCCGCCCTGGACCTGCCACCCGGCCAGCTGCTGCGCCACCTGGACAACCTGGCCCACAAGCTCGGCGACGACCACCTCGCGACCTGCCTCTACGCGGTCTACGACCCGATCAACCGGACCTGCGAGCTGGCCAGCGCCGGCCACGTCCCGCCCGTCCTGGTCCACCCCGACGGCACCGGGGAGCTGCTGGAGATCCCGGCCGGTGCGCCGATCGGCGTCGGCGGGGTGCCCTTCGTCGCCAAGACCATCGACGTCTCGGACGGCTCGATGCTGGTGCTGTGCACCGACGGCCTGGTCGAGGTCCGGGGCGGGGACATAGGAGCCGGGCTGGCCGCGCTCTGCGGCAACCTGATCGACCCGCAGCAGAGCCCCGAGCAGGCCTGCGACGAGGTGCTGCGGCGGCTGCACACCGACGACCGCAAGGACGACGTCGCCCTGCTGGTGGCCCGCTTCGACGGGGTCGCCCCCTCCGAGGTGGCCACCTGGGACCTCACCGTGGACCACCGCGAGGTCCGCCGGGCCCGTTCGCTGGTCCGCGAGCAGCTGGCCGGCTGGCACCTGGAGGCGATCAGCGACACCACCGAGCTGCTGGTCAGCGAGCTGGTGACGAACGCGGTCCGGGTCGCCCGGGACCGCGTCCAGCTCCAGCTGATCCGGGTGGACAAGCTGCTGGTCGAGGTCAGCGACGACAACCACAACCTGCCCTCGCTGGAACCGGCCGAGCAGCTCGGCGAGACCGGCCGCGGCCTCACCCTGGTCACCAAGCTCGCCGAGCGCTGGGGCACCGCCCGCAAGGCGGTGGGCAAGGTCGTCTGGTTCGAACTGCCCCTGCCGCGCGCCTGACGGCCGCGTACGGACACCCGTACGCGGCCGTCAGGGACGGACGGCGGTGCTCAGGGAACGACGGCCCCGGCCGGCCGACGCCGCCGGGCCTCCACCGCGACCTCCCGCGAGGCGGCCGCGGCCACCGAGGTGGCGGCGCCGACCCCGGCCAGCACCCGCGGCCAGAAGTCCCCGAAGACCTCGACCGAGACGGCGATCAGCAGCGCGGTGATCACCGCGACCACGTGCTCCAGACCGGCCAGGTTCGGCAGCATGACCGCCTCGCCGACCATCAGGACCACCACCAGACCGGCGGTGAACCAGGCCCGGCACCGGAAGGCGATGCAGATCGCCAGCGCCACCACCGCGGCCGACGGCCCGGTGTCCCGCACGTAGGCGACCCACTTCGGGAAGCCGAACAGGTGGTCCGGCCCGATCGCCACGCCGACCCGGGCGAACAGCGTGCCCGCCATGGTGCAGGCGTACGCGACCACCAGGGTCATCCGCCGGCCGAGCACGATCTCGGCGATCGCGAAGACCACGAACACCTGGGCCAGCGCCCCCCAGACCGGCAGGTCCAGCGCCGGCACGTACAGCGACAGCGGGGTCCGCAGCAGCGAGACCTCCACCGGCAACGCCGCCCGGACCACCCCGATCTGGTTGACGAAACGCTCACCGCCCGGCAGGTGCTGGACGATGCTGAACAGCAGGATCAGAAACGTCGCCAAGGTGGCCAACGGAACAGCGGCGAACTTCTTTCGCGCCACAGCGTTCCGAACCGTCACGGACAACGTTCCCCACTCGGCGACAGCGGCCGTTCCGGCTAGCGCCAGCGGCCCCTTTCGCACGCCCCCCGCGTGGGTCCTGTGAATCACAACCGTTTCTCCGAATCCCCGAACTCTCGTCTACTCCAACATTAGAAGCCTCTTAACAAAGCCACATCGGCTCGGATGGGGATAAGGGTCATCCTCTGGGGGGAGGTCCATCCCCCCTCCGGACCCCCATTCGACCGGGCGGCCCCCTCCGCCCCCCGACGGAGGGCTACCCCTTCCCGTCCCGCGCCGCTACCGGCACCCTGGGCGCCACCACTGCTGCCCCGGCGTGTCGGCGTCGGAACAGGGCGGGCAGGCTCGGCGCGACGATGAAACCCTCGGCGCGCGCGCTGGCGATGCCGATCCGCGGAATCTCGCTGCTCTTCTCGAACAGCAGGTAACGCGGCTCCCAGATCGGCCGGTACTTGGCATTCGCCCGGTAGAGCGACTCGATCTGCCACCAGCGCGAGAAGAATCCGAGGACCGAACGCCACAGCCGCAGCACCGGGCCCGCGCCCAGGCGCGAACCGCGCTCGAAAACGGAGCGGAACATCGCGAAGTTCAGCGAGACCCGCTTCAGCCCGACCTCCTCGGCGCGCTGCAGCAGCTCGATCACCATGAACTCCATCAGGCCGTTCTCGGTGTCCCGCGCCCGGCGCATCAGGTCCAGCGAGAGCCCGTCCGGGCCCCACGGGACGAAGCTCAGCAGCGCCTTGAGCTCGCCGTCGCCGTCGCTGCACTCCAGCATCACGCAGCGGCCGTCGCCCGGGTCGCCGAGCCGGCCGAGCGCCATCGAGAAGCCGCGCTCGGTCGCCCCGTCGCGCCACTCGTCGGCCTTGGCCACCAGCTCGGCCATCTCCGCCTCCGAGATGTCCTCGTGGCGGCGGATCCGCACCGTGTACCCGGCCCGCTTGACCCGGTTGTACGCCTGCCGGACGACCCGCATCGCGCGGCCGTCCAGCGAGAACTCGTCCAGTTCGACGATCGCCTCGTCCCCCAGCTCCAGCGCGTCCAGCCCGTGCCGGGCGTAGATCACCCCGGCCTCCTCGGAGGCGCCCATCACGGCCGGTGCCCAGGCGTGCTCACGGGCTTCGGACAGCCAGGCGTCGATCGCCCCCGGCCAGGCCTCCGGGTCGCCGATCGGGTCGCCCGAGGCGAGCGAGACGCCGCCGATCACCCGGTAGGTGACCGCCGCCTTGCCGCTGGGGGAGAAGATCACGGCCTTGTCCCGGCGCAGCGCGAAGTAGCCGAGGGAGTCGCGCTCGCCCTGCTTGTCGAGCAGTCCGCGCAGCTTCGCCTCGTCCTCCGCGGTCAGCAGCTCGGTGCCCCGCGGGCTGCGGAAGGCCACGTACAGCACCAGCAGGAAGAGCGCCCCGCCCATGGCGTTGATCGCGGCGTTCACCCAGGTCGGCGCGGCGATCACGGAACGCAGGTGCTCGGACGGGGTGATGGTGATCATCCGGCCGACCGAGTACCGGAAGAGGTCCCAGAAGTCCGCCCCCTTCAGGTCGTTCGTCGCCCAGACCAGCAGCGCGCCGACCCCGCCGCCGAACAGCAGGCCGCCGACGAAGGTGGCCGCCGCGGTCTTCGGGTTGGAGCTGTCGCCCTTGGACGTGAACTCCTTGCGCCCGATCAGCAGCGCCAGGACGAACAGGCAGGTCAGGATGGTGGAGAAGTAGTTGAGCGGGTGCTGGTAGAACCGCCCGCCCGGCACGAGCATGAGCGCCAGGTACAGCAGCGCGAACAGGCCGCCGAGCGCCGCGTTGAAGATCCACGCGGCCCGCTTGCGCCGCCTCATGGCGACGGCGAGGAAGACCGAGAGCACGGCGCTGGCCAGGCCCGAGGTCATCAGGTACGGGGTGAAGTACTCACCCTCGTTGTGCTCGCTGACCTGGTTGCGGAAGGGCACCAGCAGCACCGTCGCCACGTTCAGCAGCGCGATCAGCCGCAGGTACCAGACGGAGGCCGCGGCGGCCCTCGGGCGCCAGCGGTCGAGCACCCCGTCGGGGTGGGGCCCGGGGGACGTGGCGGACGGCTCCGACTTCACAGTGGACGACACAGCTCAATTCCAAACGATCAGATGGTGGGGCGCATCCGCGTACGGCCCGGCGGCGGGCGCCCGCACGGGCCCGACGGACTGACCGGCGACGCCCGCCCGGCCGTCCGCCCAGGTGGGCGAGGCGAGCCGGAAAGAGTCAGCCAACTCCATGGTTCCCCACGAAGCCTGAGAATTACGTGAACCGGGTAGCGGATTCCAACCCCCGCCGAACGGCGGGGGTTGCCACCCCCCGGGCGTTCGGCGCCCCGCCCCGGCTACCCCTACCCTCGGAAACGACCCACGCGGACCGCCCCCACCCGGCCGCCCGAACCGAGGAGGCACCATCACCACGACCCGCGTGCTGATCGTCGACGACGAGATCCTGGTCCGCTCCGGCCTCGGCCTGATCGTCGGCTCCGCCCCCGACCTGGAAGTGGTCGGCGACTGCTCCGGCGGGCAGGCCGAGGAGCACGTCCAGCGCCTGCGCCCGCACGTGGTGCTGCTCGACATCCGGATGCCCGACCTCGACGGCATCTCGGTGCTGCGCCGGCTGCGCGCCCTGCCCGACCCGCCCGCCGTGGCGATGCTCACCACCTTCGACACCGACGAGTACATCGGCACCGCGCTGCGGGCCGGCGCCTCGGGCTTCCTGCTCAAGGACACCGCCCCCGAGCAGCTGGTGCACGCCGTCCGGGTGCTCGCGGCCGGCGGCAACATCCTCTCCCCGACCGTCACCCGCACGGTGATCGGCGGCTACGTGGACGGCGGCGGCCCGGACGCCGAGGCGACCGCGCTCGCCCGCACCCTCACCGGCCGGGAACTCGACGTCCTCGCGCTGCTCGGCGAGGGCCTGTCCAACGCCGAGATCGCCGACCGCCTCTTCCTCGGCACCGGCACCGTCAAGGACCACATCAGCGCGATCCTCGGCAAGCTCGGCGCCGCCAACCGGGTGCAGGCCGCCGTCGTCGCCCACCGGGCCGGGCTGGTCCGGCCCAAGCCCGGCGACGGGGCATGACGACCGCCGACCAGCTGCCGTCCAGACGGCTGCCGGCCTGGTGCACCGCGCCCTGGCTGATGCTGCTGCTGCCCGTCCTGTACTCCCTGCTGGACGCCGCCCTGGTGGCCCGGGACGCCACCTGGTGGCAGATGACGCTGTCCACGCTGGCCGCCGTCTCCCTGTTCTGGCGCCGCCGCTTCCCGGTCACGGTGCTGCTGCTCACCATGCCCGGCAGCTGGGTGGACGAGATCTGGCTGGCCCCGATCACCGCCGTCTACACCGTGGCCGCCGAACGCCCCCGCCCCCGGATCGTGATCCCCTGCGGCGTCCTGTTCACCCTGGTCGAGTTCTTCCACTGGCCGCTGCCCGACGACGTCATCGCCCTGAGCCGGGCCAGCGCCCTCGACGCCATCCAGGCCGTGATGCTGGCCGCCGGCCCGGCCGCCACCGGCCTGCTCGCCCGCACCCGGCGCGAGCTGGCCGCCCGCCTGGACGAGCTGACCCGAGGCCAGGAGCGGGAGAGCCGACTGCTGGCCGAGCGGGTGCTGATCACCGAGCGCGGCCGGCTCGCCCGGGAGATGCACGACGTGGTCTCCCACCAGGTCAGCCTGATCAGCATCCAGGCCGGCGCGCTGCAGGTCAGCACCACCGACCCGGCCGCCGTGACCACCGCCCGCACCATCCGCGAACTGTCCGTACGGACCCTCGACGAACTGCGTCAGATGGTCGGGGTGCTGCGGGGCACCGGCGGGCTGCCGGACGCCCCGCTCGCCCCGCAGCCCCGGCTGGCCGACCTGCCCCGGCTGATCGAGGAGAGCGGCCTGGCCGCCGAGGCCGAACTGAACCCGGGCGACCGCCCGTGGCCGGAGGCGGTGCAGCGGGCCGCCTACCGCACCGTGCAGGAGGCGCTCACCAACATCACCAAGTACGCCCCGGAGGCGGCAGTGCACGTGAAGGTCCGGGCGAAGGGCCGCCGGCTGCGGGTCGAGGTGCGCAACGACGCCCCGCCGGTCCACCCGGCCGAGACCCTCCCGGGCGGCGGCCACGGCCTGGTCGGCCTGCGCGAGCGCGCCCAGTTGCTGGGCGGCACCCTGACCGCCGGCCCCACCCAGGACGGCGGCTTCGAGGTCCGCGCCGAGCTCCCCGCCACCGGCTCCTGATCCGCCGGGCCCCGGCCGACACCGGAGAACGGGCCGGGAGAGGAACGGACCGGGAAACGAGAAAGCCCCGCAGATCCGTAGATCTGCGGGGCTTCGCTGTGCGCGAGGGGGGAGTTGAACCCCCACGCCCTTTCGGGCACTGGAACCTGAATCCAGCGCGTCTGCCTATTCCGCCACCCGCGCATGGGTGTTGTCCTCGTTGCCGACCGATCTTCCGAACCGCTCGGTACCATGAGACCTTCGCGCTTCTTTGGACCGGCCTCCCTTCCGGGCGGCCCTTCCGACGTGGAAAACATTAGCACGGCCCCGGGGGCTGCTCCGAATCGCTTCTCCGGCGAGACCCACCGCACCCGAACGGATGCCCGACGAACGCGTGCACGAGGGACGGGCGGCCGCTCCGACAAGCACACCTGGCGTGCCGTACCCGAAATGCGTCACCCTGTGTGTCCGAGCCCACCCCCGGGCACCACACGGTCCGGGAACCGTACGGAAGGGCCCGGCGTGGATACGATCAGTACGGAAGTACCGCAAGTGGGTGCGGCCGGTTCCCCGGCGGGATCCGGCCGGCAGGCAGGCGAACGAACCCTGGAAGGGGGTGCCCAATGGGAGTGCTGAAGAAGTTCGAGCAGCGGCTCGAGGGTCTCGTCAACGGCACCTTCGCCAAGGTGTTCAAGTCCGAGGTCCAGCCCGTGGAGATCGCCGGTGCGCTGCAGCGCGAGTGCGACAACAACGCGAGCATCTGGAACCGCGACCGCACCGTCGTGCCGAACGACTTCATCGTCGAGCTGAGCCCGCACGACCACGAGCGCCTCAGTCCCTACTCCGGGCAGCTCGGCACCGAGCTCGCCGGCATGGTCCGCGAGTACGCCGAGGCCCAGCGCTACACCTTCATGGGCCCGCTCCAGGTGAACCTGGAGAAGGCCGACGACCTCGACACCGGCCTGTACCGGGTGCGCAGCCGCACCCTCGCCGCCGAGGAGCCCCAGCAGTACGCCCCGCAGCAGCCCGGCTACGACCGCGCGCCGGCCGCCCCGGCCCCCGGCGCACCGTGGCAGCAGCCCGGCGCCGGCCAGTACAACGCGCCCGCGCCGCCGCCGCCGGCCGCGCCCCCCGCGATGCCCCCGGGCCCGCCCGCGCCCGCCGGTGGCAACGTCCGCAACCTCCCCGGCGCCGGCCACGGCGGCACCTCGGTCCGCCGCTGGATCGAGGTGAACGGCGCCCGCCACCAGATCACCGGCTCGGCCTGCGTGCTCGGCCGCTCCACCGAGGCGGACGTACGGGTCGACGACCCGGGGGTCTCCCGCAAGCACGCCGAGATCCGGCCCGGCAGCCCTTCGATGGTGCTCGACCTGGGGTCCACCAACGGCATCGTGGTGGACGGACAGCACACCCAGCGCGCTACGCTCCGCGACGGATCCCGAATCGTCCTGGGCTCCACCACCATCGTCTACCGGCAGGTCGAAGGGTAGTGTCCGAATTGTTCGCGCGCCTCGCTCACCGACTGGCGGGACGGTCATGTCAGAACTGACCCTCACGGTCATGCGGCTGGGCTTCCTGGCCGTGCTGTGGCTGTTCGTCATCGTCGCGATCCAGGTGATCCGCAGCGACCTCTTCGGCACCAAGGTGAACCCCCGTTCCTCCCGCCGCGGCGCTTCCGCCGCGGCCGGCGGCGGTGCGGCCACCCAGGCCGCAGGTCGCCCCACGCCGTCCCCGGCGGCCGCTCCGGCCGCCCCCGCGGCGGCCCAGACCCAGCCCGGCGGCGGCCGCCGCCGCGGCGGCCCGACCCAGCTCGTCGTGGTGCAGGGCTCGCTCGCCGGCACCACCGTGGCGCTGCAGGGCCAGACCATCACGCTCGGCCGCGCGCACGACTCCACCATCGTGCTGGACGACGACTACGCGTCCTCCCGGCATGCCAGGATCTATCCGGATCAGACTGGGCAGTGGACGGTCGAGGATCTAGGCTCCACCAACGGCACCTATCTGGACCGGCAGCGCCTGACCGCGCCCACCCCGCTCCAGCCGGGCACGCCGATCCGTATCGGCAGGACCGTCATCGAACTGCGGAAGTAGTAGCGCATGAGGGACAGCATCCCGTCCATGACCCAGAGGGGGGCACAGGTCGCATGACCCTGGTGCTGCGCTTCGCCGCCGGCTCCCACAAGGGACTGATCCGGGAGGGGAACGAGGACTCCGGCTACGCCGGGCCGCGGCTGCTGGCCGTGGCCGACGGCATGGGCGGCGCCGCGGCCGGCGAGGTCGCTTCCTCCGAGGTGCTCGGCTCGATCGTCCGGTTGGACGAGGACGTGCCGGGCGCCGACCTGCTGACCCTGCTGGGCGACGCCGTCCAGGGCGCCAACGACCGGCTCCGGCAGATGGTCGAGGAGGACCCGCAGCTCGAAGGCATGGGCTGCACGCTGACCGCGATGCTCTGGACGGGCCAGCGGATGGGCCTGGTGCACGTCGGCGACTCCCGCGCCTACCTGCTGCGAGACGGTTCGCTGGTGCAGATCACCCAGGACCACACCTGGGTGCAGCGCCTGGTCGACGAGGGCCGGATCACGCCCGAGGAGGCCGAGACCCACCCGCAGCGCTCGCTGCTGATGCGGGCGTTGGACGGCCGCGGCCAGGTCGAGCCCGACCTGTCGATCCGCGAGGTCCGGGCCGGCGACCGCTACCTGATCTGCTCCGACGGCCTCTCCGGCCCGGTCAGCCACCAGACCCTCCAGGACACCCTCGGCAGCTACTACTCGCCCGAGCAGACCGTGCAGGAGCTGATCCAGCTCGCACTGCGCGGCGGTGGTCCGGACAACATCACCTGCATCGTGGCGGACGTCATCGACGTCGGCGCCACGGACACCATGAGCGGCCAGTTCAACGACGTCCCGGTGGTGGTCGGCGCCGTCGCCGACGCCCCGCCGTCCTCGGCCGCCGCCGACCGCTCGATCGCGGACACCCCGGCCGGCCGCGCGGCGGGCCTGGGCCGCGGCCCGCAGGGCGCCTTCGGCCCCGCCGAGGGCTACGAGGCCGGCTACGACCCCGCGGCGGGCGGCTTCGGCCCCGCGGAGGGCTACGAGGGGGGCGCCGCCTACGGCTACGGCTCCGGCGAGCCCTCGGTGTACGGCACCGAGGAGTTCGACGAGGATCCGCCCCGCAAGCGCAAGCGCAAGGGCCTGACCGTCTCGGTGGCCGTCCTGGTCACGCTCGGCCTGCTGGGCGGCGCCGGCTACTTCGGCTACCAGTGGACCCAGGACCAGTACTACATCGGCGAGGACGGCGACCACGTCGCGGTCTACCAGGGGATCAACCAGAACCTGGCCGGACTGAGCCTGTCCTCGGTGCGCGACTCGTACAGCGGCATCCAGCTCAAGTGGCTGCCGCAGGACCAGCGCGCCCACGTGAACAAGACCATCTCGGTCAACACCCTGAAGGACGCCCAGAGCACCGTCCAGGAGCTCGACGGCTGGGTGCAGCTCTGCCAGAAGGCCGCCAAGGCGACGGCCCCGGCGCAGGGCACCCAGGCGACGCAGGCCACCCACACCGCGTTCCTGGCCGGCACGCCCACCCCGAGCGAGAAGAACCGCGGCCCGGCCGCGGCGGCACCGACCGTGCCGCCCTCGACCAGCCCGGCCGCCCCGACCCCGTCCGCCCCCGGCACGGCCGCCCCGACGCCGAACGCCCCCGGCACGGCCGCCCCGACGCCGAACGCCACTCCTCCGGCGACCGGCACCCAGGGCGACCCGACCCAGTTGACCGAAGACGAACTCAGCCGGGCCAACTCCTGCCCGAAGCAGTGACGTCCGTGATCCGACATAGGACCGCCCCGCGCGGGCTTGCCGGCCGTCAGGGAGCGGTCACCACGTGAGCAGCTACGACCTGAGCGAAGACACCGGCCGGGCCGGCCGCCGACGGGCGACGGCCGGACGCGCCGTCCCCCGTCGACGGGGCAACACCACCATCTCCCTGCAGGAGGCACCGAACCGGCGCAACACCGAGCTGGCCCTGCTGCTCTTCGCGGTGCTGCTGCCGGTCCTCGCGTACGCCAACGTCGGCCTCGCGATGGACGCCAAGCTGCCCACGGGCATGCTCGGCTACGGCCTCGGCATGGGCGCCCTGGCGCTGGTCGCGCACCTGCTGGTGCGCCGCTTCGCGCCGTACGCGGACCCGCTGATGCTGCCGATCGCCACCCTGCTGAACGGCCTCGGGGTGGTGATGATCTGGCGGCTGGACAAGGCGGGCAAGCTGCTCAGCGGCAACTTCCCGGCGGCCCAGAACCAGCTGATGTGGTCGGCCCTGGGGATCGCGGGCTTCATCGGCGTGATGGTCTTCCTGAAGGACCACCGGGTGCTCCAGCGCTACACCTACATCTCGATGGTGGTGGCCCTGGTCCTGCTCGCCGCGCCGGCCTTCTTCCCGGCCCGGGCCGAGGACTTCGGCGCCAAGATCTGGATCCGGATGGGCAGCTTCTCCATCCAGCCCGGCGAGTTCGCCAAGATCGTCCTGACGGTGTTCTTCTCCGGCTACCTGATGGTCAAGCGGGACGCCCTGGCACTGGCCAGCCGCCGCTTCATGGGCCTGTACCTGCCGCGCGGCCGCGACCTCGGCCCGATCGTCGTGATCTGGCTGCTCAGCCTGCTGATCCTGATCTTCGAGAACGACCTCGGCACGTCCTTCCTGTTCTTCGGCCTGTTCGTGGTGATGCTCTACGTCGCCACCGAGCGGACCAGCTGGATCCTGTTCGGCCTGCTGATGTCGGTCGGCGGCGCGATCGCGGTCGCCTCCACCGCCAGCCACGTGAAGGTCCGCATCAACGCCTGGCTCGACCCGATGGCCGCCTTCGACCCGAAGCCCCCGCCGGGCGCCACCGAGCAGATCGGCCAGTCCCTGATGGCGCTCGGCTCCGGCGGCGCCACCGGTTCCGGCCTCGGCCAGGGCCGTTCCTGGCTGATCAACTTCGCCGCGAAGAGCGACTTCATCCTGGGCTCCTTCGGCGAGGAGCTCGGACTGGCCGGCATGATGGCGATCTTCCTGCTGTACGCGCTGCTGGTGCAGCGCGGCCTGCGCACCGCGATCGCCGCCCGCGACCCGTTCGGCAAGCTGTTCGCCGTCGGCCTCGCCTCGGCGATGGCGCTGCAGGTGTTCGTGGTGGCCGGCGGCGTGACCGGACTGATCCCGCTTACCGGTATGACCATGCCGTTCCTCGCGCAGGGCGGTTCGTCCGTGGTCGCCAACTGGGCGCTGGTCGCGATCCTGCTGAAGATCAGCGACAGCGCCCGCCGACCCGGGGTCGAACCCGCCCCGGCCACCGAGGGCCAGGGAGGACCCGCCCGATGAACAAGCCGATCCGACGGGTCTCGATCTTCTGCCTCGTGCTGATCCTGGCCCTGATGGTGCGCACCAACTGGGTGCAGGGCGTCCAGGCCGACTCCTGGGCCACCAACAAGAACAACAAGCGCCAGATATACGACCGCTACGCCCACCCGCGCGGCAACATCATCGTCAGCGGCCAGCCGGTCACCAAGTCGGACTTCGTCAACGGCCTGCGCTACAAGTACAAGCGCTCCTGGGTCGACGGCCCGATGTACGCCCCGGTCACCGGCTACTCCTCCCAGGTCTTCGGCTCCAACCAGCTGGAGAACCTGGAGGAGGGCGTCCTCTCCGGCACCGACGACCGGCTGTTCTTCCGCAACACCCTGGACATGCTGACCGGCGAGCAGAAGCGCGGCGGCGACGTCGTCACCACGATCGACGCCAAGGTCCAGAAGGCCGCCTTCGACGGCCTGGGCAACAAGAAGGGCGCGGCGGTCGCGATCGACCCGAAGACCGGCGCGATCCTGGCCCTGGTCTCCACCCCGTCCTACGACCCGGGCGCCTTCTCCGGCAGCGACGCGGCCGACTCCAAGGCCTGGACGGACCTCAACGCGGACCCGAACAAGCCGATGCTCAACCGGGCGCTGAAGGAGACCTATCCGCCCGGCTCGACCTTCAAGCTGGTCACCGCGACCGCGGCGTTCGAGAACGGCCTGTACCAGAACGTCGACGACGCCACGTCGACCCCCGAGCCGTACACCCTGCCCGGCACCAACACGCAGCTCAAGAACGAGAGCCCCAACGAGCGCTGCGAGAACGCCACCGTGAAGTCCGGGATGGACCAGTCCTGCAACACGGTCTTCGCCAAGATGGGCGCCGACCTCGGCAAGGAGAAGATGCGGGCGCAGGCCGAGAAGTTCGGCTTCAACAGCACCGTCGACACCCCGGTCCGCTCGGAGAAGAGCATCTTCCCGGACAGCCCCAGCCTGGACGGCACCGCCCAGGACTCGATCGGTCAGCACGACACCCGCGCCACCCCGCTGCAGATGGCCATGATCTCCGCCGCGATCGCCAACAACGGCAGCCTGATGCAGCCGTACCTGGTCGACCAGGAGCGCTCGGCCTCGCTGACCACCATCTCCAAGCACACCGAGAAGCAGTTCTCCCAGCCGATGAGCCCGACCACCGCGCAGAAGATGCAGGACCTGATGATCTCGGTGGTCGAGAACGGCACCGGCACCAACGCCAAGATCCCCGGCCTGCAGGTCGGCGGCAAGACCGGCACCGCACAGCACGGCGAGGACAACGCCGGACTGCCGTTCGCCTGGTTCACGTCCTGGGCCAAGGCCTCGGACGGACGGTCGGTCGCGGTCGCGGTGGTCGTCGAGGACGGCTCGCAGAACCGCGACGGCATCAGCGGCGGCCGGCTCGCGGCCCCGATCGCCAAGGCGGTGATGCAGGCCGCACTCGGCAAGTAGGGAGCCGGGTCCGGGGTGAGGCGAATGTCACGATCGGCACCCCCTTCCGGATACCGGTCTGATATCGGCCGACGGCTGACTCCGGTCCGATGGGGTGCGACCGGTAGCGTATCCGCCAGCAGCGGGTGTGCCCGTTGCCGCCCGCGGGGCACCGAACGGCCCGGCCGGAGAACCGGTCGAGGACCGCGCGGCGTCACCCAGAGCGTGCGGGGACACCTACGTCACAACCTCACCGGCGGGTGAGGGAGAGGGTCGGAACTATGGAAGAGCCTCGTCGCCTAGGCGGCAGGTACGAGCTCGGCGGCGTCCTCGGACGCGGCGGCATGGCCGAGGTGTACCTCGCCCATGACACCCGGCTCGGCCGTTCCGTCGCAGTGAAGACGCTCCGGGCCGACATGGCCAGGGATCCGTCGTTCCAGGCCCGCTTCCGCCGCGAGGCACAGTCGGCGGCGTCCCTGAACCACCCCGCGATCGTCGCCGTGTACGACACGGGCGAGGACTACATCGACGGCATCTCCATCCCGTACATCGTGATGGAGTACGTCGAGGGGTCCACGCTGCGCGAGCTGCTGCACTCCGGCCGCCGGCTGCTGCCCGAGCGCGCGCTGGAGATGACCATCGGCATCCTCCAGGCCCTGGAGTACTCGCACCGGGCCGGCATCGTGCACCGCGACATCAAGCCCGCCAACGTGATGCTGACCCGGCAGGGCAACGTCAAGGTGATGGACTTCGGCATCGCCCGTGCGATGGGTGACGCCGGGATGACCATGACGCAGACCTCCGCCGTCATCGGCACCGCCCAGTACCTCTCCCCCGAGCAGGCCAAGGGCGAGCAGGTCGACGCCCGCTCCGACCTCTACTCCACCGGCTGCCTGCTCTACGAGCTGCTGACCGTCCGCCCGCCGTTCGTCGGCGACTCGCCGGTCGCGGTGGCCTACCAGCACGTCCGGGAGGAGCCGCAGCCGCCGTCGGTCTTCGACCCCGAGGTGCGCCCCGAGATCGACGCGATCGTGCTCAAGGCCCTCGCCAAGGAGCGCGACTACCGCTACCAGAGTGCCGACGAGATGCGCGACGACATCGAGCGCTTCCTCGACGGCCTCCCGGTCGCCGCCGCCCAGCAGGCCGCGTACGGCATGGGCGCCGCCGGATACGGCTACGACCAGAACGGCTACCCGCAGCAGCACGACCCGTACGGCCAGACCAACGTGCTGCCGCAGCAGCCCGGCGGCGGCCCGACCACCGTCCTGCCGCAGGCCTCCGGCCAGCCCGGGTACGGGCAGCAGGGCGGCTACGGGGACGACGGCTACGGCCAGACCTACGCGGGCGGTGGGGGCGACGGCTACGACGACGGCCAGGGCCGCGCTGGCCGCCGCGGCGAGGACCAGCCGAAGAAGAGCAACACCTCCTGGATCGTGCTGGCGGTGGCCGCCGTCCTGGTCCTGGTCGGCACCTTCTTCGTCGCCCAGGCCATGTTCGGCAACAAGGGCACCAAGGACGCCGCGAAGATCACCGCGCCGAACCTGGTCGGCAAGACCCTGGCCGACGCCAAGACCGCCGCAGCGGCGGCGGGCAGCAAGCTCGTGGTGACCGAGGGCGAGAAGGTCGCCTGCCCGGACGCGAACATCAAGAAGGACCAGGTCTGCACCCAGAACCCGACGGCCGGCAACCAGGTCGCCGAGAACGGCACCATCACGGTGCAGGTGTCCTCCGGGCCGGCCAAGGCGACCGTCCCGTCAGTGGTCGGCAAGACCAAGGACCAGGCGCTGCAGGCACTGGCCGCGGCCGGCTTCACCAACGTCGGCGCCCCCGAGTACAAGGACGACGACACCGCCCCGCAGGACACCGTCACCGCCCAGGACCCGGCGGCCAACAACACCGCTGACCCGACCGCCCCGATCAAGCTGACGGTCTCCCAGGGCAAGAGCAAGATCAACGTCCCGAACGTGGTCGGCGCCCAGAAGGACGACGCGACGAACCAGCTGCAGGCCGCCGGCTTCCAGGTCGACGCCTCGAAGACCGCGCAGACCAACGATCCGACCAAGATCAACACCGTCGCCTCGCAGTCGGTCCAGCCCAACACCAAGGTCGCGGCCAACACGAAGATCGCTCTGACGATCTTCAAGGCCCCGGACAAGGCGCAGGTCCCGCCGCTGCAGAACCAGAAGCTGTCGGACGCCATCGCCCAGCTCGCGAAGGTCAACCTCGGCTACACCGTGGTCGGCCCGCAGGACCCGAACGCGATCGTCCAGATGAGCAACCCGGGCGCCGGCACCATGCTCGACCCGAACACCCAGGTCCAGCTCTTCACGAAGGCCGCCGAGCCGCCCAAAGGAGGCGACCCCACCACCCCACCCGCCAAAGGGAACAACTAGGCCTCCGATCTTCCCCTGGTTCAACTGAACCGGGGCCCGGAGCCCGGGTGACGCCGGCCGAGGAAGATGCCCGAGGGCCCGCCGCAGCGGATGCGGCGGGCCCTCGGGCGTTTGGCGGTCGGGATGCCTCCCCGGCCGGCCCCGACCCCGCGCAGCCCCCGGGAGAGCCGGGCACGGGCCCCCGGGGGGCTCAGGAGTGCCGCAGCTCCGGCGGCGGGGTGCGCTTGGCGTCCATGTCGTCCACCCGCACCAGGCTCCCCCAGACCGCCATCCGGTACCGCGAGGTGTACACCGGCGTGCAGGTGGTCAGGGTGATGTAGCGGCCGGGGCCCGCGTAGCCGGAGCGGGCCGGGACGGGCGCCACGATGCCGGTGTCGAACTTGGACGTCTCCGGCAGGGTGCCGTCGACCTTGTAGACGTACCACTTGTCCTTGGTCTCGACGACGACCGCGTCGCCCTGGTGGACGGCGTCCAGGTCGTGGAACTTGGCGCCGTGGCCGTCGCGGTGGGCGGCCAGTGCGAAGTTGCCGGTCTCGTCCCAGGGCATCGCGGCCTTGTACGGCTGCTCGTAGACGCCCGCCACGCCCTCGTCCAGGACCTCGGTGGAGGTGCCCATCCGGATCAGCACCTGGAAGTCCCGGCCCATCGCCGGGACGTGCAGGAAGCCGACGTCGTCCCCGACCGCGAACTGCTTCGCCGCCGGCGGGGCGCCGGGGGCCGGGGCAGGGGTGCCGCCGGGCGAGGCCGGGGGGACGGCGACCGGGCCGGCCGCCCAGGAGCCGCGCAGCCGGTCGGCGGCCGCCGAGGCCGCGCGGTCGGCCTGCACGTTGGTCCACCACAGCGAGTAGGTCACGAACAGACCGAGGACCAGGCCCAGGGTGATCAGCAGCTCGCCGAAGACCCCGAGCGCGGCCAGCGCCCGGCTCCGCCCGCGCCCGGCCGGCCGCCCGGCCGGGGGGACGCCGTCCTGCCCCGGTCCGGCCGACTGCACGGCCCCGTCCTGCACGGCCTCGTCGTCCTGCATCTGCGGTGCTCCCCCTCCGGGCCGGGCGGACGGACGGCTACCCGCCCGTGATCGCGGCCGGCTTGCCTTGGCTGCGCGGCCGTTCCTCGATCATCTTCCCAAAGAGGATGAGGCGGAACTTGGAGGTGAACTCCGGCGTGCAGGTGGTCAGGGTGATGTAGCGGCCGGGGCCGGCGTACCCGGCGCCGTTCGGCACCGGCTTGATCACGCTCACGTTGCTGGGGGAGGTCTCCGGGATGCCCCCGGTGATCTCGTAGGTGTAGTAGCCGGCGGCGGTCTCCACCACGACCTTGTCGCCCTTGGAGAGCTGGTTGATGTACCGGAACGGCTCACCGTGGGTGTTGCGGTGCGCGGCCAGCGCGAAGTTGCCCGCCTTGTCTCCCGGCATCCCGGTGCCCGGATAGTGGCCGACCAGGCCCTTGTCGAGCACCGCCGACTTGGAGGTGCCCTCGGCGATCGGGAACTTCAGCCCCAGCTTGGGCAGGTAGATGATGGCGAAGCCCTTGCCCGGCTCGAACACCTCGGGCTTGTCGGGGTCCCGGGCGGGCTGCCCCGGCTGGGCGGGCGGCGCCGCGTCGAACTGCTGCTCCAGCTTGTTGCGGGCCCCGTCGGCGGCCGCGTCGGCCTGCACGTTGGTCCACCAGAGCTGGTAGGCGACGAAGAGCAGCATCACCACGCCGAGCGTGATGCACAGCTCGCCGACGGCCCGGGCGGCCACGACGACCGCGGACTCCCTGGGGCGCACCCGCCCGCCGGCCCGGCCGCTCGCCCGACGCCGTCCGTGGCCCGACCGGATCGCCGTACGGCCCTGGGCGGCCCGGCGCCGTTCGGCCCGGCCGCCGGTGGGCGGAGCCGGCTCGGCGGCTGGCTCGCCGATCCCGACGGGCAGCCTCAACTGCAGGGTCTGGTCGGGGAGCCAGGGGTACTCGGGTCCGCCCGCGAGCGGGTCCCCGGCCTGCTCGTACACGCCCCAGGCGTCTTCGGGCACGGTCTGCACCGGGGACGCCTGCTGGTACGGGGCACCGTCCGTGCCGTCGCCGTACTGCGGTCCCCCGTACGCCCGGGCGCCGTCGAACTGCTGCGCGCCGCCGTACGGGTCCGCCGCCGGCTGGTAACGCCCCTCCGGACGCAGCGCGGTCACGCCGCTCAGCCCCGGCCGATCACCGGGGCGAGCCCGGCCGACCGGTCCACGGCCTGCGGGAAGCCGCACTCCGCGAGCCAGTTGGCGAGCATCCGGTGCCCGCCCTCGGTGAGCACCGACTCGGGGTGGAACTGCACGCCCTCGACCGGCAGTTCACGGTGCCTCAGGCCCATGATCACACCGCTCTCGGTCCGTGCGGTGACCACCAGTTCCTCCGGCACGGTGGCCGGTTCGACCGCGAGCGAGTGGTAGCGGGTCGCGGTCAGCGGCGAGGGCAGGCCCTCGAACACGCCGCCGTCCTCGTGCTCGACCGACGAGGTCTTGCCGTGCAGCAGCTCCGGCGCCCGGCCGACCACCGCGCCGTACGCGACCGCGAGCGACTGCAGGCCCAGGCAGACGCCGAACACCGGCAGCCCGATCCGCGCGCAGTGGTGCACCATCTCGATGCAGACCCCGGCCTCCTCCGGCGCGCCGGGCCCGGGGGAGAGCAGCACCCCGTCGAAGCCCTCCGTCCCGGAGCGGCGGACGGCGTGCTCGACGGTCACCTCGTCGTTGCGGACCACCTCGCAGGTGGCGCCGAGCTGGTACAGGTACTGCACCAGGTTGAAGACGAAGCTGTCGTAGTTGTCCACCACCAGGATGCGGGGCGGGTTCGACTGGGTGGTCATGCGCGCGTGGTCTCCGTGGGATGCGGTGCTGGATGGAAGTGCCGGGACCGCCGGTTCAGCCGGCCGCGGCGCCGTCGCCGCCATCCACTGTGACGTCACCGAAGGGGAGCAACGGTTCCGCCCACGGGAAGACGTAGGTGAAGAGCAGGTAGACGATCCCCAGGATGAGGAGCACCGAAATGGCGGCCTTGACCAGGGTGTTCCCCGGGAGGTGACGCCAGATGAAGCCGTACATGGTGCTCCCTCGTCGTAGCAGGCTGGGTCAAGAGTAGACCCGCCCCCACGGCCGCGAGGCCGGTCCGCTACTGCTGCCCGCCCGCCGACCGCAGCTCGGTGGTGCCGGAGTACCCCGGCAGCGTCAGGTCGCCGCTCTCCTGGACCTTCCAGCCCAGCCCGTACGCCTGGACGTACTGCAGGTAGTTGCGGATCGTCGGGTCAGCGTCGACGGCGGAGCGCAGCGCGTCGGTCTTACCGACCGCCTTGACCACGTACGGCGGGGAGTAGACCCGGCCCTGCAGCAGCAGGGTGTTGCCGACGCAGCGGACGGCGCTGGTGGAGATCAGCCGCTGGTCCATCACCTGCACGCCCTCCGCGCCGCCCCGCCACAGCGCGTTGACCACGGCCTGGATGTCCTGCTGGTGGATGACCAGGTCGTTGACGCCGGGCTCGGGGACGCCGGGGATGCGGGCGGTGGCGTTCGGCGGGGCGTCGTTGAGGGTGACGGTCAGGCCGCCGCCCTGCAGCGGCTCCAGGGCGGCGCCGCGCCGCAGGTCGTCCAGCCGGGCCGCGTCGGCGGGACTGTGGCCCTGCTGCTCGGTGAGGTCCTGGGAGCGGGACTGCAGGTCGGCGAGCTGGGACTGCGCCTGCTGGTTCTGCGCGCTGCGCTGGCGGATCACGTCGCCGAGGCTGAGCAGCGAGTTGTCCGTCCGCAGGTCGGTGCCGCGGGCGGTCTGCGCGCTGATGTAGAAGAGCAGACCGGCGAGCGCGAAGACGGCGCAGGTCAGGGCACGTCCGACAATTCGGGTACCGGAGCGGCGGGTACGGGCCGACTCAGGGGGAATCGACAAATTAGTCACCGTACCCTTATCTCCTCAAGACCCGCCGAGCCACTACGCTAACGGACGCCGGTGGCACGTGCGGAGCCGTCCCCCAGGACGTTTCTCCACGGCCGACCGTCGACCGACCCACCCGCTGCACCTCTGCGCGGTCTCACAGCGCATCGACAGGAGAACCCCTCGTGCCGAAGTCTCGACTCCGCAAGAAGTCCGACTACACCCCGCCGACCACGGCCACGGTGAAGATCAGCTCGGGCCGCGGCTGGGTCGCGCCACTGATGCTGGCACTGTTCCTGATCGGCCTGGTGTGGATCGTCACCTACTACGTGACCAGCGGCACCTACCCGGTCGAGAGCTGGCGGAACTGGAACATCCTGGTCGGCTTCGGCTTCATCGCCGCCGGGTTCGGCGTCTCCACCCAGTGGAAGTGACGACCCGCTCGTCCTGAGGCCCGGTCCCGGGCCGATTCCCGCCGTTCCGGATCGCTCGTCCCGGGACGGCGGTCAGGCGTGCCCGGACCCGGACCGGGCGGCGGTCAGTCATACCGACCATCGGACTGTCACGCTTATCCACATGGTTATCCACACTGGGGAAAAGTCTCCCCAGCCTGTGGATAACTTTCCCGGCCGGGACCGTCCACAGCTGTGCACAACTTCCTGGACACGGGAAAACCGCACAGCAGGACACGCGTAGAACAGCAGTCCACAGTCGAGGCGGCACACAGCCTGTGCACAACCCCGCACCCGCTGTGGACAAACGCCCGGGTCCTCAGGCCCCGTAGAGGGACATCCCGATCAGCAGCATTGCCGCCTCGACGGCCACCGCCCCCGCCACCGCCAGCCCCTGGATCAGCCCGCGGCGCTCGCGCGGGGCGTACATCAGGCCGGCCGCGGTCAGCCCGCCCAGCACCAGCCCGCCCAGGTGCGCGCGCCAGTCGATGCCGGGCCGCGAGAAGGTGACGATCAGGTTGAAGACCAGGAACGCCACCGCCGGGGCCAGCGGGCCCCTGTTCCGCAGCTGCATCACGATCGTGGCGCCGATCAGCCCGAAGATCGCCCCGGAGGCCCCGACCGAGTTCATCCAGTCGCCGGCCACCAGGAAGGCGAAGGTGCTGCCGCCCAGGCCTGCGACCACGTAGAGGGCGAGGAAGCGGAGCCGGCCGAGCGCCTCCTCCAGCGGCGGGCCGAGCCAGAACAGCACCAGCATGTTCAGCCCGATGTGCCACCACTCCAGGTGCAGGAAGGTGGCGGTCAGCAGCCGGTACCACTGGTCCGGGCCGTCCGCGATCCCGGCCGGGCCGCCGAGGATGTCGCGCCCGGCGCTGAACAGCGACCAGGTCTGGCCCAGCCGCGGCGTCAGCACGTAGGCGGCCAGCACCCAGACCACCACGTTGGCCCCGATCAGCAGCCGGGTGACCAGCCCGCCGTCGGCGCTCGACGCCCCGCCGAACCGGGTGGTCGGCCGCCGGGTGCCGGCGTGCCCCGCCCCGACGCACTCCGGGCACTGGAAGCCCACCGAGGCGGTCACCATGCACTGCGGGCAGATCGGCCGCTCACAACGGGTGCAGGAGACCCCGGTGGGCGTCCCGGGGTGGCGGTAGCAGCCGGGAAGGCCGGCCTCCGGGGCGGGGCCGGTCGACGACCTGGGCTCGTCCGGGAGCATCAGCGGGTCCCCTTCCCGTACACGACCTCCGAAACAGCCAGCCTACTGCCGCGGCCCCGCCCCACGGCCTCGCTCCCCGCATCCCGTCCCTCCGGCCCGCGCACCCGCGGGAACCCCGCGTACGGCCCAGCCCGGGGTGCCGGTGGACAAATCAGGATGCATGATCAGCATTCAGGTGGATATGTGCATAAAGGACGCCACCCAGGAGGAGAGACTCGTGAGCTTTTCGGACTCAGCCCGTGAGACGGCCACCAGGACCCGGGACACCGCCGCACACCTCGCGGACGGCGCCAAGCAGCGCCTCGGCCCCGCCCTGGACTCCCTCGGCCCGATGGCCACCCAGGCCGCCCACAACCTCCGCGTCCAGTACGACACGCACCTCGCCCCGCAGTTCGGCCAGGCCTTCGCCAGCCTGCCGCCGGATGCCCAGCAGAACGTCCTGAAGGCCCTCCACCGGGCCCAGGAGGCCGCTCTGGCAGCCCGTCTCTCCGCCGCACGGGCCGCGGACCAGGCGCGCGCCACGGTCGGCCCCAGGGTCGCCCAGGCGGTCGACGACGCCCGCGCCGTGGTCACCCCGGTCGCCCAGGAGGCGCAGTACCGGGGCGCCGCCGCACTGACCGCCCTGCACGGCAACGTGAGCTCGGCCGAGATCAGCGAGCTGGCCGCCCGGAACGCCAGGAAGCAGCGGTGCTGCCACCGGTCCACCGGCCTCGCCGTGGCGGGCCTGCTGGCGATCGCCGGCGGCGTGGTGGCCTGGCAGTGGTGGCGCCGGCACAGCAACCCGGAGTGGCTGGTCGAGCCCCCGGTCGCGCAGGAGTCCCGGCCGGCCGGGGCGTCCGCCGCACCGGTGAACGGCGCGGGACCCGAGGACGCCGAACCCGGCGGACCCGACGACGGGGGCCCCGAGGCGAACTGACCGCACGGAAGCCGCGGGGCGGCCCGGAAAAGCCGATCGGCCGCCGACCAGGATCCTGGTCGGCGGCC
>NZ_JBEZIQ010000023.1:0-143806 GCF_040651155.1 Kitasatospora sp. NPDC048545
CCCGGCAGCCCGCCGGTCGCGCGGGCGGTCCGGGCGGTCCGGGCGGTCCGGTCCGCTACCGCAGGACGCCGTGCACGGCCTCGGGGTCGGTCGGTGCGAGGCCGGTGGCGGGGGCCGCGGCGGGCGTGGCCTTGGCGGCGGCCGGCGGCGGCGTCACGTACACCGGCGCCGGATCGGCCTCGGGCGCACAGGTCTTGGCGATCCGGCCCTTGCCCTGGGGCAGGCTGCCGTCGCGCAGGTAGGCGGTGAAGGTGTCGTCCAGGCAGGCGTTGCCGTGGAACAGGATCTCGTGGAAGCTGCCGCCGTCCTGGACGACCAGCTTGGAGCCGGGCAGTGCGTCGTGCATGGCGAGCCCGCCCTCGTACGGCGTGGCGGCGTCCTCGGTAGCCTGGAAGAGCAGGACCGGGGGCAGGCCCTTGCCGGTGATCTTCAGCCGGCCCGCCTGGTTGCCCTGGTACGGCCAGAACATACAGGCGGCGTTGTACCACATGTTGTTATAGGTGTAGAAGGGCGCGACCGCGTTCACCTTCGCCTGGTCCTTCTTCCACACCTCCCAGTCCCGCGGCCAGGCGTTCTCGGTGCACTGCGCCGCGTTGTACGCCGGGAAGGTGCCGTCGTCCGCGCCGGGGGCCGCGTACCTGTTGTACGCGATGGCCAGCGGGCGGGTGTCGTGCTGGGTGAGGTAGGCGGAGAGCACGGTGGCCATCCGGGGCCAGCGCAGGAAGTTGTAGCCGCCGCCGTAGAAGGTGTCCTCGAACTCGGCCGGGCCGATCTTCCCCGGGGCGGGGGCGGCGTCCACCGGCTCCTTCCGCAGCGCGTCCTCGACCCGGCGGTAGGCCTGTTCGACGGCGGCGGCGTCGGTGCCCAGGTGGTAGACGGAGTCGGCCTTGGCGGTCCAGGCCGCGAAGGCGTCGAAGCGGCGCTGGTGTTCCTTGTCCTGCAGGATGTTGTGGTCGTACCAGCTGATGGTCGGTCCGACGATGCTGTCCAGCACCATCCGGCGCACGTGCGAGGGGAACAGCTGGCCGTAGGTGGAGCCCAGCGAGGTGCCCCAGGAGCCGCCGTAGAAATTGATCTTCGGGACGTTCAGGGCCCGGCGGATGCTGTCCATGTCGCGGGCGTTGTCGACGGTGGTCATGTGCGGCAGCAGCCAGGACCAGTCGGCCGCGCAGTCGGCGGCGTAGCCGGCCGCCTTCTTCAGCCACGCCTTCGACGTGCCCTGGTCCACCTGGTAGTCGGGGCGCTCCGCGTCGAAGTAGTGGGCGTCGCAGACCACGTGGGGGTCACTGCCGTTGGTGCCGCGCGGGTCGAACCCGATCCAGTCGTAGGTCGAGGCGACGTCCGCCGGGATCGCGGAGGAGACGGACACCGGCATCCACAGCCCGGAGTCGCCGGGCCCGCCGGGATTGAGCAGGATCGGGCCCTGCTGCTTGTCCTTGGGCGCGGTCGCGGGGAGCCGGTTCAGCTTGACGGCGATCTTCCGCCCGTGCGGGTCGGCGTAGTCCACCGGCACGTCGAGCATCGCGCACTGCAGCGCGGGGGTGGTGGCGTCGTTGCAGGAGCTCCAGACGAGCTTGCCCTGGCCGGTGTCGGCCAGATCGGCGGCGTCGGGTCCGGCGGCGGAGGCGGAGGTTCCGCCGAAGGCGGCGACGGCCGTGACGGCCGCGAGCAGGGCGATGGCTTTTCTCATGGGGAGCATGATGTGACATGTGCAATGGCACATCTAGAGGATCGGCCGGAATTTGCCAAGCTTTGACCGAATGGACCTGACTGGTCATCAGACCTCCCCTTCCGCAGGAAGGTTGTCCGTGCGGGTACTCACGGCCCGTGACCGGCACCGGGAACGCATTCCGTTCGAGACCTTCCGCTGCCCGGCGTGCGCCAGGTCGAGGTGGAGGTGGACGGGTACGGACTCACCGTCCTGCACGCCGATGTGCGCACCCCCGGCGGACCGGCGGGCCCGCCTCCCGGCGCCGGCCGCCGACCCCCTCGGCGAGGTCGACACCCGCGATCCGAAGGGCGGTCCGCACCTTGCTGTCGGCGGCTTCCCGAGCAGGCCTCCCGGGCGGCCGGCGGAAGAAGTGGGCACCCCGGCACCGGTGTTCGGCGGGGCGGCCCCCCTGTGCGGGTGCCACCCCGCCGTCGCACCTGGCCCCGGAATCCCGCCTCAAGCCACCCGGAACCGTGCTCGACGGGGACTAGAGGAATCCGGACCGGGCCCCTCGCCGCCGCTATGGTGCGACGCATCCCCCCACCATTCCTTCAACTCGAACACACATCCGACCGACCCGGTCACCCCGCTCGACCGAGCGACCCTCTCACCGTCCCGCGCACGAAAGGAGAACTGCCATGCAGCTCAGAGTCCTCGGCCCCCTCACCGCCGACCTCAACGGCATCTCCGTCGTCCCCTCCGCCGCCAAGCAGCGCCAGATCCTCGCCCTGCTCTCGCTCTACCCGAACCGGATCCTGCCCACGGCCACCCTGATCGAGGAGATCTGGGGCGACGACCCGCCAAGACAGGCGCTCACCACGATGCAGACGTACATCCTGCAGCTGCGCCGGCGCATCACCCAGGCCCTCGGGCCGACCCCGCACGTCACCGCCAAGGACATCCTGACCACCCGTCACGGCGGCTACCAGCTCACCACCCACCCCGACAACCTCGACGTCCACACCTACAACCTGCTGATCACCCAGGGCCAGCACGCCTTCAACCACGGCCACGACCACCAGGCCGCCACGCACTTCCGCCAGGCCCTCGCGCTCTGGCACGGCCCCGCCCTGGTCGACGTACGGCCCGGCCCCATCCTCACCATCGAGATCATGCGCCTGGAAGAGAGTCGGCTGATCACCCTTGAGCGGCGGATCGACACCGACCTGCGGCTCGGCCGGCACAACGAACTGATCCCCGAACTCACCCACCTGACCCACCAGCACCCCCACCACGAGGGCCTGCACGCCCAGGCCATGGTCGCGCTCTACCGCGCCGGCCGGCAGACCAGCGCCCTCACCACCTACCACCACCTGCGGCACCGGTTGACCACCGAACTCGGCATCCAACCCTCCCCGCACCTGCAACACCTGCAACACGCGATCCTCACCCTCGACCCGACCCTCAACACGCCCACCACCGCCCACCCCACCACCTACAACCTGTACCCGGCCTGAGCCCCGTCCGGACGGCCGTCCCTGCCGACCTCTCCCAGCCCTCACCCACAGGACGCGTCATGACCACCGCACCCGAGCAACCCCTCGCCCTGATCACCGGCGGCACCCGCGGCATCGGCCTGGCCATCGCCCGCGAACTCGGCAGCCGCGGCCACCGTGTCTTCATCTGCGCCCGCACCGCCCAGCACATCGACCAGGCGGTGGTCACCCTGCGCGAGGAGGGCCACCAAGCCGACGGCCTCACCTGCGACGTCCGCGACCCCGCCCAGGTCTCCGAACTGATCCGGCACGCGGTCGCCGAACACGGCCCGATCACCGTGCTGGTCAACAACGCCGGACGCACCGGCGGCGGGCCCACCGCGACCACCACCGACGACCTGTGGTACGACGTCATCGACACCAACCTGAACGCCGTCTTCCTGGTCACCCGGGAGACCCTCCGGCACGGCCACATCACCAGCACCACGCACCCGCGCATCATCAACATCGCGTCCACGGCCGGGAAGCAGGCCGTCACCCTGGGCGCCCCGTACACCGCGAGCAAGCACGCCGTGATCGGCTTCACCCGGGCGCTGGCCAAGGAACTGGCCCCGACCGGCACCACCGTCAACGCCATCTGCCCCGGCTACGTCCAGACCCCGCACACCACGCGGATCCACCACGAGTACGCCACCGCCTACAACACCACCCCCGAGACCATCCACCAGCACTTCCAGACGCACATCCCGCTCGGCCGCTACACCACCCCGGAGGAGGTCGCCTCGCTGGCCGGCTACCTCACCACCCCGACCGCCGCCAGCATCACCGCCCAGGCGCTCAACGTCTGCGGCGGGCTCGCCACCCAGTAACCCCGGCGCGATCCTGGCCGGCCCACGGGAAGGACTCGGGCTCCGGTGCCCGCTGATCAGTGATGACGAACCGCCAGTTCTCCAGCGCACCCGTCACCTTGCTGGTGTCCGGCGCACCCGCGCCCGAGCCCTGCCTGCCCGCCTCCCGCCCACCGAGACGGCTCGACGCGGGAGCGGTCAGCGCGGCCCTGGCCCGCACGACGGCCCGGCCCCGGCAGACCGCCGCCCGGCCCACCGGGGCACGGGAGTTCCTGCTGGTCGAACTGCACCGGGCGTACCGGCCGGACGTGCTGCACACCGCGCTGCGGGCCGTCCTGCCGGAGGCCCTCGGCCCGCGCACCGCAGCACCGGGTGCCGGGACGGACGCCTTGCCGGGCGCAGTACCGGACACCGCGCCCGGTGCCGTGCCCGCCCCGGCGGCGCCCGGCGCCGGGGCGGACCTCCTGTGGCACCGGACGGCGGACGGCCCCGAAGGCCTCGACCGGGTACTCGCCGAACTGGGGCACAGCCTGGCCGCCGGGCCCCGCCTGCGGGCGGTGCTGGTCGAGGACCGCCGGAGCCGCCGGTCCGGCCCGGACACCCCGGGCCACCCGGACGACTTCGACGCACTGAACGCCCCCGACCGGCGGCCCAGGCTCTTCGTCGGCCTCGCGCCCTCGCCGCCCGGACACGCCGTCGAGCTGCTGGCGGAACTGCGCGAGGCGCTGGCACACCCGCCGGAGCCCGTCACCGTGCCCACCAGTGCCCTGCAGCGGGAGATGCTGCACCAGGTCCTCGGACAGCCCGACCACGGCGGGCGGCACATCGAGCAACTGTCCTGGAACTGGCACGGACCACTGGACACCGAACGCTTCACCGCCGCCTGGCAGTCCGTCATGGACCACGAGACCGTGCTGCGCGCGGCCTTCGACTGGGACGAGGACGGCGACGGCACCGGCGAGGGTGAACCGTGGATGGTGCTCCACGAACGCGCCGTCCCCGAGGTCACCCGGCACCCGCACGGCACCGCCGACTGGGACGACCTGCTCGCCGCCGACCGCCGGCGCGGCTTCGACCTGCGCCGCCCCGCCCTGCTGCGCGCCACCCTGCTCGACGCCCCGCCGGACGCCGGCGAGGGCCCCACCACCCGGGTGCTGCTCACCTACCACCACGCGATGCTGGACGGCTGGAGCGTGCGCCTGCTGCTGCAGTCCTTCCACCGCGCCTACCTGACCGGCGGCGTCCTGCCCGGCGGCGAGCGCCGCCCCGACGTCCGCGACCACGCCCGCTGGCTGCAGGCCCGGAGCACCGACGCGGCCCGGCAGTTCTGGTCCACCCGGCCCGGCGCCACCGCCGTCCTGCCGCTCGCCCCCGACCCCCGCCGGCACGGCAGCGGCCGCGCCCGGCGCCGGCTCACCCCGTACGAGGCGGTCCGGCTGCGCGGCTGGGCGGCCGCCTGGGGCGCGGGCGAGAGCAGCGCCCTCCAGGCCGCCTGGGCCCTGCTGCTGTACCGCGCCGCGCAGTCCGGCCGGCCCCGCCGCCCGGCCCGGTCGGTGCGGGTCGGCTTCGCGGTGACCGTCTCCGGCCGGGGCATCCCGCTGGACGGCGTCGACCGGCTGCCCGGCGCGCTGCGCAATCCGCTGCCCATCTCCGTCCGGCTGCACCCGGGCACCACCGTGCCGCAGCTGCTCGCGGCACTGCGCGACGGGGTCCTCGACCTCGCCGCGTACGAGTGGGTCTCCCCCGGCCAGGCGCACCGCTGGACGCCGAACGCGCACGGCCGGCGGCCGAACAGCCTGGTCGTCCTGGAACACCAGCCGACCTCCGCCCACCACCTGCGGCTGGAGACCGACCTGGCCGCGCACGGCATCCACGTCGAGAGCCCGGCGCCGGCCGGCACCTTCACCTCCTACCCGATCACCCTCGCCGCCCACTACGACACCACCGGCGGACTGGTCCTCACCGTCACCCACGACCGCGCCCTGCTCGCCGACCAGGACGCCGCCGAACTCCTCAGCCAGAGCGCCCACCTGCTGCGCACCTTCCCGGACCTGCCGAGCGGGCTGAGCACCACCGAGGTGCTGCGCTCCACGCTCGCCGGGCAGCCGGCACCCCGGCTGGGCGAGCCGGGCGACGACACCGGGCAGCCCCCCGTCGGCCGTAGCACCGCAGACGACCGGGGCTTCCCCGACGACCGGGCGTTCCCCGACGGCCACGGCACGGCGAACCCCGGCGGCCCGGCGGTGCAGCTGGACGTCCTGCGCCGGGCCACCCGCCCGGGCGCCGGCTGGGTCCTCCTGCTGGCCCCGCCCGGCGCCCCCCGCACCCGCCGCCCCGACGCCTCCCGCGGCTGGCCCGGCCCGCAGGCCCTCGGCGTGCTCCGCCCCGAGCGGGGCGCCCCGCCCCCCGCCGCCTACCGGCCGCTGCTCGGCCCGCTCGTGGAGTCCCGCGCCCCCGTCGCCCTGGTCGCCCCACCGGGGCTCGGCCTGACCGCCTACGAGATCGCCCGGCTGGGCGCCCCGGCGCACCCGCCGCTGGTGGTGCTGCTCGGCGAGGACGGCGACCTGTCGACGCTGGCGGCGCTGCTGGGCGACCGGGCGTAGCGGCCCGGGGCAGGTACCCGTATGGCCCCGGACCGCGCCGAGATCCGTACGGTCCCCGGGAGCCCGGCGGCGCTACGGTGGGCCGCATGGCCTGTTTCGTCCTGACCCGCCGTTCGCCGCTGCCGCCGGCCGTCTGCTGGGAGCGGCTGCTCGCCTGGCACCGGCACGGGGACCGGGTGCCCTTCACCCGGGTCGGTGTCGCCCGGGGCAGCGGTCGGGAGACCGGCGACGTCGTCCTGGCCCGGACGGCCCTCGGACCGCTGCGGTTCGACGACCCGATGGAGATCGTCGAGCTGGTCGCTCCCGCGCCGGGCCGCGACGGCCTCTGCCGGCTGGTCAAGCGCGGCCGCCCGGTGCGCGGCGGCGCGGTGCTGCGGGTCCGCGCGGTCGGCGGCGGCAGCGCGGCCGTCTGGACGGAGGAGCTGCGGATCGTCGGACTGCCCCGGTTCGCCGATCCGGTCGTCGCCTCGGCGGCCCGCCTGGTCTTCGGGCGGGTGCTGGACCGGCTGTTGGAGCCGTAGTCGGCGCCGCCCGGCCCGACGTCGTGCCCGGCATCGGCTCCCGGGGGCGGCTCCCGAGGTCGACTCCCGGGGGCTCCCGTGGTCAGTTCCCGGGCCGGTGCGGGTGCCACTCCGCCAGCAGGATGGTCGCGTCGTCGCGCAGCCGGTGCTCCTGGTGGGTGACCAGGGCGTGGATCAGGTGGCGCAGCGCCTCGGGGGCCGGGTCGCCACCCGCCATGTGCTGGACGAGGGTGTCGGTCAGGCGGCGCTCCCCGAAGATTTCGCCGGAGGTCGAACGGGCCTCGGTGACGCCGTCGGTGTAGACCAGCAGCCGGTCACCGGGCTGCAGCCGGGCGTGGTGCACGGGCTGCGGGCCGTCCAGGTGGAAGCCGAGCCCGAGCGGCAGTTCGGCGCGCCGCAGCAGGGCGTCCGGCACGATGCGGCGCTCCCGGATCAGCAGCGGCGGCGGGTGGCCGCAGTTCACCCAGGAGAGCTCGCCGGTGGCCGTGTCCAGGTCCGCGACCACGGCGGTCAGCAACCGCTCCGGGATCCACCGGGCCAGGGTGCCGTCGATGGCCCGCGCGATGTCGGCCGGGCCGCCGCCGGCCCGGCGGGTGGAGCGGCAGGCGGCCAGGGCGACCGCGCTGGCGCCGCCCGAGGCCAAGTCGTGGCCCATCGCGTCGAACACGGACACGTGCAGGCGCCCGCCCGTCACCGAGTGGTCGAACGCGTCCCCGCCCACGTCGTAGGCCGGTTCCAGGACGGCACTGGAGGTCACGTGGCGGGTGCCGATGGTGCGCGGCGGCAGGAAGGACCACAGCAGCTCGGCCTGCAGACTCATCCGCCGCCGACGCCCGACCTTCACGATGAAGTCGCTGTACGCGCCCTTCGACACCACCAGCAGGGCGACGAGCGCCGCCAGCGCCTCGTAGCGGCCCATCGCGCCCTCGTCCCTCGGCCCGCCCTCGATCCGCAGGACGCCGATCCGCTCGACCCCGTCGACCAGTGGGAACCAGCCCACGGCCGACGGCCCGGTGGAGAGCTGGGTCTGCTGCAGCCGGTAGGCGCGGCCGCCGAGCGTCCCCTCGATGTCGATCTGGCTGTCGAGGTCCCCGTCCTCGCCGCGGTCCCCGCCGCCGTCCCCGTCGGACTGCCCGTCCCCGGGGCCGGACAGCAGGACGAGGCGCCGCTGCTGGACGTCGACCAGGTGGACCCGCGCTCCGTCCGCCCCGAGTCCGCGGGCCGCTTCCCGCACCAGCCCGGGCAGCTCGGTCGGCCCCGCCTCCCGCGAACGGGCCAGTAGCCCGGCCAGCACCGCGCCCAGTCCCGCGTCGTCGCAACTCACCGTTCACACCTCCCGTCGGGTCCACGCCTACCCGGATCGGGCGCGATCCTGCAGCGGCTCCGATGATTTCCGCCGGGACCGCGCCGCCGTCCCACGCCTGGCGCGCCCCGTCCCACGCGTGACCGGTCCGGCGTGCGAAGCGGCCCGTCCCGGCGCACCGTCGGAGTCATGGCCTCGATCATCGTGCTGTTCGAGCTGGAGCCCGAGCAGGTCCTCGGCGCGGAGGGCGTCGGGCCCGGCGTACTGGCCGTCCACGCCGCCGGCGCCGACCCCGACGTCCCCGAGGACCCCCAGCCGACCACGCTGTGCCGGCGCGACACCCGCTCCATGGAACACAGCCACTACGCCCCCGCCCGCCCCGGCGAGCCCTGGTACCCGCCCGAGCTGGCCGACCGCCGCTGCCGGGAGTGCGAGCGGGCCCTGGCAGCCGCCTGAGGGCCCCGTCCGGCGTGATCGGGCGTGGCCCGCCCTGGGGCCACGCCCGATCACGCCGGGCGAGCCGCGTCACGGCGCCTGGCTGTCGGCCGCCGGAGGCTCGGGCTCGTCGTCCTCGGCCTTGTCCCGGACGTCCGGCGGCGTGGGGGCGGTGATGTTCCGCTGCTCGGACGAGCGCTCGCGCGTCTGCTCGTCGGCCTGCGGGGTGTCCTTCTCCTCGGGAACGCTCATGGCGGTCGTCCTTCCGTAGCGGTGTCGGTCAGGGTGCCGGCCCGGCAAGGTGCCGGCCGGGAGCGGGGCTCCGCAGGGCCTGGTGCGGGGCTCCGCAGCCCTCGCGTATCCCCGCCTCCGGCAAAGTCATGCGGTCGACGGGCGGTGCGCCGTCGGCAGGTGTCGCCCGGTGCCGCGTGGGCAGACGCCGTGTGTGAACCCGATCGAACGAGCCCTTCGGGGCGTGGACCGCTTCCAGCAGCGGCACCGGCCCACCGGTGTGGTGATCGGCGTCGTCCGCAAGTACGGGGACGACCGGGGCGGGCTGCTCTCCGCCCTGATCACCTACTACGGCTTCGTCGCGCTGATCCCGCTGCTGCTCCTGCTCAGCACCGTCCTCGGCTTCGTCCTCCACGGACACCCCGGCGCCCAGCGCTCGGTGGTGGACTCCGCGCTGGCGGACTTCCCGATCATCGGCGACCAGCTGCGCCAGAACGTGCACTCCCTGCAGGGCAGCGGCCTGGCCCTGCTCATCGGCGCGCTCGGGATGCTGTACGGCGCGCTCGGCATCGCCCAGGTCCTCCAGCACGCCATGGCCGAGGTCTGGAACGTCCCCGGCGTCCAGCGCCCCGGCTACTGGCCGCGCCTGGCCCGCAGCCTCCTGCTGTTCGCCGTGCTCGGCACCGGGCTGGTGCTGGGCACCGCCGCCGCGTCGCTGGTCGGCACCGCCCTGGGTGGGGCCCCCGCCCGGGTCGGGGGGCTGGTCGTCTCGGCGCTGCTGAACACCGCCCTGTGCCTGGCCTGCTTCCGCGTGCTCACCCCGCGGGAGGTCCCCACCCGGGCGCTGTGGCCGGGCTGCGCGATCGCCGGCCCGCTGTTCACCGCCTTGCAGGCGTTCGGCGCGCTGCTGGTCGCGCACGAGCTGCGCCACGCGGGCCAGGTCTACGGCTTCTTCGCGACCGTGATCGGCCTGCTGTTCTGGCTCTACCTGGCCGCGCAGGTCACCGTGTACGCGGCCGAGACCAATGTGGTGCTCGCCCGTCGGCTGTGGCCGCGCAGCCTGCTGCAGCCGCCGCTCACCGACGCCGACCAGAAGGTGCTGTCCTCCGTCGCCCGCCAGGAGGAGCGTCGGCCCGAACAGCGCGTCGACGTCTCCTTCCGGGCCGATGACGAGCCCGCCGGCGGCCGGCCTGCCGACGGCCCGCCCGCCGACACCCAGCTCCCCGACGGCCGGCCTGACGCCGGGGCCCGGCCGGGGAAGGGCGGCGACCGACGTGACGGCCCCCCGGACACCGACGGGCGGATCCGGTAGGGCGGCGGCCCGGCGGACTCAGGCCGGGGCCGCCGACACGTCCGGGGCGTCGCCGCCACCGGGGCCGTCGGTGGCGCCGTCACCGGGGCCGACCGGATCCTCGGCCCATCCGGGGGCTTCCCGGTCCTCCAGCTGTTCGCGCAGGTGGGCGAGGGTGGCACCGAGCAACCGCGAGACGTGCATCTGGGAGACGCCGATCCGTTCGGCGATCTGGGACTGGGTCCAGCCCTCCCAGAAACGGAGCTTCAGGACGGTCTGCTCGCGTCGCGGCAGTCCGGCGATCAGCGGGCGCACGGCGGTGCGGAAGTCGGCGAGGTCGATCCCGGGGTCGCAGCTGCCGAGCCGGTCGAGCAGGGAGCTGCCGGTCTCGTCGGCGTCCTGGTCACGCAGGGCGTCCAGGGAGTCGGGGCGGTAGACCCGGCCCGCCAGCAGTCCTTCGGTGGCCTCCTCCACGGTGAGGTGCAGGCCCTCGGCGATCTCCTGGGGTTGCGGAAGCCGGCCGAGCCGCTGTTCGAGGCGGTCGGAGCCGCGGGCGACGGTCAGGTACAGCTCCTGCATGCTGCGCGGCACGCGCACCGGCCAGGAGGTGTCGCGGAAGAACCGCTTGATCTCGCCGGTGATGGTCGGGATCGCATAGGTGGGGAACTCGACGCCGCGCTGCGGGTCGTAGCCGTCGACGGCCTTGATCAGGCCGATCGTGCCGACCTGGAGGATGTCCTCCAAGTCCTCGGCGCGGTGCCGGTAGCGGGCGGCGATGAAGCGCACCAGCGGCATGTTGAGTTCGATGATCGTGCCGCGGACGTAGCTGTAGGCGTGGGTTTCGCGCGCGAGCCCTGCCAGGCGTTCGAACAGCGCGTCGCTGAGCTCACGTGCCTCGGTCTTCCCCATCGACCGCATGTCGGCCTCCGTCGGTCGCGGCGGGAGGTCGGCGGGCAGGTCGGCGGGCAGGCCGGGCGGCGTGGCGGCATCGCGGCGGACTGTTTCCAGTGAGGTGGACACGTGACTTCTCCTGGGCATCGGGGTGAACGCCCGGCGGGGGTGGCGAGCTGCCGCTCGCGTGCGTCGCGGGCTTCGTTCCCCAGGACCTGTGCCCGGCTTCAAGCGCGGTCCCGGTGGCACCCGGTCGGGTGCTGGAGCGACCGGATCCGATCGTGGTCGCTGCATCGGTGTCCTACCCGACATACGACATTGAATTCATGTTTATATCGTTTTCTTCAGTTTCATCCGGGTATCCGCGCCACGGCAACCACCTCGGCCACGAGAGGAGGGGCCGCCATGCCCCGAGGATCCAGCCCCAAGCGGGAGCGCCAGTACGAGCACATCAAGGAGAGCGCGCTCGACCGGGGCGAGAGCGAGAAGCGGGCTGCGGAGATCGCCGCCCGGACGGTGAACAAGGAGCGCGCCCGGCACGGCGAGTCGAGGACCGCGAGCCGCACCTCGATCCAGGACGTGTCCTCCGGCCACCGCGGCGGCAGGCGCTCGCACAGCGGTTCCCGGGGCCCGACCTACGACCAGCTGTACAACGAGGCCAAGCAGCGCAACATCGAGGGCCGCTCAGGGATGAACAAACGTCAGTTGGCCGACGCGCTCGGACGCTGAGCGGCGGCGGCCACGGCCGCGCCCCGGCGGATCAGCGGCCGCGGCGCCGGGCGGAGCTGCCGCGGCGCCACTCCGCGTACTGCTGCCGGACGTACCCGCGGGCGTCGCCCTCGGCAGGCGTGACGCCGTCGTGCTCGGCCAGGTCCCGGGCCGCGATCCGCGCGCTCGACACCTGGCCCGGGTCGGCGTCCGTGTTCCCCACCGCCACGCGGTCGCGCAAGGCGGCGAGGCGCAGCAGGAACTCCCGGCGCCGCCGGGGCGGCTCGTTGCTCCGGGACCGGTGCGCGTCGACGTACCGGGCCTCCTCCGCGACGGCGGGCGCGTCCGCGTACGCCTCCTCGGGCGTGGGCACCGGCCCGGTGGGCACGGTCCGGACCGGCGGGGGCGGCAGCGGCGGAAGTCCGTGCGCGGAGAGCACGGCGTTCGCGAACTCCGGCCGGTCGACCGGGAGACCGTGCCGGCCGAACAGGGCGAACAGCTCGGCGAGGGCCCGCGGCTCGACGTCACGCGGCCCGTCGTCGTCCTTGACGGTGAGCTCCCCGAGGAACGGGCCCCGGAACCGGCCGGGCGGGTCGACGAGGCGCAGCCGGAGGCGGACCAGGCGGGCGCCGGTCTCCGTCTCCTCGCCGAACTCCATGGCCAGCCCCCGGATCTCGGCCCAGGTGTAGTGCTTCGGCACGAGCAGGCGCACCACGGTGAGGCCGGTCTCGTGCTCCCGCACCCAGAAGGTGCGCGGCGCGCAGGCCGTCACGGCGGCGACGACGGCGGCGCCGGTCAGCATCGTCGTCCCGACGCCCGCGGCACCGGTCTCGCTCAGCACGATCACCGTGATCAGGGCCGGTATGCAGCCGACCCCGATGATGTCCACCCACCGCCGCATGAACGCCAGTCGTACCGTCGTCATCCCGCACCTCCCCGCGCGTGCTCCCACCCTCGCGGGCGATGCGCGGCCCGGACAAGCACGGGCCCGCAGCTGTGACGGCCCCGTGACGAACCCGCCGCCCGGGCCGCTGCGTTCCCGCCCTGGGCTCCTGGCTTCGCCGCCTTCCGCTACCGCCCGCGCAGGCGCCGGACGAGGTCGCGGGCGGCGGCCGGCCAGTGCGGGTAGTCGAAGGTGAAGCCGGCGTCGAGCAGACGGGTCGGGACGACGCGGCGGCTCTTCAGCAGGAGTTCGGACTCGGAGCGCATGGCGAAGGCGCCGACCTCGGCCATCCAGCGCGCGGCGGGCAGGGCCAGCGGCATGCCCCAGGCGGTGCGCAGGTCGCGCATGAACTCGCGTTGGGGCAGCGGGTTCGGGGCGGCGAGGTTGACCGGGCCGGTCAGCTCGTCGTGGGCGATGAGGAAGTCGACGGCGCGGGCGAAGTCGCGTTCGTGGATCCAGGAGACGTACTGCGCACCGCCCGCGATCGGGCCGCCGGCGCCGAGGCGGGCCAGCCAGGAGAGCGAGTCGAGGGCGCCGCCGCGGTCGGGGCCGAGGACGACGGCGGTGCGCAGCGCGACCTTGCGGGTGGCCGGGGTGTCGGCATCCTCCTGGGTCTCCTCCCAGGCCCTGGCGATGTCGATGCTGTACCGCCAGGAGGCCGGCGCGTCGGGTTCGGTGCCGCCGATCAGGCCGTCGTGTTCGCCGTTCGGGGCGTCGTGGCGGTGGGCGTAGACGGTGGCGGTGCTCATCTGCAGCCAGACGGCGGGTGGACGCCGGGCGGCCGCGACGGCCTGGCCGACGACGCGGGTGGAGCGGACCCGGGAGTCCATCATCTCCCGCCGGTTCTCCTCGGTGTAGCGGCAGTTGACGCTGCGGCCGGCGAGGTTGACCACGACGTCGCTGCCGTCGACCTCCTCCGCCCAGGCGCCGAGCGTCCGCCCGTCCCAGCCGATCTGCCGGGGTCCGGCGGGCCTGCGGCTCAGGGTGACCACCTGGTGCCCGGCGGCGGTCAGGCCGCGGTCGAGCAGCGCGCCGAGGGCTCCGGATCCACCGGGAATGACGACCTTCATGCGTTCCCCCTCTTCTTCGCGCTCCAGCCTAGCCCAGAGTTCTGAACGTGTTCAATTACCTGGTTCCCCGCCGTGCAGCCGCCGATCAGGTCGTGGACGCCCGCGCAGTGCAGGACGCTCCGTCGGCCGGCGGGGAGTTCGCCGTGGCCGGCCGGGAGTTCGGCGATCGGGAGGCGGCAGGAGCCGGGAATCGCACCGGCCCCGCGCTCGGCGGCGCTGCGGACGCCGACGGCGTCGGCGAGGTGCCCGGCGGCGAAGTCGACCGGGCCCCGGCCGTCGGTGGCCAGGGCGCCCTCCGCGCGGCGGCGCAGCAGCTCGGCGTCGGTCAGGGCGCGGACGGCGGCCGGGTCGAAGAGTTCGCGTGCGCGGCGGTCGAGGTCGGCGTCGTAGCCGACGTAGCCGGGGCGGTGGGCCGGCCGCCGGCGACCGGCATCTCGACCGGGGCGGACTCTGCAGGTGACTCGCCCGACTACTCCCGGCGGCCGATCGGCTCACCGTGCACGGGCTGGTCCTCCGACACGTTCTCAGTGGTGGGGCCGGCACCGTCCGGGTCGCAGCGGCTACCGGACGGTACGGGCCTCGTACCGGGCTACGTCTACCAGCCGCGGCGTGGTGGTACCGGGTTGAGCTTGGCCGTGAGCGTCGAGAGGAAGACGGGGAGCTTGTCGACCATGGTCTTGGGGACCGGCGCGGTCTGGACGCTGCCCCGCCGCACGTCCTCGACGACGAGGGTGTAGGTGCCGTTCTCCTCGACGAGTTCGGCGGCGAAGAGAAGGGTTCGGGTGGTGGTTTCCATCGGGGTCCTAGGCTTGGGTGTCGTTGAGCCAGGCGGTCCACGCCGCGGTGGCCTGCTGCTCGTCGGCGTCCTCGGCGAACAGGTGGTGGCCGAGCCAGATCGGCACGTTCCAGGTGCTGCCGTTGAAGAACCGGTAGAGCCCGTCCGGGCCGCGCAGGCCGACGAATTCGGGGCTGAGCCAGTCCACGACCACGTCCTCCGGCCGGCCGTCCGTACCCGGGAGGCGGAGCGACAGCCGGTCTCCGACGGCCGCGTCGTCCGCGAGGCCCAGGCGTCGGCACAGGGCGGCGAAGTCGTCGGGGTCGGAGGCGGGTTCGGGGCGCCCGGCCTTGACGTAGACGGCGGGTCGGCCGGCGAAGTGCCGCAGGTACTCGGCGAGGCTGTGCTGGTAGAAGTGGACGTGCTTCTCGGCCGCGTCCGCCTTCCTGTCCCAGACCTCGTCCCAGACGCCTTCGTGCACCCAGTGGATTCCCATGCGCAGGTGGGTCGTTCCGCCGTCCACCGGCTCGATCCGGTAGCTGAGCGTGTTGGAGAATTCGTCGCCGAGAGTCGCCCGGGCGGCGAAGTGGTGCGGCGGCTCCCACGCCACGACGGTGCTTTCGGCCCGGGTGATCTTTCCGCCGACGCGAGGCTCGACCTCCATGGGGTACAGCCAGCCCAGGTTGCCGGCGCCGGTCGCGACCGCGGCCCAGACCTGTTCGGGTGACGCGGGCAGGTCCTGTTCCTTGCGGACCTCGAACTCTCGGGCCACGGTCGGTTCTCCTTCGTCGTCATTCATCAGGTGTCAGTGGGTGACCGGGAGGGCGCACAGCCGCCGTTGCAGCGGGTTGGGCCGCCAGTCCAGCGCCGCGCCGTCGGCCAGCCGAAGCTCGGGCAGCCGGCGGACCAGCGTGCCGATCGCCACTTCGGCCTGGAGCTTGGCCAGCGGGCCGCCGAGGCAGAAGTGCGGGCCATGGCCGAAGCTCAGGTGCCGGTTTCCGGGGCGGGTCAGGTCGAGCCGGTCGGGGTCCTCGAAGCGCTCGGGATCGCGGTTGGTCGCGCCGAGGAACAGGTACGCCAGCTCGCCCTCGCGCAGGGTCCGTCCGCCGATGTCCAGGTCCTCCGCGACGACCCGGACGATCGCCTGGGTCACCGTGTCGTAGCGGGCGAGCTCCTCGACGGCGCCTCGGATCAACTCCGGGTCTGCGCGCAGCCGGGCCAGTTGGTCCGGGTGGCGCAGCAGGGCGAGCACGCCGTTGCCGATCAGGTGGGTGGTGGTCTCGTCGCCGGCGGTGATCAGGACGAAGCAGGTGGACAGCAGTTCGGAGTCGGTGAGCCGGTCGTCCTGCGTCTGGGTGGCGACCAGGGCGCTGATCAGGTCGTCGCCCGGTTCGCGCCTGCGCTGCCGGATGAGACCGGACAGGTAGTCCTCGTACTGCTCGATCGCCGCCTCGGACTTGTCGATGTCCTCGCCGAGCCGGCCGAAGCGGCGGAACCAGCCCTTGACCCGTGGCCGGTCCTCGTCCGGAATGCCGAAGAGCTCGCAGACGACGGACATCGGCAGCGGGGCGGCGACTGCCTCGATCAGGTCCATGGTCGGGCCGGCCGCGACCGCCTCGTCGATGAGGTGGTCGACGATGCGCTGGACACCGTCGCGCAGGGCTTCGACCCGCCGGGCGGTGAAGGCCCGGTTGGCCAGCTTGCGCAGCCGGGCGTGGTCCGGCGGGTCGGTGTTGGTCATCACCCGGCCGAGCCGGTCGGTGAGCCGGCTGATGGCCTTGAGGTCACCGCCGAGCCCGACGTAGGCGCGGGTCATCCGGTCCCGGTCGTTGGACAGCCGGAGGTCGCCCAGCGCCGCCTCGACGTCGGCGTGCCGGGTGAGGTACCAGATGCCCTGGGCGCTGCGGTGGACGGGGCTCTCGCGCCGCATGCGGGCGTAGCACGGGTACGGGTCCCGCCGGGCCTCGGGGGTGAGCAGGTCCGCGGCGAGGTCGTGGGGCGGGGCGAGGTCGTGGGGCGGGGCGAGGCCCGCCGTGGGGCGGGCCTCGTCCGTGGTGTCGGTCAGATTCACTACGGGCCGCGCTACCGCTGGGTGTCCATGGCGTCGGCGAGACTCTTGGGCCGCATGTCGGTCCAGGACTGCTCGACGTACTCCAGGCAGGCGGCGTTGGTGTCGGGGCCGTGGACGATTGTCCAGCCGGCCGGAACGTCCGCGAACTGCGGCCAGAGCGAGTGCTGGTTCTCGTCGTTGACGAGCACGAGGAAGGTGCCGTCCTGGTCGTCGAAGGGGTTGGTCATGGGTCAGTCCTCCTGGTGGGAAGGGGTGGTGGTGCCATCGGTGTCACCGATGGCCTCGGTGAGCCGGGCGGCCAGGATCGGTCCGATCTGGGCCAGTGAGCCGGCTTGGGTCATCCGGTCGTGCCGGGTGGTGATCTCGTGCGATTCGATCCGGCCGGTGACGTAGGCGCGCCAGGTCTCGGGCCCGGCGTTGTCCTCGCCCCGGTCGATCGTGGAGTTGAACAGCAGCAGGTCTCCGTCGAAGCCGCCAGGGACGAAGTCGACCGCCAGCTTCGCGTTGTTGATCATGATCTCGACGATCACCTCGACCTGTCGCTCGTTCAGGCCGGCCAGCGCGCTGCCCCGCCGGTTCAGCACCTCGGCGACCTCGGCATAGGTGATCTCCCGGTCGCCCAGCTCGTCCGGATCGACGTCGAGCACACCGACGAGGACGTCCCGCACGGTGGGCACCGGAGCCACCTCGAACTGCACGTCCTTCACCGGGTAGGCGTCGAGGATCGCCAGCAGCGCGGTCCGTTCGCCGCGCGACTGCAGTTCGCAGGCCAGCGCGTGGGCGATCAGCCCGCCCGCGGACCAGCCGAGCAGCAGGTACGGGCCCTCCGGCTGGATCTTCTGGATCTGGTCGGCGTAGTCGGCCGCCATCTCCTCGTAGGACGTCGGCAGGACTTCGGGCCGACCGAGGCCGCGCGCCTGGATCGCGTAGACCGGGTGCTCAGGACCGACGTGGTTCAGCAGCCCGCTGTACGACCAGCTGATGCCGCCGCCGGGGTGGATGCAGAACAGCGGTGTGCCGGTCCCGGTCGAACGCAGCGGCAGCACCACGTCCAGCGCGTCCTCGGGATCGTCCATGAGCAGACGCTCGGTGAGACCGGCCACCGTCGGTGCCTCGAACAGCATGCGCAGGCCCAGCTCCAGGCCCAGGGTCTCGCGGACCCGGGAGGCCAGGCGGGCGGCCAGCAGCGAGTGCCCGCCGAGGTCGAAGAAGTTGTCGTCGATGCCGACCTGCTCCCGGCCGAGGACCTCGGCGAAGAGGCCGCACAGCAGCTGCTCCTGCGGCGTCCGGGGGCCCCTCCCGGCATCCGAGGCCCCGTACTCGGGGGCGGGCAGAGCGGCACGGTCGAGCTTTCCGTTGGCGGTCAGCGGCAGTGCGTCCACGGTGACGAACGCCGCCGGCACCATGTAGTCCGGCAGGTCGCGGCGCAGCCGGCCGGACAGCTCGCCCGCGTCCGGCGCCCCCTCCCGGGTGGGCACCAGGTAGGCGACCAGCCGCTTGTCGCCCGGCCGGTCCTCGCGGGCGACCACGGCCGCCTGGGCGACGCCCGGGCAGCCCGCCAGGACGGCCTCGATCTCGCCGGGCTCGATCCGCAGGCCGCGCAGCTTGACCTGGTGGTCGGCGCGGCCGGCGAAGTCCAGCGTGCGGTCGGCCCGCCACGAAGCGAGGTCGCCGGTGCGGTACATCCGGCTGCCGGACGGCCCGTAGGGGTCGGCGGTGAAGCGCTCCGCCGTCAGGCCGGCCCGGCCGTGGTAGCCGCGGGCCACGCCCGTCCCCGCGAGGTACAGCTCGCCCACCATGCCGGTCGGCACCGGGCGCAGCCTGTCGTCGAGCACGTAGGCGCGCATGTTCGCCATCGGCCGGCCGATCGGCACGGTCGCGGCGTGTTCGGGCAGGTCGCCCACCGGGTGCCAGGTGGCCAGGGTGGTGGCCTCGGTGGGCCCGTAGCCGTTGACCACCTCGATGCCGGGGCAGGCCGCCAGCACCCGGGCGACGGCGGCCGGGGAGACCACGTCGCCGCCGGTCCACACCTCGCGCACCCCGGCGAGCAGCCCCGGGCGCTCCTCGGCGACCAGGCGGAACAGTCCGGCCGTGAGCCACAGTCCGGTCACCCCGTGCGAGGCGACCGTGTGCTGGAGCAGGTCGAGGTCGAGTTGCTCCGGCGGTGCGACCACGACCCGGCCGCCGTTGAGCAGCGGCACCCACAGCTCGTAGGTGGAGAGGTCGAAGGCCGTCGGGGAGTGCATCAGCACCCGCTCGTGTCCGCCGCCGCGGAATTCGGGAGTGAGCGCGAGGCCCACCACGTCACGGTGGGTGACGGCCACGCCCTTCGGCCGGCCGGTCGAGCCCGAGGTGTACATGATGTACGCCACCTGCCCGGGTGCACAGGGGACGTCGACCTCGGACGGATCGGCGGCCTCGGACCGCACCAGCGCGGTGAGCACCTCCCGGGTGAGCACCAGGGCGGCCCCGCTCTCCCGCAGGATCAGGTCGATCCGGGAGGCGGGGAAGCGCGAGTCCAGCGGCACGTAGACGCCGCCCGCCTTGACGATCGCCAGGATCGCCACGACCAGCTCCGCCGAGCGGTCCAGCATGACCGCGACCGGCGTCTCCGGCCGTACGCCCTGGCGGATCAGCGCCCGCGCCAGGCGGTCGGTCCGTAGGTCGAGTTCCGCGTAGGTCAGCTCGGTGCCGCCCGCCACGACCGCGACGGCCTCCGGGGTGGCCCGCACCTGGCGGGCGAACAGCTCCGGCACCGCGGCCCCGGGCAGCTCGGCCGCGGCACCGCTGGACCCGGCGAGCAGTCGGCGGCGTTCCTCGACGGGCATGATGTCGATCCGGCTGATCGGCCGGTCGGGGTCGGCGACCGCCGTGCGCAGCAGCCGGGCCAAGCGCTCGAACAGCAGCTCCACGGTGGGCGCGTCGAACAGGTCGGTGGCGTACTCCACCGCGCCGACCAGACCGTCCGGGCCACCGTCCGGGCGGAACTGCTCGGCCAGGCTGAACGTCAGGTCGACCCGCGCGGTCCCGGTCGGCGCCTCCAGGTGGACGGTCTCCAGCCCCGGCAGTGCGAACTCGCCGACCGGTGCGTTCTGCAGGGCCAGCATGATCTGGAACAGCGGGTGGTGGGCCAGCGACCGCGCGGGGTTGACCACCTCGACCAGGTACTCGAACGGCACGTCCTGGTGGTCGTACGCGGTGAGCGCCTTCTGCCGGACCCGGCCGAGGAGTTCGGCGAAGCCGGGGTCCCCGCCGGTGTCGGTGCGCAGCACCAGGGTGTTGACGAAGAACCCGACGAGTTCGTCCAGCGCCTGGTCGGTTCGGCCGGCGATCGGGCTGCCGATCGTGAGGTCCGTGCCGGCTCCGAGCCGGGTGAGCAGGGCGGCGAGGCCGGCCTGGAGCACCATGAACATGCTGGCGCCGCGCGCGGCGGCCAGGTCCCGCAGGGCCTGGTGCAGTTCGGCGTCCAGTCGGACCACGACCCGGTCGCCCCGCTGGGAGGCCACCGGCGGGCGCGGCCGGTCGGCGGGCAGCTGGAGCTGCTGCGGGATGCCGGCCAGCTCCTCCTTCCAGTAGGCCAGTTGCCGGGCGAACAGGCTGTCCGGGTCGGCGGCGTCCCCCAGCAGGTCCCGCTGCCAGGCGGTGTAGTCGGCGTACTGCACCGGCAACGGGGACCACTTCGGGGCCTCGCCCCGGCAGCGGGCCGCGTAGGCCGCGGCGAGGTCACCGGAGAGCGGGCCCATCGACCAGCCGTCGGCTGCGATGTGGTGCACCACGACCAGCAGCACGTGCCGGTCGGGGGCGAGGGCGTACAGCTCCGCCCGGACCGGCGGTTCCGCGGCCAGGTCGAATCCGCGTCGGGCCGTCTCCGCCAGCCGCTCGGGCAGCCCGCTCTCGTCCAGCTCGACCAGCGGCAGCGCCGGGTGCGCCCGGGCGGTGCTCAGCACGACCTGGTACGGCACGCCGGCGATCTCGTGGAAGACCGTCCGCAGGCTCTCGTGCCGGGCGATCACGTCCGCGAGCGCGGCGTGCAGGGCCGGGCGGTCGAGTTCGCCGGTCAGGCTCAGCGCGAGCGGCATGTTGTAGGTGGCGCTCGGCCCGTCCATCCGGTGCAGGAACCACAGGCGGCGCTGGGCGAAGGACAGCGGCACCCTCCCCCGGCCTTGACGGCCGGGAGGTGCCCCCATGGGCCGTGGCCGGGCGGTGAGCGCGGGCCGCGCCGTTCCGGAGCCGTCCATGCGGGCGGCCAGCCCGGCCACGGTCGGGGTCTCGAACAGGGTCCGGACCTCCAGCTCGGCGCCGAGGGTGGCCCGGACCCGGGACGCCAGCCGGGTCGCCAGCAGGGAGTGTCCCCCGAGGTCGAAGAAGCTGTCGTCGACGCCGACCTGCGCCAGGCCCAGCACCTCGGCGAACAGCTCGGCGAGGAGTTGCTCCTGCGGGGTGCGCGGCGCCCGCCCGGCCGCGACCGGGCCGAGGTCGGGTGCGGGCAGCGCACGGCGGTCGAGCTTGCCGTTGGCCGTCAGGGGCAGCGCCTCCAGCGCCACGAACGCCGACGGGACCAGGTAGTCGGGCAGCCGGCCCCGCAGCCAGTCACGGAGTTCGCCCAGGAGGGCGCCGGTGCCCCGGCCGCCGGTCGGGCGGTTGGTCAGCGCCGACAGCGCGGACAGCGTCCCGCCCGTGGCCCGGGCCGACCGGTACGCCTCGACCGGGGAGCCGTGGACCGCCTGCGGGTCGGTGAAGACGACGTCCACGGCGTCCGCCGCGGTCGCCGACCAGGTGACGACCGCCGGGCGGCCGAACTCCGCCCCGAGGGAGCGGAAGTCCTCCGGGTCGGGGAGGGAGTCGGCGTCCTCCGGGGCGTGCAACCGTTCCAGCAGCTCGGCGAGCGAGCCGTCACCGTTCTGCACCGCCCGGGCCAGGGCGGCCTCCCGCGCCACGCGGCGGTTCGGCACCCCGGTGATCCGCAGCAGGTCGGCGGGCGGCTGGGCGAGCAGTTCGCGCAGCTCGGCCGGCCCGGCGACCTGCCGTCCCCACGCCAACTCCACGGACCGCTGCGGGACCGCCGGGGTGACCGGCGACCGGTGCAGCGTCACGTCGTACCGGTAGCGGCTCAGTTCGTTGTGGTGACGGCCGCTCCGGACCTCGACGGCCACCGCGCCGATGTCCGTGCCCATGTCCGTGCCGTGCTCCCGCAGGGCGGTGAAGAAGTCCGGGTCGACCAGGAGTTCCTTCTCCACCCGGACGGCCTGCTCGACGGCCCGGCGCACCGCGCCGAGGTCGGCGCCTTCGCCGATCCGGTGGAGTTGGACGGCGGTGGCCAGCGGGCGCAGCAGCCGGAGGTTGCGGACGTCGCCGACGAACAGCACACCACCGGGGGCGAGTAGCCCCATCAGCTTCCCGATCACGTCGGCGAGGTACTCGGCGGACGGGAAGTACTGCACCACCGAGTTGATCACGACGGTGTCGAACTGCCCGGCCGGCAGCCCGTCGGTGTCGTGTGCCGGGCGGGTCTGCAGCACCACGCGCCCGGCCAGGTCCTCCTGCCCGGCCACCTGGGCGGTCAGCGCCTCGATCGCGGTGGCGGAGAAGTCGGTCGCCCAGTACGTCTCGCAGTGCGGTGCGACCTGCGAGAGCAGCAGACCGGTGCCGACGCCGATCTCCAGCACCCGGCGGGGGCGCAGGGCCAGGATGCGGGAGACGGTCGCGTCCCGCCACTCCCGCATCTGCTCGACGGGGATCGGGCTCGCGTCGTAACTGCTGTTCCAGCCGACGAAGTTCTGACCGAAGCCGGCGTCCTCGGGCGCGATGGGCAGGGCGTCGTAGATGTCCTGCCACTCCCCCACGTGGTCCGCTTCGAGGCCGCTGTCCCGGGATTCGTCCCGGCGCGGGACGACGTAGCCGACGAGCCGGTCGTCCTGGGCGAGGACCGCGGCCCGGGCGACGGCGGGGTGCTCGGCCAACGCGGACTCGATCTCGCCGGGTTCGATCCGGAAGCCGCGGACCTTCACCTGGTCGTCGTCTCGGCCGACGTACTCCAGCTCGCCGTCACTGCGCCGGCGCACCAGGTCACCGGTGCGGTACATCAGGGCGCCCGGAGAGCCGTACGGGCAGGCGACGAAGCGTCCGGCCGTCAGACCGGGCCGGTTCAGGTAGCCGCGGGCCAGGCCCGCGCCCGCGACGTACAGCTCGCCGGGCACGCCGGGCGGCACCGGCCGCAGCCGGTCGTCCAGCACGTACACCCGGGTGTTGGCGATCGGCCGGCCGATCGGCGGTGCGCCGCCCGTTCCCGGGGACAGCGGGTCGCTCATCGTCGCGCACACCGTGGTCTCGGTCGGACCGTACGCGTTGATCATCCGCCGGCCCGTGGCCCAGCGGTCCACCAGCTCCGGCGGACACGCCTCCCCCGCCACGACCAGCGTGGACACGGTCACGGCGCCCTCCGGCACGGCGGCGAGGACGGACGGGGGCACGGTCACGTGGGTGACCGCGAGGCCCGGGTCGGTCAGTGCGGCGACCGGGTCCGCCGCCGGGGGCAGCACCAGGGCCGCGCCGCGCAGCAGGGCGGTGTAGATCTCCGACACCGAGGCGTCGAAGCTCGGTGAGGCGAACTGGAGCACCCGACTGCCGGGTTCGATCGCGAACCGCTCGATCTGGGCGGCGACCAGGCTGGCGACCCCGCCGTGGGCGACCACGACGCCCTTGGGGCGACCGGTCGAACCCGAGGTGTAGATCACGTACGCCGGGTGCCGGACGTCGAGCGCGACGACCGGATCCGTGCCCGGCCAGTCGCCCTCGCTCACCACGGCGGGGTCGTCGACCATCACCGTCGGACGGGCGTCCGCCAGCATGAAGTCGATCCGCGCCTGCGGGTACGCCGGATCCACCGGCAGGTACGCCGCCCCGGCCTTCAGCACCCCCAGGACCGCCACCACCGACTCCACCGAACGCGGCAACGCCACCGCCACCACCTGCTCAGGACCCACACCCCGCGCGATCAACGCATGCGCGAACCGGTTCGCCCGAACGTTCAACTCGCGGTACGTCAATGCGACATCGCCGCACACCAGCGCCACCGCGTCCGGCGCCACCGCCACCTGGGCGGCGAAGGCCTGCGGCACCGGAACGGCGCCCACCTCGCGGGCGGTCGCGTTGCCCCGTTCCAGCAGCCGGTGCCACTCGTCGCCGTCGAGGAGGTCGATCCTCCCGATCGCCCGGTCCGGGTCGGCGGTGACCGCCTCCAGCAGGAGCGTCCAGCGTCGGACCAAGGCCTCGACCGTCGAGCGGTCGAACAGGTCGGTGGCGTACTCCGCCGCGCCGAGGATCCCGGCCGGCTCCCCGTCCGGACCGAACTGCTCGACCAGGCTCACCCCGAGGTCGAACTTGGCGGTTCCGGTGGCCACCGCGTAGGTGGCGACCTCCAGGCCGGGCAGCGAGAACCGGCCCATCGGGGCGTTCTGAACGGCCAGGATGGTCTGGAACAGCGGGTGGTGCGACAGCGACCGAGACGGGTTGAGCACCTCCACCAGGTGCTCGAACGGCACGTCCTGGTGCGCGTACGCCGACAGCGCCGTCTCCCGCACCCGCCCCAGCAACTCGGCGAAGCTCGGATCACCGCTCGTGTCGGTGCGCAGCACCAGCGTGTTCACGAAGAACCCGACCAGCTCGTCCAGCGCCTCGTCGGTCCGCCCGGCGATCGGGCTGCCGATCGGGATGTCCGTGCCCGCACCCAGCCGCGTGTACAGCGCGGCCAGCGCGGCCTGCAGCACCATGAACAGGCTGGTGCCGGTGTTCCGCGCCAGCTCGGTCAGAGCGGTGTGCAGCTCGGGGCTCAGCTCCAGGCCGACGTGGTCGCCGTGCCGGCCGGCGACGGCCGGCCTCGGCCGGTCGGCCGGCAGCCGGAGCAGCTCCGGCAGGTCGGACAGCTGGCGCTTCCAGTAGTCGAGCTGCTCGGTGAACCGGCTCTGCGGGTCGGTGGCGTCGCCGAGCAGGTCGCGCTGCCAGAGCGTGTAGTCGGCGTACTGCACCGGCAGGTCCGACCGACTCGGCGCGCGGCCCTCACTCCGGGCGGCGTACGCCTCGGCGAGGTCGCGGGCCAGCGGCCCGGTGGACCAGCCGTCACCGGCGATGTGGTGCATGACCAGCAGCAGCACGTGCTCGTCCGGCGCGAGTGCGAACAACTCCGCCCGCAGCGGCGGCTCCGCCGCCAGGTCGAAGGGCCGCCGGGCGAACTCGGCGAGCCGATCGTGCAGTTCGGGCTGCGAGACCTCGGTCAGCCGGGCCCGGGGCCGGGCCGCGACCGGGTCCAGGACCCGCTGACACGGAACGCCGTCCGCCTCCGGGAACACCGTCCGCAGGCTCTCGTGCCGGGCCACCACGTCGGCCAGTGCCTCGTCCAGCGCCGCCCGGTCGAGCGTTCCGGTCAGCTGGAGGGCCAGCGGGATGTGGTAGGTCGCGGCCGCGCCGTCCATGCGGTGCAGGAACCAGAGCCGGCGCTGGGCGAAGGACAGCGGCACGGCCTCCGGCCGCTCCCGTGCGGCCAGTGTCGGGCGAGTACGACCGGCCTCCGCCAGTGCCCCGGCCAGACCCGCCACCGTGGGCGCCTGGAACAGCGCGCGCAGCCCCAGCTCCACGCCGAGCACCGAGCGCACCCGAGCGGCCAGCCGGGTGGCGAGCAGCGAGTGCCCGCCAAGGGCGAAGAAGTCCTCGTCGACCCCGACCCGTGGACGGCCCAGCACCTCGGCGAACAGCTCGCACAGGATCTGCTCCTGCGGGGTGCGCGGCGCCCGGCCGGTCTCCCTGGTCGTGGCCTCGGGCGTGGGCAGCGCCGCCCGGTCCAGCTTCCCGTTCGGCGTCAGCGGCAGCGCGTCCAGCAGCACGAACGCCGACGGCACCAGGTAGTCCGGCACCCGGTCGCGCAGGTACGCCGCCAGCTCCGCCGGACGGACGGTTGCGTCCGGACGAGCCGTCACGTAGCCGACGAGCCGGTCGCCCCGGGCCAGGACCGCCGACTGCGCGACGGCGGAGTGACCGGCCAGGACCGCCTCGATCTCGCCGGGTTCGATCCGGAAGCCGCGGACCTTCACCTGCTGGTCGGCGCGGCCGACGTACTCCAGCTCGCCGTCACTGCGCCGGCGCACCAGGTCACCGGTGCGGTACATCAGGGCGCCCGGAGAGCCGAACGGGCAGGCGACGAAGCGTCCGGCCGTCAGGTCCGGCCGGTTCAGGTAGCCGCGGGCCAGACCCGGGCCGGCGACGTACAGCTCCCCGGTCACCCCCGGCGGCACCACGCGCAGCCGCTCGTCGAGCACGTACACCCGGAAGCCTGCGACCGCACGGCCGATCGGCGGCAGGCCGCCCGTTCCCGGGGACAGCGGGTCGCTCATCGTCGCGCACACCGTGGTCTCGGTCGGACCGTACGCGTTGATCATCCGCCGGCCCGTTGCCCAGCAGTCCACCAGCTCCGGCGGACACGCCTCCCCCGCCACCACCAGGGTGGTGGCCGTGACGTCGGTACCGTCCACCGCTGCCAGGGCCGACGGCGGCAGCGTCACATGGGTGACGCCGAGCCGCTGGTCCGTCAGGGCCTCCAGCGGGGCGTCCGCCGGGGCCAGGACGAGGGCGGCACCGCTGAGCAGGGCGCTGCACAGGTCCCAGAAGGACGCGTCGAAGCTGGGCGAGGCGAACTGGAGCACCCGGCTGCCGGGCACCACGCCGAGCCGCTCGACCTGCGCCGCCACCAGGCCCGACACGCCGGAGTGGCTGACCACGACGCCCTTGGGGCGACCGGTCGAGCCCGAAGTGTAGATCACGTACGCCGGGTGCCGGACGTCGAACGCGACCACCGGATCCGTGCCCGGCCACTCGCCCTCGACCACCACGGCGGGGTCGTCGACCACCAGCACGGGCCGGGCGTCCGCCAGCATGAAGTCGATCCGCGCCTGCGGGTACGCCGGATCCACCGGCAGGTACGCCGCCCCGGCCTTCAGCACCCCCAGGACCGCCACCACCGACTCCACCGAACGCGGCAACGCCACCGCCACCACCTGCTCAGGACCCACACCCCGCGCGATCAACGCATGCGCGAACCGGTTCGCCCGAACGTCCAACTCGCGATACGTCAATGCGACATCACCGCACACCAGCGCCACCGCATCGGGCGCCACCGCCACCTGGGCGGCGAACAGCTCCGGAAGGCTCACCCCGACCGCCCCACCCTCGACGGCGGGCAGCAGCTCGCGGCGTTCCTCGGCCGACAGCAGGTCGATCCCGCCGATCGGCTGGTCGGGCGCAGCGGCGACCGCGGCCAGCAGCCTGGTCCACCGGGCGACCAGGTCCTCGACCGTCGAGCGGTCGAACAGATCGGTGCTGTACTCGACCGCACCGCTGAGCCCGGCCGGCACGCCACCAGGCCCGTGCTCCTCCGCGAACCCGAAGGTCAGGTCGAGCCGGGCGGTCCCGGTGAGCACGCTCATCCCGGAGACCCGGAGACCCGGCAGCTCGAAGTCACCGGTCGGCGCGTTCTGCACGACCAGCCCGGTCTGGTACAGCGGGTGGTGGGACAGCGAGCGGGACGGGTTCACCGCCTCCACCAGGTGCTCGAACGGCACGTCCTGGTGCGCGTACGCCGACAGCGCCGTCTCCCGCACCCGCCCCAGCAACTCGGCGAAGCTCGGATCACCGCTGGTGTCGGTGCGCAGCACCAGGGTGTTGATGAAGAACCCGACCAGGTCCTCCAGTGCCTCGTCGGTCCGCCCCGCGATCGGGCTCCCGATCGGAATGTCCGTCCCCGCACCCAGCCGGGTGTACAGCGCCGCCAATGCCGCCTGCAGCACCATGAACAGGGTCGCACCCGAGCGGCGCGCCAACTCCACCAGAGCCGCGTGCAGTTCGGCTTCGATCCGGAGCTCCAGCAGGTCACCGCCGTACGACATGGCGGCCGGGCGCGGCCGGTCGGCGGGCAGCTGCAGCTGCTCGGGCAGCCCGGCCAGCGCCTGCGTCCAGTAGGCGACCTGGCGGGCGAACACGCTGTCCCCGTCGTGTTCGTCGCCCAGGATCTCGTGCTGCCACAGCGTGTAGTCGCCGTACGTCACCGGCAGCGGCGGCCAGGCGGGTGCCCCGCCACCCCGCCGGGTGGCGTAGGCGGTGGCCAGGTCGCGGGCCAGCGGGCCCATGGACCAGCCGTCACCGGCGATGTGGTGCATCACCACCAGCAGCACGTGCTCGTCCGGCGCGACGGCGAACAGCTCCGCCCGCAGCGGCACTTCCGAGGTCAGGTCGAAGCCGCGCACCGCCGCCTCGCGCAGCAGGGCGGGCACCTCCGCCTCGCCGGCCGCGCGCACGGCCAGCGGGACCGGCACCTCGGCGGGGTCCAGCACCCGCTGGTGCGGGACGCCCGCGATGTGCGGGAAGACCGTCCGCAGGGTCTCGTGCCGGGTCAGCACGTCGGTGAGCGCGGCGCTCAGCGCCGCCCGGTCGAGGTCGCCGGACAGCCTCAGCGCCAACGGCATGTGGTAGGTGGCGCTCGGCGCCCCGAACTGCTGGAGGAACCAGAGCCGGCGCTGGGAGAACGACAACGGCATGGGCTCGCGGCGGGGCCTGGGCACCAGGGCCTGCCGCGCGGTGCCGGCGCCGGGCAGCCCGGTCGCCAGCCCGGCGGGCGTCGGGGTCCGGAACAGGCTTCGCAGCTCCAGCTCGACCCCGAGGGTCGCACGGATCCGCGAGACCAGCCGGGTGGCGAGCAGCGAGTGCCCGCCGAGGGCGAAGAAGTCCTCGTCGACCCCGACCCGTGGACGGCCCAGCACCTCGGCGAACAGCTCGCACAGGATCTGCTCCTGCGGGGTGCGCGGCGCCCGGCCGACCTCCCTGGCCGTGGCCTCGGGCACCGGCAGCGCCGCCCGGTCCAGCTTCCCGTTCGGCGTCAGCGGCAGCACGTCCAGCAGCACGAACGCCGACGGCACCAGATAGTCCGGCACCCGGTCGCGCAGGTACGCCGCCAGCTCCGCCGCGGTCACCCCGCTTCCCGCCACGGGGACGACGTACGCGACGATCCGGTCCTCCCGGGCCAGGACCGCGACCTGGGCGACGCCCGGGTGCGCGGTCAGCTCGGCCTCGATCTCGCCCGGCTCGACCCGGAATCCGCGCACCTTCACCTGGTGGTCGACCCGGCCCGCGAACTCCAGCTCCCCATCGGCACGCCAGCGCACCAGGTCGCCGGTGCGGTACATCAGAGCGCCCGCCGGACCGTACGGGTCGGCGACGAAGCGCCCGGCGGTGAGCCCTGGCCGGTTCAGGTAGCCACGGGCCAGCCCCGTCCCGGCCAGGTACAGCTCACCCAGCACACCGGGGGCCACCGGTCGCAGCGCCGAATCCAGCACGTACACCCGGCAGTTGGCGATCGGACGGCCGATCGGCACCGGCAGCGGGCAGTCGGCGGGGTCGGCCGGCAGCGGGTAGGCGGTGATCACATGGGTCTCGGCGGGCCCGTAGTGGTTGTGCAGCACCCGGCCCGGCCGACGGGCCTGGAAGCGGCGCACCGCACCGCTCAGGCGCATCGCCTCGCCGGCCTGCGCGACCAGCCGCAGGCTCGGCAGCTCCAGCCCGGCCTCCTCGGCGGCCTCGGCCAGCGCCTCGACCACCAGGTTGGGCGCGAACAGCTCCTCGACCCGGTGCCGGTCCAGCCAGTGCGCGAACAGCTCGGCGCTGCGCCGCTGCTCCTCGGTCGGCACCACCAGGGTCTTGCCGTACAGCAGCGCGGAGAGCACCTCCTGCACCGAGACGTCGAAGCTGATCGCGGTGAACTGCGCGGTGCGTGTGCCGGGTTCCCCGCCGACGGCCCGGTGGTGCCACTCCAGCAGGTTCAGCAGCCCGGCGGCGGGCATCACCACGGCCTTGGGCCGGCCGGTCGAGCCGGAGGTGTAGATGACGTAGGCCGGGCGCCGTGCGTCCACGGGGACAGCCGGATCGTGCTCCGGCTGCACGTCGGACGGTGTGACGGCCGCGAGGTCGTCGAGCACCACGGCCGGGCGCGCGTCCTCCAGCATGTACGTGATGCGGGCGGCCGGGTAGTCCGGGTCGACCGGCAGGTACGCCGCGCCCGTCTTGAGCACGGCGAGGACGGCGACCACCAGCTCGGCCGAGCGCGGCAGCCGCAGGGCGACGGTCCGCTCCGGTCCGACCCCGCGCGCGATCAGCGCGTGGGCCAGGCGGTTGGCCCGGCGGTTCAGCTCGCGGTAGGTCAGCGCGGTGTCCTCGAACACCACGGCCGGGGCCTCCGGGGTCGCCCGGACCCGCGCCTCGAACAGCGCGGGCAGATCAGCCGTGGCGACCGGGCGGGCGGTGTCGTTGCGGGCGACCAGCAGCTCGTGCCGCTCCTCGGCGGTGAGGACGTCGATCCGGCTCAGCGGCCGGTCCGGCTCGGCGGCCACCGCGGCGAGCAGCCGCAGCCACCGGTCGACCAGCGTCTCCACCGTGGTGTGGTCGAACAGGTCGGTGCTGTACTCGACCCGCCCGACGATGCCCTCGGCCGGCCCGCCGGTGCCGCCGCGTTCCAGCAGGTGGAAGCCGAGATCGAACATCGCGGTGGGCGTCCGCACCAATTCGATCTCGGCGTTCAGACCGGGCAGGGCGAAGTCGGTGCGGGGCACGTTCTGCAGCGCGAGCAGCACCTGGAACAGCGGCTGGCGGGCGAGCGACCGGGACGGGTTGAGGGCCTCGACGACGTGCTCGAACGGCAGGTCCTGGTGCGCGTACGCGGCCAGCGCGCCCTCCCGGACCCGGCCCAGCAACTCGGCGAAGGTCGGATCGCCCGAGGTGTCGGTCCGCAGCACCAGGGTGTTGACGAAGAAGCCGACCAGGTCGTCCAGCGCCTGGTCCGTCCGGCCGGCGATCAGGCTGCCGACCGGGATGTCCGTTCCCGCGCCGAGCTTGTCCAGCAGCGCCGCCAGCGCGGCCTGGAGGACCATGTAGGCGCTGGCCCCGTGCTCCCGGCCCAGGCGGACCAGTCCGGCGTGCAGCTCGGCGTCCAGCTCGACCGCGAGGTGGCCACCGGAATAGGAGGGTGCGGAGGAACGGTGGCGGTCGGCGGGAATCCGGATCTGCTCGGGCAGGTCCGCCAGCGTCCGTGTCCAGTGGGCCACCTGGCGGGCGAACAGACTCTCCTGGTCGGCCGCGTCGCCGAGCAGTCGGTGCTGCCACAGGGTGTAGTCGGCGTACTGGACAGGCAGTGGCGCCCACCGCGGTTCCTCGCCCCTGCGGCGCGCCGCGTACGCGGTGGCCAGGTCGGTCGACAACGGGCCCAGCGACCAGCCGTCACCGGCGATGTGGTGGACCACCACCAGCAGCACGTGCTCGTCCGGTGCCGTCTCGAACAGCTCGGCACGCAGGGGTGGTTCGGTGGCGAGGTCGAATCCGCGCGCCGCGGCCGCCACCAGCAGCTCCGGCAGATCCGTCCCACCGGTCCTGGTGACCGGCAGCCGCGGCCGGACCGTCCATGCGTCCAGCACGTCCTGGTACGGCACCCCGTCGACCTGCGGGTAGACCGTGCGCAGGCTCTCGTGCCGGTTGACGACGTCAGCCAGCGCCTCCTCCAGGGCAGCGCGGTCCAGCGGGCCGCAGAGCCGCCACGCCAGCGGCATGTTGTAGACGGAGCCGGCGCCCTCCAGCTGGTGCAGGAACCACAGTCGGCGCTGCGCGAACGACAGCGGGACCCGGTCGGGCCGCTCGACGTGGCGCAGTGCGAGCCGCGCCTGGCCGGCTCGGCCGAGTCCTGCGGCCAGCCCGGCCACCGTCGGCGTCTCGAACAGGCTGCGCAGTTCCAGTTCCACACCCAGCGTGGCACGCGCCCGGGCCACCAGCCGGGTGGCGAGCAGGGAGTGCCCGCCGAGGGAGAAGAAGTCGTCGTCGGCCCCGACCTCGGCCACGCCCAGCACCTCGGCGAACAGCTCCGCGAGGACCTGTTCCTGCGGGGTGCGCGGGGCCCGGCCGGTCCGCGGTGCGGTGTGGACGGGTGCGGGCAGCGCGCGCCGGTCCAGCTTGCCGGTGGCCGTCAGCGGCAGACCGTCCAGGGGCACGAAGGCCGCTGGGACCATGTGGTCCGGCAGTCGCTCGCGCAGGTGTGCCCGCAGCTCGTCCGGCCGGAGGTGCGCCCCGGCGACGGCGACCGGGTAGGCGACCAGCCGTGCGTCCCCTGCGCGGTCCTCCCGGACGGCCACCGCGACCTGGGCGACCTGCGGGTGTGCCGCCAACGCCGCCTCGATCTCGCCGAGTTCGATCCGGAAGCCGCGCACCTTGACCTGGTCGTCGGTCCGGCCGAGGAACTCCAGGTTGCCGGTCGCGTCCCAGCGCACCAGGTCTCCGGTGCGGTACATCTGCGTGCCGCTCGGACCGAACGGGTCCGCCACGAACCGTGCCGCGGTGAGACCCGGCCGGTTCAGGTAGCCGCGGGCCAGGCCCGCTCCGGCGAGGTACAGCTCGCCCGCCACGCCCGCGGGCACGGGCTGCAGCGTGCTGTCGAGGACGTGCAGCCGGATGCCCCCGAGCGGCCGGCCGATCACCGGGCGCGGACTCGATTCCAGCGGTGCCACCACGGCGTCCACCGTGCATTCGGACGGCCCGTAGTAGTTCAGGCAGGACACGCCCTCGACGGCCCGCAGCCGCTCCCACAGCTGGTCCGGAACGGCCTCCCCGCCCATCGAGACCACCGCGGGACGGCGCTCCGGGTCGTCCAGGAGCCCCCGTGCGACGAGCACGTGCAGGTAGGAGGGGGTGGCGTTGACGTAGTCCAGTCCGGCGCGCGCGACGTAGTCGACGAAGGCGTCCGGGTCGGACCAGGTCACCTCGTCCAGGACGTGCAGTTCGTGGCCCGCGTACAGGCCGGACAGCTGGTCGCAGGAGGCGTCGAACGACACCGAGGTGGTCAGCCCGATGCGCAGCCGCTCCTTCGTCCGCCGGGGGAACAGCAGCGGACGCTGGCTGACGAACAGGTTGACCAGGCCGGCGTGGGTCGACACCACGCCCTTGGGCCGGCCGGTGGAGCCGGAGGTGTAGATCACGTAGGCCGGGTGCCCCGGGGAGATGGCCACCAGGGGGTCCGTCGCCGGGCCGTCGGCCACCGGGGCGGCCGTCGCCGGGTCGTCGACCACCAGCCACCCGGCCGGACCGGCCTCCGGCAGTCGGCCCCGGGTCCGGGCATCGGTCACCGCCAGGACCGGGCCGGCGTCGTCGAGCATGTAGCCGATCCGGGCGGCGGGGTACTCCGGATCGACCGGGACGTAGGCCGCCCCGGCCTTGAGCACCGCGAGGATCGCCGCCACCAGCTCGGCGGACCTCGGCAGGGCCACCGCGACCAGCCGTTCCGGCCCCGCGCCCCGGGCGATCAGGGCGTGCGCCAGCCGGTTCGCCCGTGCGTCCAGCTCCGCGTAGGTCAGCGAGACGTCCCCGCAGACCAGCGCCACCAGGTCCGGCGTCGCCCGCACCTGCGCCCGGAACAGCTCGGACACGCTCGCGGCCGGAAGCTCCACCTCCGGTCCGGTGCCCAGGGCCGTCAGGTCCTCGCGCTCCTCCGCGGAGAGCAGGCCGTACCGGCTGAGCCGCCTCCGCGGGTCGGCGACCGCGGCCCGGAGCAGCCGCTCCCAGCGGCCGATCATCGTCTCGACGGTGGCCGGGTCGTAGAGGTCGTCGGCGTACTCGACGAGCCCGTCGATCCCCTCCGGGGAACCGTCCTGCCCCTGCCGCTCGGACATGGTGAAGATCAGGTCGAGCTTGGCGGTGGTCGTCGTCAGCGGCATGTCGTCGACACGCAACCCGGGCGGCGCGAAGTCGGCCCGGGGCGCGTTCTGCAGCACCAGCATGACCTGGAACAGCGGGTGGTGCGCCAGCGAGCGCACCGGGTTGAGGGCTTCGACCAGGTTCTCGAACGGCAGGTCCTGGTGGGCGTAGCCGGCCAGCGAGGTGTCCCGGACCCGCTCCAGCAGCTCGGCGAAGGTCGGGTCGCCCGAGGTGTCGGTACGGAACACCAGGGTGTTGACGAAGTAGCCGACCAGCTCGTCCAGTGCCTGGTCGGTCCGGCCGGCGACCGGGCTGCCGACCGGGATGTCGTCGCCCGCGCCGAGCTTGCTGAGCAACGCCGCCAGCCCCGCCTGGAGGACCATGAACAGACTGGTGCCGTGCTCGCGGGCGAGCTCGCGCAGGCCGCGGTGCAGTTCGGCGTCCATTCCGGCACGCACGAAACCGCCCCGGTGCGAGGCGGCCGCCGGGCGGGGCCGGTCGGCGGGCAGCTGGATCCGCTCCGGAAGACCGGCCAACTGCTCCGTCCAGTAGGCCGCCTGGCGGGCGAACGGGCTGTCCCGGTCGGTGGAGTCGCCGAGCAGCTCGTGCTGCCAGAGGGTGTAGTCGGCGTACTGGACCGGCAGCTCCTCCCACCGCGGCTCCTCGCCGCGGCAGCGCGCCGCGTAGGCGGCGGTCAGGTCCTGCGCGAGCGGGCCCAGCGACCAGCCGTCACCCGCGATGTGGTGGAGCACCAGCTGGACCACGTGCTCATCGGGCGCCAGCTCGAACAGCGCGACCCGCAGCGGCACGTCGGCCGCCAGGTCGAACGGCCGGTCCTTCGCCGCCGCCGTCAGGGCGGGCAGCTCGGCCTCGGTGGCCCGGCTCACGAGCAGCCGCGGGCGGGCCGCCACGACGTCCAGAACCTGCTGGTACGGGACACCGTCGACAGCCGGGAAGACGGTGCGCAGGCTCTCGTGCCGCCCGACCACGTCCGCCACCGCGGCCTCCAGGGCCCGCCGGTCCAGGTCCCCGGACAGCCGCCAGGAGAGGGAAATGTGGTAGTTCGCACCGGAGCCCTCCAGCTGGTGCAGGAACCACAGCCGCCGCTGCGCGAACGACAGCGGGATCACCTCGGGGCGCTCGCGCCGCACCAGGGCGGCCTGCGCCGGTCCGGCCGCCACCAGGGCGGCGGCCAGGCCGGCCGGGGTCGGCGCCTCGAACAGGGCGCGCAGGGGCATCTCCACGCCGAGTGTCGCGCGGATCCGGGCGGCCAGGCGGGTGGCGAGCAGGGAGTGCCCGCCCAGGTCGAAGAAGCCGTCCTCGACGCCGGCCGACGCGACGCCGAGGACCTCGGCGAACAGCTCGCAGAGCACCTGCTCCTGCGGAGTGCGCGGCGAACGGCCGGCAGCAGCAGCCGGGGCGTGGTCGGGGGCGGGCAGGGCCCGGTGGTCCAGCTTGCCGTTGGCCGTCAGCGGCAGCGCGTCCAGCACGACGAACGCCGACGGCACCATGTGCTCCGGCAGCCGCTCGACCAGGTGCTCGCGCAGGTCGGCCGGGCGCGGTCCGGCGCCGGCGACCGGGACCAGGTAGGCGACCAGCCGGGTGTCGTCGGCGCGGTCCTGCCGGGCCAGGACGGCGACCTGGGCGACGCCGGGGTGCGCGGCCAGCGCCGCCTCGATCTCGCCGAGCTCGATCCGGAAGCCGCGCACCTTCACCTGCTGGTCGGCCCGGCCGACGTAGCGCAGGCTGCCGTCGGCGGCCCGGCGCACCACGTCCCCGCTGCGGTACATCCGCGATCCCGGCGGTCCGAACGGGTCCGCCACGAACCGCCCGGCGGTCAGGCCCGGACGGTTCAGGTAGCCGCGCGCCGGCCCGGGGCCCGCGACGTACAGCTCGCCGGGCACGCCCGGGGGCACCGGTCGCAGGCCGTCGTCGAGCACGTAGGTCCGCAGGTCCGGCAGGGCGGCGCCGATCTGCCCGGCGGCGGCGCCGGAACGGTCGAGCGCCGCGTACGTGACGTGCACCGTGGTCTCGGTGATGCCGTACATGTTGACCAGGCGCGGCGCGTCCTCCGGGTGCCGTTCGTACCAGCTCGCGAGCCGGGCGTGCTCCAGCGCCTCGCCGCCGAACACCACCGTGCGCAGGGCGAGTTCACGCGGGTGCTCGGCGTCCGCCTGCATCAGCTGGTAGAAGGCGGACGGCGTCTGGTTGAGCACCGTCACCCGCTCGCGGGCGAGGAGTTCCAGGAACCGCCCGGGCGAGCGGCTGGTCTCGTGGTCCACGACCACCAGGCGGCCGCCGTGCAGCAGCGCGCCCCACAGCTCCCACACGGAGAAGTCGAAGGCGTAGGAGTGGAAGAGCGTCCACACGTCCTCGGCGGTGAAGCCGAACAGCTCCTCCGTCGTCCGGAACAGGCGTACCACGTTGCGGTGCGGGACCACCACGCCCTTGGGGTTGCCGGTGGAGCCGGAGGTGTGGATGACGTAGGCGGCGTGGCCGGGATCGACGGCGGCCTCCGGGTCCGTGTCCGGCAGCCCGTCCAGGCCGGCGGTGTCCAGCAGCAGCCGGTCCAGGTGGTCCGCCCCCGGCAGCTCGCCGGTCCGGCTCGTCGTCACGAGCAGCGCGGGCCGGGTGTCCTGGAGCAGGTAGGAGATCCGGGCCGGCGGGTACGCCGGGTCGATCGGCACGTAGGCCCCGCCGGCCTTGAGCACCGCGAGGACGGCCACGACCAGCTCCGCCGAGCGCGGCAGGGCCAGCGCCACCGACTGCTCCGGGCCGACCCCGCGGGCGATCAGGGCGTGCGCGAGCCGGTTGGCGCGGGCGTTCAACTCTCCGTACGTCAGGGTGACTTCGCCGTCCGTGAGGGCGACCGCGACCGGGTCGGCCCGCACCTGCCGCTCGAACAACGCGGTCAGGCTGCTCTCGGGCAGCTCCCCGCTCCGGTCGGCGGCGGCCGGCAGCAGCGCGCGGAGCTCGTCCGCGGACAGCACGTCCACCCGGCCGATCCGCCGGCCGGGGTCGGCGACGACGGCGCGCAGCAGCCGCAGCCACCGCTCGACGATCCCCGCCGCGGTGGACTCGTCGAACAGGTCGGTGCTGTACTCCAGGACGCCCGAGAGCCCCTCGGGCCGTTCGGCCAGGATGAAGGTCAGGTCGCACTTGGCCGTCCCGGTGTGCACCAGGTCGGTCGTCACCCGCAGCCCGGGCAGGTCGAAGGCGCCGAGCGGCGCGTTCTGCAGGGCGAGCATGGTCTGGAACAGCGGGTGGTGCGCCAGCGTCCGGGTCGGGTTCAGCGCCTCCACCAGGTGCTCGAACGGCACGTCCTGGTGCGCGTACGCGGCCAGCGCGTCGGAGCGCACCCGGCCCAGCAGTTCGGTGAACGACGGGTCGCCGGACAGGTCGGTGCGCAGCACCAGGGTGTTGACGAAGAAGCCGACCAGCTCGTCCAGGGCCTCGTCGGTGCGTCCGGCGATCGGGGTGCCGATCGGGACGTCGCTGCCCGCGCCGAGCTTGCCCAGCAGGGCGGCCAGTCCGGCCTGCAGCACCATGAAGAGGCTGGCTCCGCCGTCCCGGGCGAGTTCGCGCAGGCCCTGGTACAGCTCGGCGTCGACGTGCACCGGCAGGTGGGCTCCCCGGTAGGACATCGCGGCCGGCCGGGGCCGGTCGAAGGGCAGCTCGACCTGCTCGGACAGGTCCGCCAGCTGCTCCCGCCAGTACGCGAGTTGGCCGTTCAGCAGGCTGTCCGGGTCCGCGCCGTCGCCCAGCAGCTCCTGCTGCCACAGGGCGTAGTCGGCGTACTGGACGGGCAGCGGCTCCCACTCCGGCTTCGCCCCCTCGCAGCGGGCCGCGTAGGCGGTCCTCAGGTCCCGCAGGAGCGGCCCGGCCGACCAGCCGTCACCGGCGATGTGGTGCACCACCAGCAGCAGCACGTGTTCCTCGGTGCCGGTCCGGAACAGCTCGGCACGCAGCGGCGACTCCTCGGAGAGCTCGAAGCCGTACCGGGCCGCCTCCGCCAGCAGGTCCGGCAGGTCGCACGCACCGACGTCGGTCACCCGCAGCCGCGGCCGTGCCTCGTCCGGGTCCAACACCCGCTGGCACGGCACGCCGTCGACCACCGGGAAGACGGTGCGCAGGCTCTCGTGCCGCCCGACCACGTCCGCCAGGGCGGCTTCCAGGGCCCGTCGGTCGAGGGTCCCGGAAAGCCGGAGCGTCAGCGGGATGTTGTACGTGGCACTCGGGCCCTCCATGCGGTGCAGGAACCAGAGCCGGCGCTGCGCGAAGGACAGCGGGACGGCCTCGGGCCGCTCGCGCCGTCCCAGCGCCGGGCGCGCCCGGCCCGCGACGTCCACCGCCGCGGCCAGTTCCGCCACCGTCGGCGCGTCGAACAGGTCGCGCAGCCTCAGCTCCACGCCGAGCACCGACCGGGCCCGGGCGACCAGCCGGGTGGCCAGCAGGGAGTGCCCGCCGAGGTCGAAGAAGCTGTCGTCGGCGCCGACCTCCGGCACGCCGAGGACCTCGGCGAACAGTCCGGCGAGCAGGTGCTCGGTCGCGGTGCGCGGAGCGCGGCCCGGGTCGGCGTGCTGCCGGTCGGGCGCCGGGAGCGCCCGCCGGTCGAGTTTGCCGTTCGGGGTCAGGGGCAGGGCGTCCAGCACCACGAAGGCCGACGGCACCATGTGCCCGGGCAGCCGTTCCCGCAGGTGTTCGCGCAGGGCGGTGTCGGTCACCGTGGCGCCGGGCCCGGAGACCGCGTAGGCGACCAGCCGGGGCTCCTCCTCGGTGCGCACCACGACGGCGGCCCCGGCGACCTGCGGGTGCGCGGTGAGGACGGCCTCGATCTCGCCGAGCTCCACCCGGAAGCCGCGGATCTTGACCTGGTCGTCGGTGCGCCCGAGGAACTCCAGGTTTCCGTCCGGGTTCCACCGCGCCAGGTCACCGGTGCGGTACATGCGGTCGCCGTCCGCGCCGAAGGGGCTGGCCACGAACCGCCCGGCCGTCGCCCCCGGCCGGTTCAGGTAACCACGGGCGAGGCACGCGCCGGCGATGTACAGCTCACCCGGTGTGCCGGCCGGCAGCGGTCGCAGCGCGCCGTCGAGCACGTACAGCCGGGCGTTGGTGCCGGGCCGGCCGATGACCGGGCGCGGGCTCGAACCCACTGTCGCGATCACCGGGTTGACGGTGCACTCGGACGGCCCGTAGAGGTTGAGGCAGGACACCCCCTCGGCGGCCCGCAGCTGTTCCCACAGCCGCTCCGGGACGGCCTCGCCGCCCGCTGCGACCAGCGCCGGCCGCCAGCCGCGGTGGCCCAACAGCCCGTGGGCGACGAGGACCTGGAGGTAGGACGGAGTCGCTTCGATGTAGTCCAGCCCGCAGCGCGCCGCGTAGCTCACGAAGGCCTCGGGGTCGGTCCAGGTCGCGTGGTCCAGGACGTGCAGTTCGTGGCCCGCGAACAGGGCGAGCAGCTGGTTCCAGGAGGCGTCGAACGACACCGACGTGGTGAGGGCCACCCGCAGCCGCTGTCGTTCCCCGAGCACCGCCCGAAAGTGCACCTCCCGGAGGTCGGTGAACAGGTTGAGCAGGCCACCGTGGGTCGGCACCACGCCCTTGGGCCGACCGGTGGAGCCCGAGGTGTGGATGACGTACGCCGGGTGGCTCGGCTCGACGGCCACCATCGGGTCGGCCGCCGGGCAGCCCGCCACCAGGGCGGCCGTCTCCGGGGCGTCGAGCACCAGCCGGTCGACAGGACCGGCCTCGGGCAGCCGCTCCCCGCTCCGGGAGTCGGTCACCACCAGGGCCGGGCGGGCGTCGTCGAGCAGGTACGCGATCCGGGCGGCCGGGTACTCGGGGTCGACCGGGACGTAGGCCGCCCCGGTCTTCAGCACCGCGAGGACCGCCACCACCAGCTCGGCCGACCTCGGCAGGGCCACCGCCACCAGCCGCTCCGGTCCCGCACCCCGGGCGATCAGGGCGTGCGCCAGCCGGTTCGCCCGCGCGTCCAGCTCCGTGTAGGTCAGCGAGAGGTCCCCGCAGACCAGCGCCACCAGGTCCGGCGTCGCCCGCACCTGCGCCCGGAACAGCTCCGGCAGGCTCGCGGCCGGAGCCGCCGGTGCGCACGCCACCGGCCCGGCACCGAGCGCCGCCACCTCGCGGTGCTCCTCGGCCGTGAGCAGGTCGATCCGGCCCACCGCCTCGTCCGGGTCGCAGTCCGCGACGGTGTCGAGCAGGGTGAGCAGCCGCTGCCGGTGCGCGGCGAGATCGTCGTCGCCGTACGCGTCCGGCGCGCCGTGCAGCCGGAGGAGCGGGGGGTTGCCGTCCCGGTAGTCGAACACCCAGACGGCGAGGTCGGTGGTCGAACCGGACACGAAGTGGTGCACGGAGGCAGGGTGCCCGGCGAAGCTCGGCCTGGAGTTGAAGGCCATGATGTTGACGATCAGCGGGAACGCCGTCCCGATGCTGCCGGGCGCGCCGAGGTCCCGCAGCAGGTCCTCACTGCGGTAGCGCTCGTGCGTGACGGCCGACGCGACCTCCCGCGCCACCTGGGAGACGAGCTCGCGCCACTGCATGTCCGGTCGCACGGTCAGCCGGAGCGGCACCACGTTGGACATCGTGCCCGGCACCGACATCAGGTCGCGGTCGGTGCCCCGGCGGGCGGTGACGGGCATGGCGAGCACCACGTCCTGTGTGCCGGTCAGCCGGTGCGCGTAGAGTGCCGCCGCCGCGATGACCAGGCGGGACCACCGGACACCGGTCCTCCCCGCCGCCGCCCGCAGCGCCTCCGGACTCCGCAGTTCCCGCTCCTCGGCCAGCCGCAGGGCGCGGTGCGGATCGGTGGCGGAGGCGTCGGTGAGCCGGGTCGGGGCGGGCAGGTCGGCGAAGCGCTCGGTCCAGTAGGAGCGGTCGGCGGTGAAGTCGGCGGACGAGCGGTAGGCGGCGTCGGTGTCGACCAGGTCCCGTAGCGAGCCGAACGGGCACGGCGGCACGGCACCGTCCTCGGCGAGCGCCGAGTACACCTCCCCGACCCGCTGACGGACCATGGAGCTGCTGATCGCGTCCAGCACCACGTGGTGGTAGTTCAGGTACCAGAGGAACTCGGTGGGCGACAGCCGGATCAACGCGTGCCCGAACAGCGGGTCGCGGGTGAGGTCCAGCGGGCGCATCAGGTCCCGCTCCATCCACGCCACGGCCGCCGCCCGGGGGTCGGACTCCCCGCCGAGGTCCAGGTGCGCCGGCGCCCAGTCCCAGCTCTCCCGGAGGATCTGGCGCGGGCCCTCGCCGTCGTCGGCGAAGGTCACGTGCAGGGCGTCGACCTCGTCGACCACCCGGCGCAGCGCGGTCTCGAACAGCTCCCGGTCCACCGGCCCGTGGATCTCCAGGCACTCGCCGACGCGGTAGCCCGGGATCGCCGTGCGGGAGCTCTGCTCGGCGAGCCAGATCTCGCGCTGGGCCGCTGTCAGGGGAAGGGCGTCACCGTCACGACGGGACATGGGGGTACCTCCGAGGGTGTGGGCAGGCGTGGTGGCAGGGCGCACCGGACCGCACCGGACCACGCCGACCGCGGTGGCGTCACGAGGTCGGCGGGTGGGCGCGGGTGCTGCGGTCAGGCGGCGAGTTCGCCGGCCTGGAGCTGCCAGAGGGATGCGTAGAGTCCGTGCCGGGCGACGAGTTCGTCGTGGGTGCCCTGTTCGGCGACGATGCCGCCCTTGTCCAGGACGTAGATCCGGTCGGCGTGGCGGACGGTGGAGAGCCGGTGGGCGATGATGACCATCGTCCGGTCGGCCGCGAAGCCGCGGAGCGTGCGTTGGATGGCGGCCTCGGTCTCGTTGTCCACGGCGGAGGTGGCCTCGTCCAGGATCACGACCGGTGCATCCTTGAGGATCGCCCGTGCCAGGGCGATCCGTTGCCGCTGGCCGCCGGAGAGCGCGGCGCCGCGTTCGCCGATCAGGGTGTCGTAGCCGTCCGGCAGCGTCGAGATGAAGGTGTGTGCCTCGGCCATCGTGGCCGCTTCGACCACGGCCTCGTCCGAGGCTCCGAAGCGGCCGTAGCGGATGTTGTCGGCGATGCTGCCGTCGAAGAGGAACGGGTCCTGGGCGACGAACCCGATCGCGTGGCGCAGGTCGTGCCGGGGCAGGTCGCGCATGTCCCGCCCGTCGAGCAGCACGCTGCCGGATTCCGCGTCCTGGAAGCGCATCAGCAGCTTGGCGACCGTCGTCTTGCCGGAGCCGGTGGCGCCGACGAGGGCGGTGGTCCGCCCGGCGGGGATGGTCAGCGAGAGGTCGTCGAGCGCCGGCGGCCGACCCGGGTAGGCGAAGGTCACCCCGTCGAGGACGATCTCGCCCTGGACCTTCTCGACGTCGAGCGGTCCGCCGGTGCCCTCGGCCTCGACGGGCAGGGCCCGCAGCCGCTGGACCCGGTCGTGGGCGGCGAGGGTGCGCTGGTACTGGTCGACGATGCCGCCGAGCCGGTTCATCCGGAACAGCACCATCTGCGGCAGCCCGATCAACGGGCTGAACACCTCGAAGCGCAGGGTGCCGTTGAGCACCGAGCGGCCGCCGACCAGCAGGGTGCCGGCCATGGAGGCGGTCGTGCAGGCCCGGACGGTCTCGGCGTGGCGGATCGTGCTCCGGGCGGTCTGCTGGTTGCTCGCCTGGACTTCCTCGCTCAACCGGTCGATGCGCTCGGCCTCGTAGTCCTCGGTGCAGAAGCTCTTGACGGTGGCACCGGCCTCCAGCGTGTTGACCAGCTGGCTGTGCAGCCTGGCCCGGTTCTCGCCGGAGACGGCGTAGTCGCCCGCGACCCTGTCCTGGTAGTGGAGCGACAGCCAGGCGATGACGGGGATGGGCAGGAAGGCGATCCAGGCGATCTGCGGCGCCATCAGCAGGAACACCGGTACCAGGATGGCCAGGCTGGTCCCCAGGTGCAGCACGTCGTTGGCCGAGGTGGCGAAGAACGTGCCCAGCTGGCTGACGTCCTCGGTGAGCGCACCGGCGACCCGGCTGGTCCGCTCGCCCTCCAGGTGCCGCAGTTCGAGGTGCTGCACGTGGGCGTACGTCCGGCTGCGCCAGTCGTGCTCGATGTCCTGGCCGAGCCCGCGCCACTGGAGGTTCGACGCGTACGACAGACCCGCTACGGCGGCGCAGGCGGCCGCCACCAGCCCGGCCAGTCCCCAGAGTTGGGCGGATGCGGTGGTCAGGCCGAGGTGGACCAGCGGCGCCGCCTCGCCCTTGATGAGCACCAGTCCCGTCCAGCCGAGGAAGGTGCCCAGCGCCATCTCCGAGACCTGGCAGGCGACCGAGAGCGCGGAGGCGCGGTAGAGCCGCTTCCGGTGCGGTCCGACGATCTCCAGCAGGGGGTGGCGTGCGGCTTCGGCCCCGGACAGGTCCCGGGTCGTCCCGACCGTTCTGCGCCAGGACTTCCGGACGACGGCCGCGGTCGCGGCCGCGACCCCGCCGAGCGCCACCAGCTGCCTGCTCAGCGCCGACCCGCGGATCAGTGCGATGCCGGCCGCCACACCGCCGCCGACGGCGAGGACGGGGCGCACGACGAGGCCGCGGTCCGGACGTGCGGCCGGTTCACCGGCCGGGCGGGCGGGTGCCGGAGGTCGTGTCCTGGCCGGTCCTTCCGCGACCAGGGCGACCGCCCTGCGCACGATCCGGCCGATGTCCGCGGCGGGTACCCGTACGTCGTGTCGGACGAGGACGCCGCCGGTGACGGGGTTGGCCTGGGCCGCGGTGATCCCGGGGACGCGGCGCAGGGCCGCGGCGAGGACTTCGGCCGTCCTGGGCCGCCCGATAACCAGCTTGACGTCCCAGCGCTGGCGGCCCGGAATGACCGAGCGCGGGCTCGCGTCCGAATCCACGGGGCCGAATCCGGCTGCGGCACCCAGCAGAGATGGCATGTGTACGATCACCTGTTTGCGGAGGTCGCAGGCAATCCGTCGACGGGCACGGCGGAATCGTGCGCACGGCGGAGTTACTGCGACGGAGTGGAAAGTCCGAAGGAGGGCGGAGATTCGGCCGAAAGGCCCACGGCCGGCCGCCGCGAGGGCTCGTCATCCGAGACCGGTCGGAGGACTCGCCCGGGCGGCGGGCCGGGCCGCGAATCAGGGGGTCATTGCGCCTTGCCGGCGCCGGCGCCGGCGGTCGCGCGGATCTTCGGAGTCCTGGCCTCGCCCTCGACCCGGTCGGCGGCGTCCTCCTTCTCGCCGTTCGAGGCCGAGTTCTTCTCACCGTTCGAGGCCGCATTCTCGGCGGGCCGGTGGCCGTCACCGGAGGCGATCTGCGCCGCCACCATGTCGGCGGCCACCTCGGCCGCGAGGTCGTGGATGTTCTCCCCGGCCTCGTGGGCCGCCTTCTTCACCTCCATGACAACACCGACGGACGTCTTGACGACACCTCGCACCAGCGGCTTGAGGAGACGCTTCGCCAGGGGCGCGACGATGAGACCGATCAGGAACGGCGGAACTACGGGCGGCATGATGCTCCAACCTCTCTACGCAGACGTATGACAGGGGACTCCGGGCACTGCGGACTCCGGAGCGCGCACAGCGGGACGGACGGAAGCACCCGTTTCCGGAATTCTCGATTCCCGCGCCGGATTTCCCGCCGGGTCGAATTCCTCGTCGAGAGGGGTGTACCGACCGTTCCCCGATCACCGTAGTCCAGTCCTGTCCATCGAGACCAAACAGTCCTCGCCGGTTTCACTCGTGCGAGTGCCATCCGGTGTCCGGGCCGCAACGAATTGGCCGGAGGGTACACATCAAGCGAAGCGATATTCCTATCACCCGACTTCTAGAGACCGCCGTCGTGCCGCGTTCCGAGTTCTCTCGCCACCCTTCGACGCAGGGCGGGGAACGGCAGCGCCCCGCCTCCCAGCACCGCCTCGTGGAAGGCACGCACGTCGAACCCGGCACCCAGGTCCGCCTCGGCCCGCGCCCGCAGCCCGCCGAACTCCAGGTAGCCCGCGCGGTAGGACAGCGCCTGCCCCGGCAGGTCCGTCGAGTACCGCAACAGGTCGGAGGCGATCTGGCCGTCCGCCTCGGTGGAGTTGGCCCGCATGAAGTCCCGGGCCTGCGCGAGGCTCATCGTCCCGAGGTTGAGCCCGGTGTCCACCACGAGCCGCTGCGCGGTGAACCGCTCCTGCGCGAGGCGCCCGTACGCGTCCCACGGGTCGTCGTAGAGCCCCATCTCCCAGCCGAGCCCCGCCGCGTACTCGGCCCAGCCCTCGCTGAACGCACCGAACTCGGCGGCCTCACGCCGCAGTCGCGGCAGTGAGCGGTCCTCCGCCTGACGGGCGAGGTGGAAGTGGTGCCCCGGCGCCAGCTCGTGGTAGATCAGGGAGGCCGAGCCGATCAGCGATCTGCCGTCCAGACCCGACCCGTTGTAGCGGTAACGCCCGACCGGACTCGCCGCGGTCGGCAGCTCGTAGTACCCGAAGGTCATCCCCGACTCCAGCGCCGGGTCCAACCGGGCCAGCCCGTACGGGGCGGCCGGCACGGTGGCGAACCATCTCGGCAGCAGTGGGGCCAGCCGGTCGAGGTGGCCGCGGAACCGGGCCTCGACCTCCTCGGGCGTCCGGGCGTACAGCCGGGGCTCGGACCTGAGCCGCTCGTGGAACTCGGCCTCGGAGCCGTGGAAGCCCAGGGTCGCGCGCACCTCCCGCATCCGCTCGGCGAGTTCGCGGCACTGGTCGCGGCCGAGCTCGTGCAGCCGCTCGGGCGGGGTGTCGCCCCCGGTGCCGGTCCGGACGAAGTCCCGGTACGCCTCCTCGCCGCCCTCGTAGCGCGCCCAGCCGACCTCCTGCGGCGCCGTGCCCGGATCGGCCGGGTCGTCGACGAGGCCGAGCAGCCGGTCGAAGGCCGGCGTCAACTCCCTCTCCACCAGCCGCCGTACGCCGTCCCGGAGGCGTCCGCGCTCGGCCGGCCCCAGGCCACCGAGCCGGTCGTCCGCCACCGTCACCCTGCGCGCCGCGGAGGACCGCAGGCCCTCGACCGTGGCCCGCACTCCGGCCAGGGCGGGTGCGGGCACCCGAAAGCCGCGCGCGGCCTGTCCGACCACCTTGTCGCCGATCGAGCCGACCACGCCCGCCAGTTCGCGCACCAGCGTCAGGTAGCGCCCGGTGTCGGCCCGTTCGGCGAACCGGAAGGGGCCCAGGACCGCGTCGAGGTACAGCGACAGCGGGAACAGCCGGTACGGCGTGACGGCGGGCGTCAGCCAGTACCACCGGCGGGAGCGCAGTTCCTGCTCCGCCAGCGCCGCGAGAACGGCCGCGGTGTCGGCGTCGGCACCGGACAGCTCCGCACCGTCGAGCCCCCGGACCCGCTCCAGCACGCCCGCCGCGAGCCGCGCCCGTTCCTCGGCCTCGGCGAGCGACACTCCCGGCAGCGTCTCGACCGGGAGCCCCTGGCGGACTCGCAGCAACGGGTCCCGCTCCAGCAGGAACTCCCAGTAGCGGTCCGCCAGGTGACCGACCTCGCGACCCGGTTCGTTCGTCCTCATGTCGACATCCTGGCCGTGCCGGACCGTCAGGTCACCCGGTCGGCGACACACAGGCGGCGACACCCCTCGAACGAGTGAATCAGAACCTCCGCCCCCACCGTCACGCGCCGTCGCCGACCGCTCCCACCCAGGCCAGCGGCGACTCCCCTGATTCGAACACCGCTTCCCTGCGGGCGAGTTGAATCGCCACCGCCAATTCCCGGTGGCACCATGGCGGCATGCCCCGTCGCCCCCTGCCGGTCGCCCTGACAGGCGCCATGACCGCTGCGGCCGTCGCGCTGAGCGGCTGCGGCGGAGCCGCACCGTCCTCGACGACCACACCGCTCGTGGACCGCGGGACCGTCCGGATCGCGGCGGCCGCCGAGACCCCGAGCTTCGACCCGTACACCGCCTTCGGCGCTGCGCAGGCCCGCTACGCCTACGACTCGCTGGTCAACATCACCGCCGACGGCACGGTGGTCACCGGCCTCGCCTCGTCGTGGCAGGCCACGACCACCACCGCCACCTTCACCCTCCGCCCGGGCGTCACCTGCTCCGACGGCACTCCCCTCACCGCCTCGGCGGTGGCCCGGGCGCTCACCTACGCGGGCGACCCGGCCAACCAGCTCCCCGGCGCCCGGACCGTCCTCCCGAACGTCCCGTTCACCGTCGGCGCCGACGACCGGACCGGCACGGTGTCCGCGACCACCACCGGCCCCTTCCCGTTCCTCACCCGCACCCTCGGACTGCTGCCGATCGTCTGCCCCGCCGGACTCGACCGGCCCGAGGCGCTGGACCGCACCACCCGGGGCACCGGCCCCTACCTGCTGACCCGCTACACCCCCGGCGGACCGTACGAGTTCACCGTCCGCGAGGGGTACGCCTGGGGCCCGGACGGTGCGACCACCGCAGAGCCCGGCCTTCCGGCCCGCATCGTCCTCTCGGTGGTGCCCCAGGCCTCCACCGCGGCCAACCTGCTGCTCACCGGCGGTGTCGACATCGCGGACGTGAACGGGCCGGACCGCGCCCGTCTCACCGGCCACGGCCTGGCCACCACCGACGTGGCGACCGTGGTCGGGCTGACCTTCTTCAACCAGCGCCCCGGCCGGGCCCTCGCCGACCCGGCGCTGCGCCGCGCCCTGGTCTCCGGGCTCGACCGGCAGGGGCTCGCCAACGTCGCCGTCGGCGGCACCGGCCGGCCCGCCACCGACTTCGGCGCCGAGGGCGCCGTCTGCCACGCCGACCTCGCCGCCGACCTGCCCGCACAGGACGCCGCCGGGGCGCTGCGGGCCGCCGGCTGGACCCGCACCGGCAACGGCCCGCTCACCAAGGACGGCCGACCGCTCCGCCTCCGCCTGATCACCAGCCCCGACCTCGGACCGACCCTGCCGTCCGTCGCCGAGCTGATGTCCCGGGAATGGACAGCGCTCGGCGCACAGGTCGACCTCGTCACCGAGAGCCTGCCCGCACTCGTCAACGCCATGTACCGGAGCGGCGAGTTCGACGTGGTGGTCGGCACCTCGCCGGGCTTCGCCCTGCCGGTCGGCTTCATCCCGTTCTTCTCCGGCCCCGCCCCCGCCCAGGGCCTCAACTTCGCGGGCGTGACCAACCCCGAGTACGACGCGCTGGTCGCCCAGGCGCTCCAGGAGACCGACACGGCCGGCTGCGTCACCTGGAACCGGGCCTCCGCCGCGCTCCTCCGCTCGGCCGACGGCCTGCCGATCGCCGACGGGCGGAGCAGCGTGTACGGCTACCGCACCACGTTCTCCACGACCTTCGGCGGCCAGATCGTCCCCACCAGCATCCGCCTCCACCAGTGACCGAGGGAGCCACCGTGTCCGTACCCCAGCTGCTACGGCACCCGTGGACGGCGTTCCTCGGCCGCCGCACCGCCCGGCTGCTGCTCTCCCTCGGGGTCGTGCTCACCGCGTCGTTCGCGATGATCCGCCTCGTCCCCGGGGACCCGGTCCGCGCCGCGCTCGGTGTCGACGCCGCCCCGGGCCTGGTGGCCGCCCGCAGGCACAGCCTCGGCCTCGACGCGCCCTTCCTGTCCCAGTACCGGCACTACGTCGGTGGCCTCGTGCACGGCGACCTCGGCACCTCCCTGGTCACCGGGACACCGGTCGCGGAGCTGGTCCGCACCCGGCTGCCGGCCACCCTGGAGATCGCCGGCCTGGCCTTCCTGGTCACCCTCGCCGTCGCCCTGCCCTGCGGTCTGCTGGCTGCCGTCCGCACCCGCGACGGACGGCATCCGCGCACCGAGCTGGTGTTCACCGCGGTCACCGCCGCCCTGGCCGGGGTACCGGACTTCGTGCTGGCCGCCGGGCTCACCGCGCTGCTGGCCGTCGGCCTGCAGCTGCTCCCGGTGGCGGGCGCGGCGGGCGTCGAGTCCTTCGTCCTGCCGGTCCTCGCGCTCTCCCTCGCGCCCACCGTCGTCCTGGTGCGCATCGTCCGGGTGGAGACCCTGAAGGTGCTGAGCGAGGACTACATGCGCACCGCCCGGAGCAAACGGCTGTCCCCCGCCCGCCGTTACCTGCGGCACGCCGCGCCGAACACCGCGACCGCCGCGCTCACCGTCGCCGGGAGCCTGCTGCCCGCCCTGATCGCCGGCACCGTGCTGGTGGAGAAGGTGTTCGCCTGGCCCGGCATCGGTTCGGCGATGGCACAGTCCGTCGTCGCGCAGGACTACCCGGTCGTCCAGGCGATGGTGCTGGTGCTGGGTACCACCGTGCTGCTCGCCGGCCTCCTGGTCGACGTGCTGCTGGCCGTGCTCGACCCCCGTTCGGCGATCCGGGAGATCTGACCATGCCCCGTCCACTCGGACGCCGACGCTCACTCATGGCCCGGATCACGGCGGCCATGTTGGGCTCGCTGGTCGTGCTCGCGCTGGTCGGCCCGCTCGTCCGGGGCGAGGCGGCGGACCTCCCGGACCCCTCCGCGGTGCTCCAGGGCCCCTCAGTGGCGCACCCGTTCGGCACCGACAACCTCGGCCGGGACCTGCTGGCCCGGGTCCTGACGGCGACCCGGCCCTCCCTGCTGCTCGCGCTGACGGCGGTCCTGCTCGGCGCCGCCGGGGGCGTCCTCCTCGGGGCGTCCACCGCCGTGGTCGGCCCCCGTGCCCGGCGGCTGCTCGCCGGGCTGATCAACCTCCTGCTCGCCTTCCCGGCGCTCCTGGTCGCGATGTTCCTCGCGGTCGTGTTCGGCGCGGGCGCCGGCGGGGCGGTGCTCGCCCTCGCCGTCGCGGGCGTCCCCGGATTCGCCCGGCTCGCCCAGACCCTCGCCGCCGGCGTGGCGGGCACCGACCACCTGGCCGCCGCCCGGGTCCTCGGCCTGCGCCGACACCGGCTGCTGTGGCGGCACGTCCTGCCCAACATCGCCGAGCCACTGCTGCTGAGCACCACCACGGCGGCGGGCACCGCCCTCGTCGCGCTCTCCGGGCTGAGCTTCCTCGGCCTCGGCGTCCAGCCGCCCGACTACGACTGGGGGCAGTTGCTCAACCAGGGGCTCGACCGCATCTACGTCGAGCCCCTGCCCGCACTCGCCCCGGGCCTGGCCATCCTCTACGCGGCCCTGACCTTCCAACTGCTCGGCGAGGTCCTCGCCGCAGGCGTCGCCCGGCGGAGCCCAGCCCGCCGTACGCCCGCGCCACGGCTCTCCCCGAGCGGTCCGGCCGGGGACGGCCTGGTGCTCCAGGTCGAGGACCTCCACGTCGAACTCCCCACGCCGGACGGGGTGATCCGGCCGGTGCGCGGTGTGAGCCTGTCGCTCCGGCCGGGCGAGATCGTCGGGCTCGTCGGCGAGTCGGGCTCGGGCAAGTCACTCACCGCGCTCGCCATCGCCGACCTGCTCCCGGACGAGGCCCGGGTGTCCCGACGCACTCTCCGCGTGCTCGGCGCCGACCTCGCCGCCATGACACCCGGGGAGCGCGACCACCACCTCGCGACGGGCCTCGCAATGATCTTCCAGAACCCGGCCTCGGCGCTCAACCCGTCCCTGCGGGTCGCCACCCAGCTCACCGAGTCCGTCCGGGCGCATCGCGGCGCGAGCCGCACTCAGGCCCTCGCGGAAGCCGCGAACGCCCTGCACCGGGTCGCGCTCCCCCCGGCACTGCTGCACTCGCGCCCCCACCAGCTCTCCGGCGGCCAGCGCCAGCGCGTGATGATCGCGGCCGGACTGATGGTCCGGCCGGGCCTGATCATCGCCGACGAGCCGACCACCGCGCTCGACGTCACCGTGCAGCGGCAGATCACCGGGCTGCTGTCCGAGATCCGGCAGGCCACCTCCGCCGCGGTCCTGTTCATCAGCCACGACATCGCGCTCGTGGGCGAGTTCTGCGAACGGGTCCTGGTGATGTACGCGGGCACGATCGTCGAGGCGCTACCCGCCGACCGCCTCGCCACCGGAGCCCGGCACCCCTACACCCGCGCGTTGGTCGCCTCGGTGCCGGACCTCGGCGCGGACCGCGACCGGCCGCTGCCGACCGTGGAGGGCGCGCCGCCCGACCCGCTCGCGCCCGCCCCGGGCTGCCCGTTCGAACCCCGCTGCCCGAGCCGCCGGAGCCGCTGCGCCGAGCAGGCCCCGCCACTGGACGACCTCGACGCGGCGCACCGGCTCGCCTGCTGGAACCCGGTACCGGTGACGGTCGAGGCGGTGAAGCCGTGACCACCCTTCAGCTCCGCGACCTCACCGTCCGCCGTCACGGCCCGCGCGGCCCGGTCACCGCCGTGGACGGCGTCTGCCTGGACGTACCGTCCGGCAGCACCCTCGGGCTGGTCGGCGAGTCCGGCTCGGGAAAGTCCAGCCTGGCCCGGGCCGTCGTCGGTCTCACCCCGGTGCACGGGGGCCGGGTCCTGCTCGACGGCCGGGAGGTCCGTGTCCGCACCGTACGCGACCGGCGGCGGCTCGGCCGGCTGGTCCAGGTCGTCCTCCAGGACCCGGACACCGCACTGGACCCCAGGATGACGGTCCGTCAGACCCTGGTCGAGGCGGCCACCGTCTTCCACCGGCTCGACCGGCCGGCCCGCATCGAGCGCGTCACCGCCCTGCTCGAACTCGTCGGCCTGGACCCCCGGTTCGCGGACCGCCTGCCCCGCCAGTTGTCCGGCGGCCAGCGCCAGCGGGTCGCCGTCGCCCGCGCCCTGGCCGTCGGACCGCGCCTGCTGATCGCCGACGAGATCACCTCGGCCCTCGACGTCTCGGTGCAGGCGGCCGTCCTCAACACGATCCGCGACCTCCAGCGACGGCTCGGCCTGTCGATGCTGTTCATCGGCCACAACCTGCCCGCGGTCTGCCACGTCTCCGACGCGGTGGCGGTGATGCGGCACGGCCGGATCGTCGAGACCGCCCCCACCGACGCCATCCTGTGCACCCCGCAACACCCCTACACCCGGACGCTGCTCGACTCCGTACCGAACCTGAGGAGGGTCCGATGACCACCCGCCAACCGGACGCCGTCGTGGTCGGAGCCGGAGTGATCGGTTCGGCCGTCGCCCTCGAACTCGCCCGCACCGGGCGGCAGGTGGTCGTCGTGGACAAGGCGGGCGCTGCCGGACACGGCTCCACCAGCGCTTCCAGTGCGATCGTCCGGTTCAACTACTCCACCTTCGACGGCGTCGCCACGGCCTGGGAGGCCCAGCACCTCTGGACGTCCTGGACCGACCACCTGCGGCTTCCCGGCCGCAGCCCGCTCGCCGCCTTCCACCGCACCGGCGCCGTACTGCTCGACTCCCCCCTCGCCGCGCCCTCCGACGTCGCCGCCCTGTTCGACCGCGCCGGCGTCCCGTACGAACGCTGGGACGCCTCCGCGCTGCGCCGTCACCTGCCCGGGATCGACCCCGGCCGGTACTGGCCGCCGAAGCCGGTGGACGACGACGCCTTCTTCGCCGGCCCGTCCGGCGAGCTCGGCGCCCTGTTCACCCCGGACGCCGGGTACGTCGACGACCCGCAGCTCGCCGCCCAGAACCTCGCGGACGCGGCGGGCGAACTCGGCACGCGCTTCCTGTTCCACCGCACCGTGGTGGCCGTCGACCGGCACGCGGACCGGGTGGCGGGCATCCGCCTGGCCGACGGCGAGCGGATCGCCGCGCCGGTCGTGGTCAACGCCGCCGGCCCGTGGTCGGGCGGCCTCAACCGACTGGCGGGGGTCGGCGGCGACTTCACGATCGGCGTGCGGCCGCTGCGCGAGGAGGTCCACCAGGTCGCCGTGGGCGGCCACGCCGCCGGCCCCGGTCCCGTGGTCGCCGACCTCGACCTCGGCACCTACCTGCGCCCCGCCCCCGACGGGCACCTCCTGGTCGGCGGGACCGAGCCGGACTGCGACCCGCACGAGTGGATCGACGATCCGGACGAGGCCGACCCCCGCCCCACCGCCCAGCGGTTCCGGGCCCAGGTCACCCGGGCCGCACGCCGCTTCCCGGAGATCGGCGTCCCCAACCGGCCGCTCGGGGTCGCGGGGGTGTACGACGCCGCCGACGACTGGACCCCGATCTACGACCGCACCGCCCTCAGCGGCTACTACGTCGCCATGGGCACCAGCGGCAACCAGTTCAAGAACGCCCCACTGGTGGGCCGCTTCCTCGCGGCCCTGATCGGCCTGGTCGAAGCCGGCCACGACCATGACGGCGACCCGGTCCGCTACCGCTGCGAGCACACCGGCAACACCGTGGACCTGGGCTCCTTCTCCCGCCGACGCGCGCTCCGAGCGGACTCCGCGCGGACGGTCATGGGCTGATCACCCGCAGCTCCCGCACCAGGTCTCCGACCACGCCGACGACGAACTCGGGCGCCTCGTGCGGGAAGTCGTGGCCCGTCCCCTCCGGCGTGTGCACCAGTCGCGACGCCGTCGACGCCGCCAGGTACCGAACCCTGCTGCGGAGGTAAAAGCGGCTGATCCGCTCGGCCTCGACCGCGTCCCGGGCGCCGGCCAGCACCGCCTCACCGCCGATGAGGTCCCGCGGTATCACCAACACCAGCGGCAGGTCTCCGAGATCCCCGTCGTACACCACGGTCTCCCAGCCCACCCGCGCCAAGCCGGCCGGCGTGAGCTCCCCGAAGGCGGACCCGGCGGCGCACAGCGGCCCGGTCCGCCCGCCACGGCCACGGTGCGCACCGAACAGCTGCCGCACCGCAGCCAGCAGGAGGCCGCGGCGCATCGCCGCGAGCTGCCCGTCGGGCGGCGCGAAGGCGATGACCTCCAGCGGCGTCGGATCCAGCAGCACGAGCCCGGCCACCAGCTCCGGCCGACGCCTGGCCACGTTCGCGACCAGTAACCCACCGAAGGAATGACCGACGAACACGAACGGAGCCCGCTCGCCCGCCGCCGCCAGCGCTGCCGGCAACTCCTCCGCCTCGGCCGCCGTCGTCCGCGGGAAGGGCCCGACGTCGCTCCAGCCCGTCCCGAGGCGGTCGACCAGCACCGACCGGGCCCGGGCCGACAGCATCGTGTGCAGTTCCCGGAAGTCCTCGCCGGGGGCGTGCCCGCCGGGCATCCAGACCACCGTCGGCCCGGCCCCGGCCTCCCCCTCGGCGAGGACGTGCATCCGGTGACCCCCCACGTCGACCAGCCGCCCCGGCGGCGGGTTCTCCCGCCCCTCCCGGGCCGTCAGCACCACGTGTCGCACGGCTCCCACCGCCAGCAGCACGCCGACCGCCATCGCCACGCCACCGAGCGCCACCGCCCATGCCGGCCCCACCCCGACGAGGCCACCGCCCACTCCCACCACCACCAGCGCGACCGGCACCCCCAGCCAGTCCCGGCTCAGCAGCGCGAGAAAGGAGTTCGCCACCTGCCCGTTCCGTCGCATCGGTCCTCCGCGACAGCAGCGTCCGCCGACTGCCCCCTGCCCGTCTCTTTCCCGCCCGCTCGCCCCCTCACCCGCCCGCTCTCCCCGTCACCCGGAAGAAGTCCCCCACAGCCCACCAGCACGGATGCCCCGACGCACCCGGGGCTGCGCCGGTCGGCTGACGGCCGGGCACCGCCGTACCGACCGGCCCGTCCGGTCCGCCCGGTCCCCTGGTCCCGGCTCCGTGACCGGCCGAAGATGGCGACATGGGAGCTGACGTCGTGGGTACCGGACTGCTGGTGACGAACGTGCGCGTCTTCGACGGGACCGGCACGGAGCCGGTGCCGGGGCACGTCCGAGTGGAAGGGGACAGGATCGCGGAGGTGGTGCCGGGCCACCCCGTCCCACGCGGCCTCCCCGGCGGCACGGCGGTGCTCGACGGCGGAGGCCGCACCCTCCTCCCCGGCCTCACCGACGCGCACGTCCACCTGTTCGCGATCGGCGGCACCATGGCGGAGCTCCAGCTCGCACCGACCGGTACCGTCTACTACCGGGCGCTGGCCGCGGCCCGCGACATGCTGATGCGCGGCTTCACCACCGTGCGGGACATGGCCGGCGACACCGAACCGCTCCGGCGCGTGCTGGACCTCGGGCTGTTCCCCGGCCCACGGATCTACCCGAGCCAGGCGGCCGTCTCCCAGACCGCCGGCCACGGCGACTTCGGGACGGTCCACGACGCCCCCACCGCCCTGGGCGGGCCACCGGCCCGGAGCGAACAGATCGGGTTCACCCGGGTGGCCGACGGTCCGGAACGGGTGCTCGCCGCGGTGCGCGAACAGCTCAAGAAGGGCGCCACCCAGATCAAGCTGATGGCCGGCGGCGGCGTCATCTCCGAGTTCGACCCGCTGGACGTCCTCCAGTTCACCACGGCCGAACTGGAGGCCGCCGTCGCCGCGGCCTCCGACTGGGGCACCTACGTGACCGTGCACGCCTACACCTCCGAAGGCGTCCGCCGCGCGGTGCAGGCCGGAGTGCGCTGCATCGAGCACGGGCACCTCGTCGACGAGGACACCATCCGCTACCTCGCGGAGCAGGGCGTGTGGCTGAGCACCCAGCCGTTCGCGGTCGACGACCACCACTACGCCTCCGTGGACAGCGACCAAAAGAACCGCGAGGTGTGCGAAGGCGTCGCCCGCACCATCGGCTGGGCGGTGAAACACGGTGTACGGCTGGCCTTCGGCACCGACCTGGTCCTCGACCCCGGGAAGGCCCACCGGCAGAACGAGATGCTCGTCCGGCTCGCCACCCACCTCAGCCCGGCCGAAGCCCTGAGGACGGCCACCTCCGGCAACGCCGAACTCTTCCGCCTGTCCGGCCGCCGTGACCCCTACCGCGCCGCGCCGCTCGGCGTCATCGCGCCGGGAGCATGGGCCGACCTCCTGGTCGTCGACGGCGACCCGACCACCGACCTCTCCGTCCTCGCCGACCCCGGACGCAACCTCCGACTGATCGTCAAGAACGGCGTCGTCCACAAGAACGAACTCGGCTGAGCAGAACGGGCTTCCGCGTCTGCGTGATCGGCTTCGCCGGGCTCCTGCTCGCAGCGGCCGGTGCCCCGATGGTGTGGGTCGTCATCCTGGGCATGGGACTGGGCGCCGGGCAGGCACTGCCCGGCGTGCTCTACGCCCACCTGGACCGCACCACTGACCGCGCTCACCGCCGTCCTGCTCGTGTGCGCAGCGGCGAGCCGGCCGGCCGGCCACGACCCCGAGTGAGCGGCCACCCGGCCCTCCGAGCACACCGCGACGCCGACGCCGGAGCGGACCGCAGGACGCACGGGCGCGGTCGACGTCTGGGTCAGGTTCATCACCTGGTAGCCATGGGTAGGCAAGGGTGCACTGAACGTAGGCGGCAGGAGGGATTCGGAATGAGCGGTCAGCCGGTAGTGGCGACGGACGTCGGCGGTGCCCGGGCTGTGGCACCGTATGACGAGGCCGATGTCATCTTCCACGGCGGTGAGATCGTGACCGTCGCCGCCGACGCGGACGGGTCCGGTCCTGGCCCCGAGGCGGTGGCCGTCAAGGACGGTGTCATCGTCCACGTCGGCACCCACCAGGAGGCCGTCGACCGCTGGCAGGGGCCGCGAACCCAGGCGCGCGACCTCGCCGGCCGCACCCTGCTGCCGGGGTTCATCGACGCCCACGGGCACCTGGGCGGCATCGGGCTGCAGGCCACCCTCGCCAACCTGCTGGCCGCCCCCGACGGGGACGTCACCGACATCGGCTCGCTCCAGGAGAAGCTGCGCGCGTGGGCGCGGACCCCGGTGGGCGCCTTCTCCAAGTGGATCATCGGGTTCGGCTACGACGACGCGATGCTCGCCGAAGGCCGCCACCCCACCCGCGAGGATCTCGACAAGGTGTCCACCACCCGGCCGGTGCTGGCCATCCACCAGTCCTTCCACCTCGGGGCGGTGAACAGCCGCGGCCTGCAGGAGCTGGGCTACACCAGGGCCACGGCGGACCCGGACGGCGGCGTGATCCGCCGCCGATCCGGCCCCCTGGCCCGGCCGTACGGCGAGCCCAACGGCGTGCTGGAGGAGACCGCTTTCACCCCTGCCTCCGAAATGGCCACCAAAGGCCTGCCGTTGACCGCACTGGCCGCCCTCTTCAGCAAGGGCGTGGCGTCGGCCGCGAGGTTCGGCTTCACGACCGTCCAGGAGGGCGGCGCCACGCTGAAGAACCTGAAGGCCCTGCGGGACGCCGCGGCCCTCGTGCCGTTCAAGATCGACGTCGTCGCCTACGCGCGGGCCGACGAGGCGACGGCCTCACTGGAGGAGGACCCGGTCGGCGCGAGCCGGGAGTACCACCGGGGCGTGCGCGCGGCCGGCGTGAAGATGTACCTGGACGGATCCCCGCAGGGCAGGACCGCCTGGCTCACCGAGCCCTACCACGAGCGGCCGGAGGGCACGCCCGAGGGCTACCGCGGCTACCCCACCATCGAGGACCCGAAGGTCGTCCTGGAGCAGGTGCGCACCGCGTACGCCAGGGGCTGGCAGGTGCTCGCGCACGTCAACGGGGACGCCGCGATCGACCAGTTCGTCAAGGCGGTCGGCACCGCCGCCCGGGAGGCCGGACCCGGCGACCGGCGGACGGTGGCGATCCACGCCCAGACCGCCCGCGAGGACCAGGTCGAGGCCTTCGACCGGCTGGGCGTCATCCCGTCCTTCTTCTCCATGCACACCTACTACTGGGGCGACTGGTACCGCAAGACCGTCCTCGGCGAGAAGCGGGCCGCCACCATCTCCCCCGCCCGCTGGGCCGTGGACCGGCGGATGATCTACACCTCGCACCACGACGCCCCGGTCGCCCTGCCCGACTCGATCGCCATCCTCTCCAGCCAGGTCACCCGCCGCACCCGCACCGACCAGGTCGTCCTCGGACCCGAGCAGTGCGTGTCGGCCCTGGACGCGGTCAAGTCCATCACCATCAACGCCGCCCACCAGTACTTCGAGCAGGACCACAAGGGCAGCATCGAGGTCGGCAAGCTCGCCGACCTGGTGATCCTCTCCGCGAACCCGCTGACGATCCCGCCGGACGAGATCAAGGACATCACGGTCACCGAGACCATCAAGCAGGGAACCACCATCCACTCCGTCGCCGCCCCGATCAGCGACGACCCCGAGCCCGGGCTCGAAGTCCCGACCGACTACCAGTGGCACGGCTGCTGCTGACGGCCCCGCAGTCGACGCCCCGGGCTTCCGGCCCGGGGCGCCGCACCGGCCAAGCCCGTTGGCGTCAGCGGACGATTCACCCCACGATCCGGCGCCCCCAGCAAGCCGGATCGCCGCGCCGACCTGAGTGCCCTTCAGGGCAGCAGCGCGATCAGGTCCTTCACCGCCCCCGGAACAGCCTGTACCCGCGGTGCTGGCGCCCGCTCAACGGGATGTCCGTCGACGGAGGCGCCATAGTGTGGCGTATCGCCGCCGTGTAGTAGTCGGCCGGGATCGCACTGGCGTGGTTCATGGCCGCCGGGAAGCCACGCACGTACACCGTCGCATCCGCCAACCGCAGCAGTGCGGCATCGCCGTCGCCGTGCCGCAGATGGCGGGCGGCGTCGGCTACGGCGACCGCGGCGCAGACGTTGAACAGGACGTGGACCTGGTGCCCGATGAGCCACCGAGCACTCCACGCGCTCTCCAACGACACCCCCGCACCAGGCTCGGGGGCGGCCACCGGTGCTGCGGAGTCGGGGCCGGCGCCCGGGGGCGGTCCGCTTCGCCTCGGCAGCGACCCTCGGGCCCGACACCGGAACGGGCCGCCCGCCCCGGGGCTCATGGAAGACAGCGACAGCAGGATGACCGGCAACCGGCAATAAGCCCATGGTTGAAGTGTTTCGCCAGGAACACGCCACACGAAACGCTGATCCGCACGACGATTCCCCTGCGGTGCGCCGGAGTTGGCCGACGATCAGCGGCGGCCGGCCCGGCATGCCCCGCGGGCTCCGGCCGACCCAGGACGGCAGCGCCGCCACCACCGACGGGGAGCGCCAACAGGACTGCTCCTGACCGATGGCCGCTCCCGGCAGGCACAGTGACGGCGAACTGGCGATGGAACTGCGGCGCCCGGACTGCTGCTCGGTGCGAGCGAAGCCATCCGCGCGGGCGACGAAGGCCGCAGAGCCGGACACCATGGCCCTTCTGCGTCAACCGAGCCGCTGGAACCGACCAGGCGGGAGCGAAGTGGCCACGCCATCGAACCCTTCGACTACGAATAGCGATGATATCGTCGCCCAGAGTGTCGGCGCGCGGTCTCCGTCACCGCGCCCGGGTCGCCAGGCACCGCTCCGGCCGGCCCCCGACAAGCCGGCCGGGCCCGTCAGCCGTCAACAGGAAGGCACCACGGTGAGCAACGAGAACGCGCAGCTGATCTACGGCCAGGGGGAAGAGGCATGCCCCGAGGGAAGCTTCTGCCTCTACCGCGCCACCAACTACAACATCGGCCAGAGGCCCGGGGTCGGTGACAAGATCCTGGCCATTCCCGTGGGCTCGCACGTCAACGACTTCTCCGTGTACGGCTTCGACCACAGCGGCGACGGGGTGAGCAGCGTCGTCAACCGTACCGACGAGGGCAACGCGCTCTTCTCGGCCGCCGACCAGCGGGGACATTCGCTGCCGGTGGACCGCAGGTCCTCGATCGCGAACCTGGCGCGGATCGCGATGGCCGACAGTCCGAACGGCAGCTGGAACGATCAGCCGCAGTCGGCGCTGGCGGCTCCCTTCCTGGGGAACCTGATCATCGAGCAGTCCTTCCTGAGCAAGTGGCAGGACTGGGAGACCCAGAAGTGGATCTACTCCTACCGGATCACGGTGCGGGCCGCCGAGACGCGCGTGGTGAAGTGGGCGCTCGGCTTCGGTGACCTGCCCGAGGGGACTGCCCTGTACAAGGGGTTCACCGATGTCTTCTGGGGCCAGATCCTGCGGGACGGCACCGAGGGCAGCGTCCTGCTCGGCTCTCCGGAGGGCGGCGGACACACCATCGACCCCGGCACCGACCTCGCCATCGACATCCAGGTCCTCTACGCGAAGGAAAGCCCCGCCCAGGAACACCTCACGAGCCTGAATGCCCAGCAACTGGGCTGATCGCAGACACCACCGCACCACCCAGCCACGGGCCGCTCACCCGGATGGCAGGTAGCGGTGAGGTGCGAATAGGCCACGCTTCGGCCGGCCGGGCTGATCCATGGCGATCAACACGGACGAGCAGGCCGAGCGGAAGGTGGCCGGCGGCAGCCCGATCGTCCTGCGCCGCCGTCCCGGCCGGTCCGGTCCGCCGCTGTGAGCAGGATCTGAACCGCGTCCGCCGCGGCCGTGCCCCTGCCCCCGGACCACTCCCGGACGGGGCGCCGCTGGGTTGGTGTCCTGGGGGCACGTGGCGGGGGGCAACCCTCAGGATCGCCACGCGGCCCGGACGTGGGTGGGCCGGGACGGCCGGGATCAGGCTCGGGCGGGGTGGGTGAGGGTGTGCCAGGCATCGTAGCCGCCGAGGAGGTCGGAGACGTCGGTGCGGCCGTGGTGGCGCAGCAGGCTGGCGGCGATGGACGAGCGGTGGCCGCCGGCGCAGTGGACGACCAGGGGGCGGTCGGTGGGGATCTCGTTCAGGCGGTGGGGGAGATCGGTCAGGGCGATGTGCAGGGATCCTTCGATGGAGCCTGTTTCGCGTTCGCTGCAGGTGCGTACGTCCAGGACGGTGGGGGGTTGCTCGCCGGCGAGGGCGGTGCGGAGCCGGTCGGCGGTGAGACGGCCGGCGGTGGTGAGGTCGTCGGAGAGGGCGGGCAGGGCGTTGGCGGGGTTGCGCAGGTAGCCGGCGATGTGGTCGAAGCCGATGCGGGCGAGGCGGGTGATGACTTCGTCCTCGCGGTCCTGCGGGGCGATGATCGCGATGGTGCGGTCGGGGGTGAGGACGGTGCCGGCCTGTTCGGCGAAGCGGCCGTCGAGGGGGACGTTGACGGCGCCGCGGATGTGTCCCGCGCCGAAGTCCTGGGGGCTGCGGGCGTCGAGGACGACGGCGCCTGCGGTGCGGGCCTCCTGGAAGCCTTCGGGACACAGGGGCCGGGCGGCGTTGGTGCGGTCGAGCAGCGGGCGGTCCTGCCGGTTGAGGGCGGCGTCGTGACCGAAGTAGGCGGGCGCGGTGGCTTGGCCTGCGGTGACGATGCGGACGAAGGTCTCCTGGTCCATGGGCTGGCAGGCGTAGTTGGTCCGCCGCTGCGCGCCGATGGTGGAGTGGCGGTCGGTGGAGAGGTTCTTGCCGCAGGCGGAGCCGGCGCCGTGGGCGGGGAAGACCAGGGTCTCGTCGGGCAGGGCCATCAGCTTGCGGTGGACGCTGTCGTAGAGCATCGCGCCGAGTTCGGCGGCGGTGACGCCGGTGGAGGCGAGCAGGTCGGAACGGCCGACGTCGCCGATGAACAGCGCGTCCCCGGTGAGCACGCCGTACGGGACGGTGTCGTCGGGCTGTTCGAAGACCAGGATGCTGATGGACTCGGGGGTGTGGCCGGGGGTTTCCAGGATCTGCAGGGTGACGTCGCCGAGTTCGATCCGCTCGCCGTCGGCGAGCTTGCGGATGGGGTACTCGGTCTCGGCGCGCTGCCCGTACCCGATCCAGGCGCCGGTGCGGTCGGCCAGTTCGAGGTGACCGGCCAGGAAGTCGGCATGGAAGTGGGTGTTGATGACGCCGACGACGGTCAGGCCACGCGCCATGGCGTCGGCGAGGTACTCGTCGACGTCCCGGCGGGGGTCGACGATCACGGCCTGGCCGGTGCGCTCGTCGGCGATCAGGTAGGACGCCTGGGAGAGGCAGTCGAGGTAGTACTGACTGAAGATCACAGGGTTGTCTCCTTGTCGGGTTCTGACGGGCCGGGATAGATATCCGAGTGTACCCCGGGGGGTATTTTTCTCGACGGGAGTCGAGGCGGGCGCGGCCGATCATGTGGGCCGAACTGTCGGCGCCCGGGCAGCCCTCCTGGGTGGCAGGTGGCAACGGGCGCCGCAACGCGGCGCTGGATACCCCCCCTCGGCATACATGCAGGCATGCGTCCACCGGGGACCGATACCGGCGGGGGTATCGCCGAACATTTCGATAATACCCCCGGGGGTACTATGGTGGGCATCGAGGGGGACCGGCCGCCGCCACCGATCCAGGGACGAGCGGGGCCGAGGAAGCGCCGACACCGCCGCACCACCGCCGCACCGAGCCGTCCGGCCCGTACGGGCGGCCGCGGCAACCCCCGATCCGCCGGACCGCCCGCCGTCCGGCCCGTACCACCGGAGAGAGTCCCTTGCCCCAGCTGCCGCCTGCCCCTGATCAGCGCCGCCCCGATCAGCGCCGCCTCGAACAGCGCTCCCCCCACCGGGGCGTTCCCGACCTGCCCGACCTGCCCGACCGGGGCGACCGGGGCGACCGGGGTGAGCGGGGCGCGCCCGGGCAGACCACGCCCGCCCGGGCCCGGGGGCTCGCCCGTACCGGCACCGCCGTCCTGCTCGACGTCCGGGAGGCCGGTGAGTTCGCCGCCGGCCACGCCCCCGGCGCGCTGCACCAACCGCTGATCGCCCTGGTCGCGGGCGTCCCGCTGCCGCCCGCGGCGGCCGGGCGGACCGTCCTGGCGATCTGCCGCTCCGGTCACCGGTCGCAGCGCGCCGCGGAGTTGCTCGCGCAGCGCGGCGTCGAGGTGCTGAACGTGACCGGCGGCATGGGCGCCTGGGCCGGGGCCGGCCTGCCGGTCACCACGCCCGGCGGCGGCCCCGGGCGCGTCATATGACCGCGCTGCTGCTGGCGCTCGCCGCCGGCGCGATCGTCGGGCTGGCGTTGGGCGGGCTCGGCGGAGGCGGCAGCATGCTCGCCGTGCCCGCCCTGGTCTACCTGCTCGGCTTCAGCCCGGCGACGGCCACCACGGCCAGCCTGGTGATCGTCGCCGCGACCTCGCTGACCGGACTGTTCGCCCACGCCCGGGCGGGCCGGGTCCGCTGGCGGACGGGTGCGCTGTTCGCCGCCGCCGGTCTGCCCGCGGCGGCGGCGGCCGGAGCGCTGTCCGCGCACCTGCCGGGCGGGCTGCTGACCGGCGCCTTCGCGGTACTGGCGGCGCTCGCGGCCTGGCGGATGCTGATGCCGCCCAGGGCGGCAGCGGAGGAACGTTCCGCCGCCGGCACCGGACGCTCCACCGCGGCGGGCGCCGGCCTCGGCGCCGTCACCGGGCTGCTCGGCGTCGGCGGCGGGTTCCTCGCCGTCCCCGCCCTGGTCTCGGTGCTCGCCTTCACCATGGCCGAGGCGGTCGGCACCAGCCTGCTGGTCATCACCGCCAACTCCCTCGCCGCCCTGCTCCCCCGGCTCGGCGCGACCGGCGCGATCGACTGGGCCGTGGCCGCGCCCTTCACCGGCGCCGCGATCCTCGGCGCCTGGGACGGCAAGCGGCTCGCCGACAAGCTCAGCGGGCGGACCCTGCGGAAGTCCTTCGCCATCGCCCTGCTCGCCGTCGCCGCGCTGATGCTGGTCACCGCGCTCGGCTGACCACGGACTCCCCGACGGCCCACCGGAACCGATCCTCGACACCCCGCCGGCCGGGCCGGTCACGCCGATTCCCCCACCACCCCGAGAGGACCCCCATGACCACGCCGCTGACCGTCGAGCAGCTCAAGCCCCGCCTCGGGCAGCTCACCCTCATCGACGTCCGCTCCCCCGGCGAGTACGCCGTCGGCCACATCCCCGGCGCACTGAACATCCCGCTCGACCAGCTCGACCGCGCCCTGCCCGCGCTGCGCGACGCCGCCGAACAGAACGAGCTCGCCGTCGTCTGCGCCGCCGGACCGCGCGCCGACGACGCCTGCCGCCGACTCGCCGCCGCCGGGATCCCGACCCTCACCCTGACCGGCGGCACCAACGCCTGGTCCGGCGCCGGACAGCAGCTGGACCGGGCCGCCGGCGCCCGCGCGGTGTGGTCGATGGACCGCCAAATCCGGTTCGTGGCAGGTTCGCTCGTCCTCGCCGGGGTGCTGATCGGCCTCGCCCGACCCCGCGCCCGCTGGGTCTCCGCCGCGGTCGGCGCCGGGCTGTCGTCCTCCGCGCTGACCAACACCTGCGCGATGGGCTCGATGCTCGCCAAGCTCCCGCACAACCGCCCGCGCCCCGGCGGGCCCACGCTCGACGACACGCTCGCGGCGCTCGGGCGCTGAGCCCCCGGCTGCGACCCCGCATCGCGGGGGCCCCTGCCCACCCCCGTCGGGCAGGGGCCCCGCAGCTCCGGGCGGACCACACCGGACGGACCGGCGCCACACGGCCGACCCGGACGCATCGCGGCCGTCACGGCCGCCCCGGACGGACCGCCGTCACGGCCGCCCCGGACGGACCGGCGTCACACAGCCGCCGCCACACAGCCGCTGCCGGACGGCCGTCGGCATGCGGCCGCTGACGCGCGGCCGTTGACGCGGCTTGTCCGAACATGTGAAATGTCACCCATCACATGCGATGCCTCCCGCATTGATTTGAACGTTCAAACGCTCACTCGTCAACCACCCGACCGGAAGAGGACCCGCCATGCCGCCCCGCGCCCGCACCCGCGCCTTACCGTCCGGTCTCCTGCTCCTGGCCGTCCTCGCCGCTCAAGCCCTCGGCGGCGCACCGGCGTTCGCCGACGACCGGGCACCGCTCGTGGACGGCGGCAGCTACCTCCTCGGCTCCGCGCTGGACGGCAGCTGCCTCGGCCCGCAGTTCGCGCAGTCCGCCCCCGGTGCCCCGGTCACCGGTGCGGACTGCCGCCGGCTGCTCAGCCAGCGCTGGCAGCTGCGCCGCGCCGACGGCGACTACCGGCTCGTCAACGCCGCGACCGGCCGTTGCCTCACCCTCGACGGCCCCGGCCACCGGCCCGCCACGGCGGACTGCGGCACCTCCCCCGACGCCGAACGCTTCACCGTCTCCCGCGCCCCGCAGGGCACGTACACCCTCGCCGTACGCGGCACCGGCGCCTGCCTGACCGCCGACCCGACGCCCGGCCGGGCCACGCCCCCGGCGCAGGCCGGGTCTCCGCCGGCCGCGCACGGCCGCTGCGACGCCCGGCCGGCGCACCGCTGGACGCTCACCCGCACCGAGCCCCTCGTGCTCGCCAACCCCGGCTTCGAACAGGGCGCCGACGGCTGGACGCTCACCGCGCACACCGGCATCGCGACCAACAACCCGCACGGCGGCGCCCGCCTCGCCTACCTCGACGCGGGGACCGGCTACGCGGTCAGCCACCAGGCGACGGCCGTCACCGCGGGCGGCTACGACCTGTCCGCGTGGATCGCGACCGGCGGGGCCGGCGGCAGCTTCTCGGTCAGCGTCAACGGCACCGTGGTGCGCTCCCTCGACCTCCCCGAGCAGCCCACCTACGCGAAGTACACCCTCCCCCGGATCCGGGTCGCCGCCGGTGACCGCATCGTCCTCACCATCGGCTCCTCACCCACCGGTTGGGTCAACGTGGACGACGCCGCCGTCGCCCCGGCCGCCCCCGACGACCCGGTCGCCACCTCCTCCGACCCGGAGGTGGCCGCCCTGTTCGACTGGGCCAAGACCAAGGCCAACAGCTGGGTCCAGCAGGCCGGCACGACCGGTGTCCTCGACATGGACGAGAACCACCCCGGCGGCACCGGAAGCACCGTCTACGACACCACGTACTGGGCCGGCTACCCGTTCCGGTCCGCCTTCTACAGCCGGGACTTCGCCCACCAGCTGGTCGGCGCCCACCTGCTCGGCCTGGACGCCGAGAACAAGACCATGCTGCGCGGCTTCGCCGCCTCCGCCACCGAGGTGAACGGGCTCTACCCGGTCTGGGCGCTCGACTTCGACGCCCGGACGTACGGCGCCATCGACTACCGCGGTCCGGACCGCTTCGTCCGGGAGCTGCCCGCACCCTTCGAACTGGTCCAGAAAGCCGGTGAGGCCTACCGCTGGACCGGCGACCACGACTACGCCGACGACCCCGCGTTCGGCACGTACGTCCGCAACACCCTCGGCCCGTTCATCGCCCGGCACCCCGGCCCGATCGACAACGGCGGCCTGCCGATCCCGCAGGCCACCAGCCGGAGCATCTTCGCCGGCACGGCCGGCTACGCCGAGAACGCCACCGGCACGTACGCCGAGTCCGGTGACGCGCTGGGCTCCCAGTACCAGGCCTACCTCGCCGCCGCCACGCTGGCCGACGCCCGGGGCGACACCGCCTCCGCCGCCGGGTACCGCCAGGCCGCCGGGGCGCTGCGGTCCTACGTCAACTCCACCTGGAGCGTCGACGCCCGGCAGCCCGGCGAGGTCGTGCACGGCTACGACACCACCGGCGCACCGGTCACCGGCTGGGGCTACGAGGCGAGCGTGCTGATGCCGGTCAAGCAGCTCCTCGACCCCGGGCCGCGCCGGGACGGCCTCCTCGCCGCCATCGACGCCGCAGACTCCGGGCCCGACCGCTCGGCCAACCTGGAGGCCTACACCTACCTGCCGGACGCCTTCCTCGCCGCCGACGACGGCGCCACCGCCTGGAAGTGGATGCGGTACGTCTACGAGAACGTCGGCGCCCTGCACGCGAGCGGGCGGATGCTCAACGGCGACTACCCCGAGGTGCCGTTCACCCTGCTCGCCCAGACCGTCCAGGGCCTGCTCGGCGTCGAACCGGACGCCGCGAACGGCACACTCGCCACCACCTCCCGGCTGCCCGCCTCGATGGGCTGGCTGCAGGTCGCGTCGATCCCCGTCGGCAGCGGCACGGTGACCGTCCGCCACGACGGCGAGCGGCGCAGCACCGTCACCAACACCGGGACCGAGCCGCTCACCTGGGAGGCCCGCTTCCGGGGGGAGCACGCCCGCACCACCGTCGACGGAGGGCCGCGGGCCGCCCGCACCGCGGTCGTCGACGGCGTCACCTACACCTGTGTCACCGTCACCCTCGCGCCCGGCCGCTCCGCGACCGCGGCCGTCACCGACTGACCCCACACCGCACCACCACACCGCCGGTCCCCACACCGCACCACCCGCGGCCGGCCGGCCCACCCGGCCGGCCGCGGCCCGTCTGCGGGGCGGCCTCCGGCGCGTCCCGGCGGACGCCCGACGCGCCGGAGGCCGCCCGTGCGGCTGGTCCGGATGCCACTGTGCGGGTGCAGCCGGTCCGCCCCGGGGAGACGTTGGTGAGATGGACACCGTCATCGTGCTGGAACGCGACACCCCGACCAACGTCCGACTCCTGGGGTCGGCCCACTCCCCGGCGCACCCCGACTACCCCGTGCGCCGGGCCCACACCGCGCTCGCGGAGGCGTCGGGCCTCTGCGGGCCCCTCACCCTGTGCGGCCTGGACACCTCCGAGATGACCCTGGCCCCGCTCCGCGCGGGCGACCCCGGCCGGGCGTCGGTCCTCCCCCACTGGAACACCTGCGGGACCTGCCGACACGCCGGGGAACGCACCGCACCCCGTACCACCGGACGGTCCGTCGCGAGCACCGCGCAGAACGCCGCACGGAGCGCCGCGCAGCACGACGCCCCGGACGACGCCCCGGACGACGCGCCGAACGACGCGCCGAACGCCGTGCCGGGGGACGCTCCTGACGACGCGCCGGAGACGGCCGGCGTCGCGGAGACCCAGGCCTCCTGAGCCGCGTTCCGGTACCACCGACGCCGCCTCCGGCGGTCCCCGGGCGGGGATCCGCCGGACGCGGCCGCGGGCCGCCGCTACCGGGCGTCGGACGGCCGCACGGCGCGGGCGGCCGGGTCCCGGACCAGGGCCGCCACGCTCAGGCCGAAGATCAGCACGCCCAGCGGGACGTGGACCGCCGGGACGTGCGCGATGCCCAGGACGACCTGCGCCGAGGCCAGCACCAGGAAGCCGGCCGCGTGCAGGACCGGCCGGGGCGATCCGCCGCCCGGCCGCCACGCCAGGACCGCGGCGAGCACGTACAGCATCGACGCCCCGTACATCACGCGCGCCCCGACGCCGTGCAGCACCTCCCCGGCGGAGGTGGACAGCAGCAGGCCGGCCGTGACCGCCTGGAAGAGGACGGCCGCCGTCTGCAGGGCGATCGCGGCCCGCAGGAAGCCGGTGCTGCGGTGTACTGCTGCCGTCGTCGGTGTGGCCATGACGCGGTCCCCTCTTCTGCCTCGCGGCGGTGATCGATAGTGTCCCGGTGGTCCGACGACGCGGGCCCGCGAAGTGTGAGGCGGGTTCCGTCGCCGATCCGCCTCACAGTCCGGTGCGCCGTTTCGTCGAAAGGGTGGAAGCGGCGGCACGGACGCCGACGGACGAGCGGAACCAGGGAGCGGCCCCGATCATGAACACCCCATCCGAGCCGGGGCACGACCGGACCGAACCGGGCCTGAGCACGGTCGTCGGCGAGCGGCGGCAGCTGATCAACCTCGCCTACCGGCTGCTCGGTTCGCTGGCCGAGGCCGAGGACGCCGTGCAGGAGACGTACGCCCGCTGGTACGCGATGGCGCCGGGGCGGCGGGCGGACATCGTCTCGCCCGGCGCCTGGCTGACGACGGTGGCCACCCGGGTCTGCCTGGACCTGCTCGGGTCGGCGCGGGTGCGCCGGGAACGCTACGTCGGCGAGTGGATCCCCGAGCCGCTGCCCGACCGCACGGAGTGGATCGGCGGGCCGGGCGGCGGCCGGGAGGAGCCGGCGGATCCGGCCGACTGGGTCACCCTCGACGAGTCGGTGAACATGGCCCTGCTCGTCGTCCTTGAGGCGATGACACCGGCCGAGCGGGTGGCGTTCGTCCTGCACGACGTCTTCCGGTACCCCTTCCCCGAGGTGGCCGGGATCGTCGGCCGCACCCCGGCGGCCTGCCGGCAGCTGGCCTCCTCGGCCCGTCGGCGGGTCCGCGCCGCGCAGGTGCCGACGGCGCCCAGAGCGGGACAGGCCGCTCTGGTGCGGCACTTCAAGGAGGCGTGGGAGGCCGGGGACATCGCGGCCCTGGTCGGTCTGCTCGCCCCCGACGCCGCGATGGCGGCCGACGGCGGCGGGACGGTCGGCACCGCCCTGCGCCCGGTCGTGGGCGGCGAACGGATCGCCCGGTACCTGATCCACTTCGCCGGCCGGGCCCCCGGGCTCACCCTCCTCGAACGGACCGTCAACGGCCGCCCCGGTCTGGTGGCCCGGTACGCCGGGGTCACCGCGACCGTGGCGGCCTTCGACGTGGACGGCGAGCGCGTCACCCGGATCTGGGCGGTCCGCAACCCGGAGAAGCTGCGCCCCTGGACGGAGGACCGGCCGCTCCCCCGCTGAGGCCCCGTCTACAGCTCCTCCACCACCTCCACCCCCGGGCACTCCCGCGCCAGGTCGCGGAAGAACCGCTCCGCGTCGACCGCCGCCTCCGGCGGGTGCACCCCCGCCGGCCCCACCGTCCCGTCCAGCAGTTGGGCCAGCGCCAGCCCGGCGGGCACACCTGTCGCCTCGGCCATGTCCGCCAGCAGCCCGTCCGCGCCGGTGAGCCGCGCCAGGGCCGCCGCCGGCCGGCCGTCCCGCGTCCCGGTGGCGGCGGCGAAGAACGGCGGGAGGGTGCCCGGGCCGCGCAGGCGGGGAGCCCGGCCGGCGGCGCGCAGGACGCGGCGCAGGGTGGGGCCGTCCAGGTCCGCGGCCGCGGTCTCATTGCTGAGCCGCCCGGCGTCCAGGTCGGCGCGCAGCACGTCGAGGTAGGCGGCGGTGCCGGCTCGGACCACCATCAGGTTGGCGGCCTCTCCGGTGGGCCGCAGGCTGCGGTGCAGGGTGACCGGTTCGGGGTGGCCGACGGTGTACGCCGTCCCCCGGTGGCCGCCGGGCAGGTCGAGGGTGACGGGGCGCAGCGGAGGGCGCCGTACGATCCGGCCGTCCTCGACCGCCGCGACGGTGCCGCTGATCTGCTGCATCCAGTGCACGGCGGCGGCCGAGACGGCGCCGTTCGCGTCGCGCAGCGAGGGCTCGGGCGGCGAGGTGTCGGGCGGCGAACCGCCCGGTCGGGGGCCGGCGTCGACCGGCCAGGCGGTGTACACGTCGGTCAGGGTGTCGAGGCGGGCGGCTGCCCGGGCGGCGAGCAGGTTGCTGACGCCGGGGCTGGCGCCCATGCCGATCACGGCGCGCACCCCGGCGGCGCGGGCCTCGCCGTCCAGTTCCAGCATCGCGACGGTGGGTTCCCAGTCGTCGCAGATGTCGAGGTAGTCGGTACGGGCGCGGATCGCGGCGCGCAGGACGTCGAGGCCGAAGCGGTAGTAGGGCCCGACGGTGTTCAGCACGGCGTCGGCCGCCCCGAGGGCGGCGTGCAGGCCCGCCGGGTCGGTGACGTCCACCCGCTGGGCCCGCACCGGGACGACCGTCGCGGCGGCGAGCGCGGCGGCCGCGCGCCGGGCGGCGGGCAGGTCGCGGTCGGCGATCACGAGTTCGTGGACGCCGGGGAGCCCGGCCGCGACGCGGGCGGCGACCCGGCCCGTCGCGCCGGCTCCGCCGAGGGCGAGCACCTTCATGGTCGTCATCCCTTCCGGTGGTCCTGCGAGGCCAGGAGCTGCCGCACGCCACCCAACGATCGCTCGTTTTCAGAACGACCGTATCAGATATGAACGAAACCTTCGGGTCTACCGCCGGGCCCGCACCGCCGCCCCCTCCCGCACCACCACGCCGGGCTCCGGCACCACCGACTCCGGCGTCACCGGCTCCGGCAGCGTCCGGAACAGCGCCCAGCTCGCCACCGGCATCAGCACCAGCGGCAGCAGCGCCGTCCGCAGCGAGGTCGCGTCCGCGAGAGCACCGATCAGCGGGCCCGCCAAGCCGCCGATGCTCACCGTCAGGCCGAGCGTGATCCCGCTCGCCGTGCCGATCCGCGACGGCAGGTAGTCCTGCCCCAGCGTCACCTGCAGCGAGAACGGCACGTACAGCCCCGCGGAGGTCAGCGCCACGCACAGGTACAGCGCCGGCCCCGGCACCAGCAGCACCCCGGCCACCGCGACCGCCGCCACCAGGTACGACCGGCCGGCCACCGCGACCCGCCCCCACCGGTCCGCCAGCGCCCCGCCCAGCACCGAGCCCACCGCGCCACCCGCATAGAGCACCACCAGCGCCGCCGTGCCCGTCGCCGCACCCCCGCCCAGCCGCCGGGTGACGAACAGCGCGAGGAAGGTGCTCAGCCCCACGAAGGCGATCGAACGGCACACCACGGCCAGCGACAGCTTCACGAAGGACGCCCGGTCGTCCGCGGCCACGGGCCGCGGCGGCTCCGCCCCGGACGCGCGCCGCCGTTCCAGCTCCCGCAGCACCGGCAGGCACAGCGCGGTGCCCGCCAGCGCCGGCAGCACCAGCAGCGGGGTCAGCCGCAGCCCGCCCCACCCGACCACGGCCCCGACCAGCAGCGGGGCCGCGGCGAAACCCAGGTTGCCGCCCAGCGAGAACCAGGCCATGCCCCGATGGCCGCCCCGCCCGCCCCGCATCCGCTGCGCCGTCAGTCGCGCCACCCGGGCCGACTCCGGGTGATAGGCCGCCACCCCGACCCCGGACAGCGCCACGAAGGCGAGCGTCAGCCCGTACGAGCCGCTCACCCCGCTCAGCGCGATGCCCGCCCCGCCGAGCAGCGTACTGACCGGCAGCAGCCAGGGCAGCGGACGGCGGTCGGTGAGCGCCCCGAACAGCGGCTGCGCCACCGAGGACAGCAGCGAAGCGGCGAGCACCACCCCGGACACCGCGGCGTACCCGTAGTGGCGTTCGGCCACGAAGAACGGCACCAGCGCGGCCACCGCGCCCTGGTAGACGTCCACACAGGCGTGACCGACGGAGAGCAGCAGGATCGACCCGGCGTCGTGCGTTCGTTTCGACATGCCGCCATGCTCGGGGCCGCACCCCCTGTCGGACTTCCGATAATCTGCCAGACAATGCCGCAAATCCGCCACGATCCCGTCGCCCCGACCCGCGCCCAACTCCTGCCGCCCGGCGGCGAGATCGACGCGCACCGGCACGACGACCACCAGATCGCCTACGCCGCCCGCGGCGTCCTCGCCATCACCACCGACGCCGGATCCTGGGTCGCCCCCGGCAACCGCGCCCTGTGGATCCCGGCCGGCACCGTCCACGCCCACCAGGCCCACGGCACCCTCGAACTCCACCTCGTCGGCCTGCCCGCCACCGACAACCCGCTCACCCTCGACCGGCCGACCGTCCTCGCCGTCGGCCCGCTGCTGCGCGAGCTGATCGTCGCCTACACCCGCGCCCCCGAGGACCACGGCCCCGAACGCGCCCGGCTGCGCGCCGTCCTGCTCGACCGACTGCGCGCCTCACCCCGGCAGCCGCTCCACCTGCCCACACCCACCGCACCCGTGCTGCGCGCCGTGTGCGCCCTGCTGGACGCCGACCCGGCCGACAGCCGCACCCTCACCGCACTCGGCCGCGCCGTCGGCGCCAGCGACCGCACCCTCTCCCGGCTCTTCCGCACCGACCTCGGCATGACCTTCCCCCAGTGGCGCACCCAACGACGGCTGCACCACGCCCTGGTGCTGCTCGCCGACGGCCTGCCGGTCACCGCCGTCGCCCACCGCTGCGGCTGGTCCTCCGCCAGCGCCTTCATCGACGTCTTCCGCCGCACCTTCGGCCACACCCCGGGCGGACGGGCACCGGACGGGCACGCGCCAGGAGCGACCGCGCCACGCTGAGGGGCGGGCCGCGCGCCGGTTGTCCGCCCCGGGTGGCAGGCTGGGGGGCATGTGCGGCCGCTTCGTCTCCACCACCACGCCCCAGGACCTCGTCTCGCTGCTCGGAGAGCTCCGCTGGGACCCGGCCGAGACCTTCGCGCCCAGCTGGAACGTCGCCCCCACCGACCCGGTGCCGGCCGTGCTGGAGCGCGTCGACCGGGACACCGGCGAGGTGCTGCGCCAACTGCGGCCGCTGCGCTGGGGCCTGGTCCCGTCCTGGTCCAAGGACCCGTCCGGCGGCGCCCGCATGATCAACGCCCGCTCGGAGACCGTCGACACCAAGCCCGCCTTCCGCAAGGCCTTCACCGCCCGCCGCTGCGTCATCCCCGCCGACGGCTACTTCGAGTGGCGCGAGGTGCCCGCCGCAGCCGATCGCAAGACGTACAAGCAGCCGTACTTCCTCAGCACCGGCGGCGTGATGCTGATGGCCGGCCTCTACGAGTTCTGGCGCGACCGCACCCGCGCCGACGACGACCCGCTGGCCTGGCTCGCCACCGCCACCGTCATCACCACCGACGCCACCGACAGCGCCGGCCGCGTCCACGACCGGATGCCGCTCACCATCGCCCCCGACGACGTCCCCGGCTGGCTCTCCCCCGCCCACACCGACCCCGCCGAACTCCACCACCTGCTGCGCCGCCCCGCCGACGGCGACCTGCGCGTGCGTGCCGTCCCCACGACCGTCAACAGCGTCCGCAACAACGGCCCCGAACTGCTGGACACCGCCCCCGACCCGCTGGGCCTCGCGGACTGACGGTCCGACGAGGACGGGCACGCCGGGCCGAGGGGTCCGGGCACGTCCTTCCGTGATCACGGCCGTCAGCGGTCCCCGGCGCGGAGTTCGGTGGTGAGGCGCCGCCGGCCGGCGGCCAGGGTGTCCAGCACGACGGCGAGGCAGACCAGCAGGGCCAGCCCCGCGGTGGGCAGGAGGACGGGGAGCAGGGTCGGGGCGAGGGTGTGGCCGACCTTGGCGCCGACCAGCGTGGAGAGGTCGAAGGCGGGCCCGAGCAGGGCCGTCGCGGTGAGCGCGGCGAGGCAGAGCACCACGACGGCCACGCCCGCGACACCGGCCGGGCCGATCGCGCTCAGGGGCATCGCGGCCCGGTACCGGGCGTCGGCCCGGCCGAGGGTGTCCGGCAGATAGGAGTCGACCCGCAGGTCCGGCCAACCGGTCGCGCCGACCAGCAGCCGGGCGTCGCGTCCGTTCACGAAGGAGGCGACGGTGGTGCGGGTGCGGTACCCGGGGTTGTTCAGGTCGCCCCGGGCGACGGCCCTGGTGCCGCGGGCCGCACCGGGCGGGGACAGTGCCAGGGCCGGGGCGATGCGCGCGGTGAGCGACCGCTGCACGGTGGCGAGTTCGGCGGAGTCGTCGCCGGGGCGGGTGAGGGAGGTGTACCGCAGGCTGGTCTCGTGCAGGCTGCGGTGAGTCACGTAGTCGCGCAGCGCGGCGTCGGCGCCCCGGTCGCGACCCGGGGAAGGGCGGCCGCGAGGAACACGGTGACGAAGGCGAGGGCCGCCGTCAGCAGCGCGGGCGGCAGGTCGGCGCGCACCCGGGTACGGACCCAGCGCGCGGGCCGGGGGGCCGGGCGGCGCTCGGTGTCGGTGGTGGGCACGGCGGTGCCCGCGCGGCCGGTCACATGTCCTCCGGCCCCGTCCGGGCACGATTCGACCACCCGTGGACGTCCGGCGGCGCTCGACGAGAGCCGGCGGCGCTCGGCGCGCGCCGGCGTGGCGGATCACCGGCGGGGGTCGCCGGACAGCGGACGATGCTGTCAGATCCGTTCGGCGACAGGAAGGGACGTGCACGATTCCGCCCGCTTCACCTGCGGCCTTTTCGGGCACGTTTGACGCTGCGGAGGTTCTTCTCCGGTTTTTCGCCGGCCGGTGAACCCGGACGGCGGTCGCATCCGTGGACCGGAGTGGGAGGTGACGTCGGACGTCTCATGAGCGTGGTGACTGGCGGATCGTCAGATCCCTTGCGCCGACGAACCGTCAGATCCACTCCGTGCCCGGTCAGGTGCGCTCGAAGCCGTGGGAGTGCCCGATGACCTCGAAGCCCCGGCGCGCGTACCAGTCCCGGGGCCAGTCGTCGGACTCCGCGATCAGGAAGCGGGTGCCGCAGCCCGCCGCGGCCGCGCGGCGCAGGGCGGCGGCGAGCACGGCGTCGGCGTGGCCGCGCCGCCGGTGTGCCTCGGCGGTCATCAGGTCCTCGATCTGGGCGATCCCCCTGGCGGGTTCGAGGTAGAGGTCGGCCCAGGCGGCCACCGCTCCGTCCCGCGCCCGCGCGCCGAGGAACCGGACGTCCTCGGCGCCTCGCCGGCACGCCTCCCGCCGGTCGACCAGCTGCCGGACCACGTCCTCGCCCGCGTCCGGGAGCACCGCCCGCCAACTCGCCGCGAGCGGCAGGCGGAGCGCCTCCAGGTCGACCTCCTCGACGGCGCCGCCGTCGGCGGCGGGAACCGGGCTCGTGTGCAGCATCACCAGGTAGGTGCTGTGCCGGTACCCCGCCCGCCGGAACGGCTCCACGCACGCCAGCCCGAACTCCCCGTCCAGCACGGCCGCGACGCGGAACGGCCGCTCGCCCATCACCTCGTCGACGAGGCCGGGCAGGGCGGCCGGATCCGTGTCGGTGCCGTCCACGACGACCTGGTTGTTCGACCACGAGCCCGCGAAGCGGTCGTCGAACACGGCGAACCCGCCGGGGAGTTCGACCGTCCGCTCGGCCCGCAGGCGGGCGAACCCGGCCAGGAAGGCGTTGATCCGCTGCAGTTCGTCATCCGGCATGCCGGAACTCTACGGGTTCCCGCCCGGCGGGCCGCAGCCGGCGGTCGACCGGCGTCCGCTCGGCCCCGTCGTCACCCGGGCACTCCCGGCCGGGGTGCCACCGGCCTCCCCAGGGGCAGCAGGTACTGGATCGGCTCCTCCAGGTCGTCCAGGCCGAGGAGTTCGTGGGCGAGGTCGTCCTGGACGCCGCCGAGGGGGGTGGTGCCGAGGCCGTGCGCGCCGGCGGTGAGGAGGAGGTTCTGGGTGAGGTGGCCGGCTTCGAGGAGGCCGAGGCGCAGCGCGCGCAGGCCGTAGCGGCGGCGCAGGCGACCGAGGTCGAGGTAGACGGCGAGGACGGCGGGGGCCTCGTCGATGTCGATCGCGACCGGGTCGGCGGCCGGGCGGGAGGTGTACGAGGAGAGGGCTTTGAGGTCGTCGAGCGCGGGTGGCGGGCCGATGGGGCGCAGGCTGCGGTGTTCCGGCAGGCAGTGGTAGGTGCCGGCGGGCAGGCCGTCGACGGCGAGGGCGATCAGGCGCAGGCGGACGGTGTGCAGGGCGCCCGCGCTGGGGTACGGGCGGTGGCCGGTGCCGGGATTCTCGGCGTGGGCCGGCCACAGCACGCCGCCGAGGGTGGCGGCGGTGAGCGGGCCGGTGAGGGCGCCGCGGGTGGAGCGGCGGGTCTGCAGGGCCTCGGCGAGGGTGACGGCCGGCAGGGGTTCGGCGGGCAGCGGGACGTCGCCCGGCGCGGGCTGCGGGGCCGGGGAGGGTGGCAGGTCGCGCAGCGTGGTGTCCTCGGTGCGGCCGATCTGGAACTTGCTGCGTTCCAGGTACTGGTGGTCCGGGGCGTGGTGGTCGGCGGGGAAGAAGGTGAACGGCTGCCCGGTCTCCAGCAGGGTCCGGGCGGCGAGGCGGCAGACCGCCCGTTCCTCGTCGGGGCCGACGCCGAGCCGGTTGAACAGCATGTGCAGCTGGGAGGCCCAGACCCAGCCGAGCCGCTCCGCGGACGCCCGGACGGCGTGGCCCGGGGCGCTCCGCTCCACGGCCGCGGCGGTCCGCATCCGAGCTGCGGACTCGGCGACGACGGCGGCCCAGTCGCCCAACCAGGTGGCGGCCGTGCCCGCGTCGAGGGCCGTGCGCAGCGCCCGGGCGCGCCCGGCCAGGGCCTGCCGCTGCCGGGCGAACACCGTGTTGACCCGGGTGTGGACGGCAGCGCCGGGCAGCGCCTGGAACTCGGTGACCCAGCGCCAGGACGCGGCGTGGCGGCGCAGCCAGCGGGAGGCTGCGAGTTCGTCGAGGCCGAGGGCGTGCGCGGTGGTGTGGGCGAGGTCGAGGGCGAGCGGCAGACGGGACTCGGGGGCCGCCTGGAGGGCGCGCAGGGCGTGGACGGCGGTGCGGGTGGAGTCGGTGAACAGGTCCTCGGCGATCGGCAGCAGGGCCGGGCCGCCGTAGCGCGCGGTCTCGGGCTCGTACGGGACTTCGGCGACCTCGCCGTGCCGCGCCGCCCAGGGCCCGTCGAGGGGGGTGCGGCGGGTGGCGAGGCGGGTGAGGTCGGCGGCGAGCGTGGCGGGCGGCGGGCCGGCGCTGCGGAGGCGGATCCGCAGGTGGGGGCCGCCCTCGCTGTAGCGGATGAAGAACCAGTCGGTGTCGGGGAGGCCGTCCAGCAGGGGGGCGAGGTCGGCGGTGAGGAAGGCGTCCGCCTCGTGGGCGGGCAGCGGCAGGGCGAGATGCAGGCTGTGCCAGCCGGGGGTGGGGGCGGTCGGCACGGTCGGTGTGTCCTGCACGGTCGTCGCGTCCTTCATGGTCGGAGTGTCCTTCCCGGACGGCTAGGGGAACGGGTGCGGGTGGAGCGGCAGTTCGTCGTGGCGCAGCGGTTCCGGGGTGCGGCCGAGCCGGTGCGGGACCTCCAGCAGGCGCGGCAGGCCCCGGGTACGCCGGTTGACGTGGCCGAAGGTCATCGGCAGCGTGCCGGGGACGATCACCTTGGCGCAGTGCAGGCCGAGCCGGTCGCGGACGCCGGGCTCGTCCTGGGTGACCACGATGACGTCCAGGCCTTCTCCGGCGAGCCGGGCGACGGTCCGCTCCAGCAGGTCGGTCAGGTCGGTGACCGGTGCGGGGGCATCGGGCCGGCGCTCCGTCCAGGGCACCGGGGGCGGTCCGGCGAAGAGGAAGTCCAGCCGGGACCGGGCCTCGGGCAGCGCGTTCAGCCCGACGTGGTCGTCCAGGCCGACGACGAGGTCGGGCCGTTCGAGCATCGGCCGCAGCCGCTGCGGGTCGCGCGGGCCGCCCGGCGCGGTGGAGCGGTGCGGGGCCTCCTGGACGTTGGTGACGACCTCGGCGACGGCGGAGCGGATCGCGGTCAGCGGGTCGTGGTGGGCGCCGGCCGCGAGGAGGGTCCGCGGGGCGTCCGGGTGTCCGCCCTCGTGGCGACAGAGGGCGATCACCGCGGGGATGCCGAGGTCGTTGGTGGCGTCGAGCAGGGTGAGCCGGTAGCCGAGCAGGCGGGCACGGGCGGCGAGGTCGGCGACCTGCGGGTCGTCGGTGGGGACGGCGATGCCGGGCAGCGGGGTGCGGGCGTACCAGGCCATCAGGAAGGCGTCGCGTTCGGCGACCTCGAACAGGCCGTAGAGCGCGGCCTCCTGGGGGCTGTTGCCGAGCCCGCAGCCGTTCGAGGACTCGTAGACCACGCGGGGGCGGTCGCGGTCCGGCAGGTCCCAGTAGGCGACGTGTTCGGGGACGGCGACCGGGCGACGGTGGGTGAGCGACCAGCCGTGGACCCAGTCGAGCACCAGGTCCGGGGTGTACCGGACGGTGGTGGCGGCGGGGTGGCCGGGGTGGTCGGCGTCGGGCAGGCCGAGCCGGACGGGGTCGAGGACCGCACCCGGATCGCTGTCGCCCGCGAGGTCCGCGTAGGAGGCCCGCAGGACGGTCCGGCGTCCGAGCGGCCGCATCCCGGCGTACCGTTCCACGGCCTCGAACAGCGCCACCCGTTCGCTGGCGCGGAAGTCCACCGCCCGGCCGTACCCACCGTCGTCGACCGCCCGGCCGTCGGTCACCCAGGCGGTGGTGAGGGCGAACGCCGAGTCCTCGGTGCGGAACAGCCGGCGGACCGGGCCGAAGCGCTCGTCGTGCAGTTCGGCCCGCAACTGCTCGGCCCCCGTGCGGTCGTTGGGGCCGCGCAGCACCGCCGGGTCGGGCAACGGGCGGGGTGTCGCGGACAGCCGGGCCGACTCCGGGGTGTCGGCGGGCAGCGGACGGCAGACGGGGCAGCCACCGACGGGGCGGACCCGGTGGGTGGACCAGGTGGCCCGGGCGCCGTTGACGAGGTGGACGGTCGCCTCGCTCCCGTCGGACGACTCGGCCAGTTCGGCGGCGAGCGCGGCCACCGCCTCGTCGAAGGCCGGGGTACCGGTGCCCGCGAGCGCCAGGTCGGGGCTCTGCCAGGGCACCCGGCCGCCCGCCGTCGCGAGCCGCTGGTACTCGGTGCAGCCGAGGCACGCCGGGGCGCCGGGGTGCAGCACCGGGCCGACCAGGGTCAGCGCACCGTCCTCGCGCACCGGGACCAGGCGGACGGGACGGGCCAGGGCGTGGCGGCTGAGCTCGACGGCGAGGCCGAGGGTCCACTCGGTGAGGTGGACGACGGCGGTGCCGCCGGTAGTGGCGAGCGCCTGCGCCGGGGTGAGCACCGGGAGGTCGTTCATCGGCCGTCTCCGATCCGGACGAGCACGGTGAACCCGCAGCCGTCGAGGGCGTTGGCGAGCGGGTGGGCCTCGGGGGCGGCGGGCCGCCAGGGGGCGGTCCGCAGGCCGGTCAGCCGTTGGAGGGTGGTGCGCACGTCCGATTCCCGGTCCGCGAGTCCGGCGAGCCAGCGGTCGGTGGAGCCCTCGTCCGTCCAGGCGGCCGGGGCGCGGCCCGCGGCGGCGAGCGGGGCGGCCGCGCCGTCGAGGGCGGTGTGGTGGCCGGCTGCCGGGCCGTGGTCCCCGGCGAGGAGGCGGGTGAGGGCGGCGAGGGCGGCGTGCGCGACCGCGTCGGCGGGGGCGGCCTCCACCGCCCGGCCGCCCTCTACATCGGCCAGGTACGCCCGGTCACTGCCGAATTGACGGACCGTCAGGACCGGCGGGCGGTCGAGGCAGCGGGCCAGCACCTCCCACCAGTGCGCGGCCTGCGGATGCCCGCGCCAGACCGACTCCGGCAGCTCGGACCCGTCCGGGGCGGCGAGGTCGAGGGCGGCCCGGCGCAGGGCCCGGCCGAGCGCGTGGTCCGGGTCGGCGCCGACGACCGTCGCCGTTCCCCCGTCGACGGCGGCCAGGTGCAGTTCGGCGGTCCGGCAGGCGGCGGCCAGCCGGGCGAGGTCCGTCCGGGCCGCACCGGCAGTCAGGGTGCCGGTCGGTGTGCGGCAGGAGACCAGGGCGACGGGCAGCTGCGGAAGGCCCCCGGGGGACGGCGCGTCGAGGACGCCCAGCCGCGGGTCGCCGAGGGCGGTGACCCGGCGCAGCGCCTCGGCGAGGTCCCCGGGTGGTTCGGCGGCGGCGCCCGCGCCCGCCGCCCACGGATGGTGCTCGGCGCGCGGCGGGCGGGCTTCGGCGAGCAGGACGGCGGGGCGGCCGGTGAGCAGGCGTGGGTCGTCGGCGGGCTCGCCCGGGTCGGGCAGGCCGGCGATCGCGCAGAGCAGCCGCTGGGCGCCGGCGGCGGCGAGCAGCGCCGGCAGCGCGGCCGGATGCCCGGTGCCGCGGCCGAGGTCCAGTCGGGCGGCGAGGGCGATCGCGTCCGCCCGGGTGCGGGCCGGGCCGGCGGGCGCGGTGACGAAGCCGCCGTCCGCGCCGCACCGGACAGCGACCGCCATCGGCGGTTCGCCCGCCGAGAGCACCACCTGCCCGGCGGGCAGCCCGGGTTCGGCGACCACCGTGGGCGCCGCCGTCCCGCCCCGGGCGAGCGCACCGGCCACCGCCCGGGCCACCGGGCCGTCCGGGTCGGCGGCGGCCACCACCGGGTGGGCCGCCGCGAGCGCCGCCGCCGCGCCGTCCGGTTCGTCCGCCACTGCGCCGGTCCACGTCGGCAGCCGGGCGCCGTCCGGGTGGTCCACGATCAGGTCGTGCTCGCGCAGCCGGGCGGTGACGGTGGCCAGCGCGGCCGCCACCTTCGGCTCGACGGCGGGCTGGGCCGCCGCGTCCGAACCGGGGGCGAGCCGGGCGGCGAGCAGCTTCCACAGAACCGGAAGGGCGCGGCTGCCCTCCAGGGTGAGGCTGGTGCCGCGTCCGCGCAGGTGCAGGCCGTCCCGCAGCGGGGTCACCGCCACTCCGGGGCGCAGGTGGGGCCGCACGGACGGCTTTTCCGCGGCCGTCACGCGGCGCCCTCCACCGCGGCGATGACCTCGTCCACCCGGTCCTGCCAGCGGTGCCCGGTGAGCGCGGGCACGCTGCGGACCACCAGGTGGGCGGCGAGGTAGCGCTCCACCGGGCGGACGTCGCAGATCGCGAACAGCCGGTACAGGCCGTTGGTGCAGGCCCGGTAGATCAGGTAGTCCGGGCGGGTCCACATGGTGCCTCGGGGGTCCGAGCGGTGCAGCAGCCGGTGGAACTCGCTGTAGCGGGTGCGCAGGTCGAAGTCCCAGCGGGCGGCGGTTTCCGGGTCGCCGATCGTGGCCGCGCGCTCCCGGTACTCCTCACGGCTGCCGCCGAGGTCGGCGCCTGCGGCCAGCTGCCGCTCCGCCATCGTCCAGGCGGTCGCCGACCAGTGCGCCCAGTCCCGTTCCCAGCCGCTCGCCCCGCCGTCGGTGATCCGGCCGACCAGGGCCGTGACGGCGCCGCCGACCTGCTCCCAGCGCCGCTCGAAGTCGGCCCGCAGGCTGCCGTCCTGGTCCTCGTGGACGAGGAAGTCCTCCAGGTGCGACAGCATCGAGTAGTGGCCGCCGATCAGCCCCTCCGGGTGTGCGGCGGCGTGCGCCGCGAGCGCCGCCACCACCAGCTGCACCCGGGCCGCCGACGCGTCGCCGTGCGCGCCGAGGAAGGCGGACCCGGAGCCGATCGCAGGCAGCCCGAGGCGCAGCAACTCATCGCGCAGGTCGGCGGATTCGGTACCGAGCAGGGCGCGGAGGGACTGCTCGGCGGCCGGGTCGACGGGCTCCACCCGGACGGTGTTGTCCGGCACCAGCGGCCCGTACGGCGGCGCCACCAGTTCGACCCGTCCGGCGACGGCAGCCTCGGCCAGCAGCTGCTCGTCCGTCCGGTCGGCGACCGACGGGTGCGCCGCCGTCCACGTCCGCAACGCCTCGGCCGCGCGCTCCGCGGCGACGGCCACCCGAGCGTGCGGGCCGCGCAGTCGCAGCCGCAGGTGCGGGCCGAACCGCCAGTGCCGCTCGATGTGCGCCTGCAGCCCGTCCGCCACCGCCTGCCGGGCCTGCGGCAGCACGGCTTCGCGCAGCGCGCGGGCCTTCATGGGCTGGTAGTAGGTCAGGACCACGTCACAGGCGGTCACGGCGGTCACGGCGGTCACGGCGGTCACGGCGGTCACGGCGGTCACGGCGGTCACGGCGCTCTCCGGGCCGTCGGCGGGGTCACGCATCGGACGTCTCCTCGGCACTGCGGGGCGGAATGGACGGATGGACGGGCGGGACGGGCCGTCGGGCGGTGCCCCCCGGAGCGGCGCGGCGGCGGGCAGGGCGTGGGCCCGACCGTGCCGCTCACCGGTCCCGCTCCCGCGCTTCGCCGGCCCCCGCCCGGCCGGGACGGTAGGTCTCCACGACCGACTCGACCGCCCGGGCCGGCTCCGCCCTCCCGGCGATGGCGGGCAGCGACTCCTCCAGCACCACCCCGTTCGGGTAGCGGGTGAGCCATTTGGCGAGGTGGCTCAGGTGCAGCGGATTGCCGAGGTCGAGGGGTTGGGGCTTGGGGGCGCGCAGGTGGGCCACGAAGGCGTCGGCGGGGGTGCCGGTGGTCGCGGCGGTGGCGGGCACGGGGTGCAGGAAGAGCTGTTCGGGCAGGCCCAGCAGGGCGCGCCAGCGGGCGGTGGCGTCGGCGGGGACCCCGACGGGCCCGGGGTCGGCGGTGAGGTCGGCGCGCAGCGCGTCGAGCACGGCGGTCGGCAGGTGCCAGCGGCGGCGGGCCAGGACGACGTGGCGGTGGCGCAGGCGCGGGGTGCGGGTGACGGTGCCACCGGGTGCGTCGACGGCGGTGCGCGGCAGCAGCGGCCCGAAGTCGACGACGCCGTTGGGATGGTCGGCGAGCAGCGGGGCGAGCCGCTGGGGCAGCATGAGCGGGGCGAGGAAGCCGAGGTAGAGGACGTCCAGCAGTTCGCCGGTGCTCCGGAGGCGGAAGCGGAGCTGGTCGGTGCCGGTGTCGTGGACGAGGTCGAGGTCGGATTCGGCGAGGTTGGTCCACCGCCGGTCGGGGCCGATCTCGTCGGCGAGCAGCAGGGGGTGGAGGTTGGCGTTGAAGCCGCCGACCGGCCGGATCTGGGCCGCGCGGGCGCCCTCGCCGAGGCCGCGGCGGATCTGCCGGGCGATGTCGGCGGCGGCCCTCGGTGCGGTGGCGTCGAGGAAGCGGCTGGTGAAGCGCCCCCAGCCGCCGTAGACGTGGTTGACGCACAGCAGGCCGTCGGCGGCGTCGCACTGGACGAACCAGGAGTAGCTCAGCGGGCGGGCGGCCGTCCAGTCGGGCAGCCGGTCGGCCAGTGCGCGGACCGCCTCGGCGGGGAGGACGAGTTCGCCGTCCCGCTCCGGTGCGGCGGCGAACTCGGCTTGCAGCGCCGCGAGTTCGTCCGGCATGGCCGGGTCGGTCCAGGCCTGTGCGGCGTCGGCACCGAACTCCCACGGGGTGGTGCACACCCCGCCGGTGCCGAAGCGGGCGACGAAGCGGTCGCGGGCCGCCCGGCGCATCAGGTGGCCGCGGTCGAACAGCTCGGCCAGCGCGGTGAGTTCGGCGAACGCGACCCGATCGGCCGCGCTCGGCGAGGGCCGCGGCGGCGCGGGCGCGTGGACGTCCTCGCTGAGGACGGTGAGCGGCGCGGCGTCGGCGGGGACGGGCCGGCCGGCTGCGGCCAGGACCCGGTGCCAGGTGTCGGCGAGCGCGGCCAGCAGAGCCGGCCGCCGATCGCCCGGCGTCTGGGACAACTCCGCAGTGAATAAGCCGAGTTGGTCGATCAGATCGACGATCGGGGTGTCCTCCGGCCACGGCCTCAGCCACTCGGCGAGGCTCCGCAGCGGCTGCGGGTCCTGCGGGTCGACCGGGTCGGTGGGCACCAGCAGGCGGGCGGTGAGGAGTTGGCCGACGAAGCGGTGCACGGCGGGGTCGCCGCCCGGCCGTCCGAGCGCGTCGGCGAGGCGGACGGCGAGCCGCTCCGGGGTGTCCGGGGTGTCGGCGAGCGTAGCGAGGAGCGCGAGTTCGGGCCGGTCGGCCAGTTCGACCTCCTCCTCGCGGGTGACCAGGTAGCGCCCGCCCGCGAACACCACCTCGCTGCGGGCGTAGTGGGCGCGGCCGTCGGTGACACGGGCGGCGGCGGTCATCCGGTGCGGCAGGGTGCGGCTGCGCCGGGGGTCGTCGAGCAGGGCCTGGACGAGCGCGGCGACCAACGTCCGGTTCTCCCGGACGACCGCGTACGGGGGCGCGGCGGGCCCGTTCGGCGTCGTGTCCCCCGAGGACCAGCCGACCGCTGTGAACCAGGAGAGCGGGCTGGTCTTCGCGGTGGCCCGCAGCGCGTGCCGCAGCACGGCGGCCTCCTCCTTGCGGGCCCGCCCGGACCGCTGTCCCGCCGTGCCGGCCTCGCGGGCCGTGGTGGCGACCGCGCGCAGCAGGTCGGCGCTGGTGAGGGCGACGGCGCGGGCGAAGGCGGGGTGGCGGCAGATTTCGGCGAGTCCGGCGCGTTCGGCGGCGAGCGCGGGCGGAACGGCGTCGGCCAGCGCGGCGAGCGCCCGGGCACGCCGCTGCCGCAGGCCCAGCCATGCGGCGAGCCGCGGGACGCGCTGCGGCAGGTCGGCGAGCCGGTCGAGCAGCGCGGGGCGGGGCGGGCGCCCGTTGTGCAGGTCGCGGCGGAGCGGGAGCACGACCCGGCGGTGGAAGTCCTCGTCGTGTCCGGCGCGACTGTCGTACAGGTCGTCGCCGAGGTCCGTTCGCAGGGCCGCCTCCGCGGCCTCGACGGCGGCGAGTTCGGCCAGCAGGCTCCGCGCGGCCGCCGCCGACGCGGACTGTGCGGGCCGGTCGATGACGGTGGCGCGCACCAGGGCATGGGGCGCGGTGTACGCGACCGGCGCCGGCCCGGACTCGGATTCCTGCGCAGGTGCGTCGGCCTGCGTGGATGCTGCGGCCCGGTCGGGCACGACGGCCTGCGTGCGTGCGTCGGCCGGGGCCTCTCGGAGCGCGGGACGCGGCAGGGATCGGTTCGGCATGGCGGCTCCCTCCGACGGGACTTGAGCGACACGGCAGGAACCCGGCGCGTCCGCGCGAACGCGCCGGGTTCAGGGTTGCTGCGCTGGTGGTGCGGGATGGTGCGGAGTCGGTGCGGGGTGCCGATCTCAGAAGGTGTCGAGGACCGGCGGGTGCGGAGCCCCGCAGGAGGACGATCCGCAGGAGGTCGAGCTGGGCCCGCCGGAGGCGCCCGTCTCGGGCAGCGCGACGGTGTCACGCAACGCGGTGACGGTCAGCTCCCCCAGGTCGAGGCTGTCGAGGGCGAGGACGTCGGCGAGTGCGAGCTCGCCCTGGGCGTGGTCAGACATGTGGTCTCCAGAGTTCTCGAACGATCCTTGCCTACCGATGAACTGACGTGGTGTCAGTCGATGGACCGACGAATCGTCAGCCGATCGGGACGACCATGTCCTGCGGCTGGGCGCAGGAGGACGAGCCCTGGCAGGAGCAGGAGCCCCAGGAGGCGCCGTTCTCCGGCAGTGCGACGGTGTCACGCAGGGAGGTGACGGTCAGCTCGCTGAGGTCGAGGTCCTGAAGGTCGAGAGTGATGTCGGACATGGCGTTCTCCCTTGAGGTGGCAGGCGTTCCGGAATGTCCGGGACGCGTCTGCGGAGCGGGTGCTGTGGGATGTGCCGGGCCCCCCGTGGGTGCGTCGAACGCGGATCGAGGGGATCCCGACGTCGCGCCGCCCACTGGCGAGTCTAGGTAGCGGGCACCGGCCGGCGGCACGGCCCGAGGGGACATTGGCCGGTAGTCCGTGCCCCTACGGCTCATCGCCGCCGCCACTACAGCGGCGCTTGAGCGGTCCGCCACCGACCTGCGATGTTCCACCTTGAAGTCTTCCGAACTCCCTTTTACAGATTGGAACTTGATGGCAAAGCGAAGAGCGGGTGCGGCCGGTCCGCACCCGCTCGACCTATTGATCGTTCCGTTGAAGTACGGCAGCGGCCGGGTTCCGCCGGCAGGGATTCGACGGGGGCTGTCGACTCCAGCCGCAGGGGCCGCAAGCGGCGACGGGCTGTCGGTCAGGCCCCTCGACTGGAGCAGACCGCATGGACGGTGAGCGCCTGGGGCGCAGGGCCGGTGTTCTTGACGCTCGCCGACCAGGCGCCCCCGGTGCTCGTGCCGGAAGTCCCGGTGGCAACGGAGCTCTTGATGTCCCAGGAGGAGCCGGCATCCGTTGCGAGGCCGCCGCCGGTGACCGCCGTCCCCGCCGGGCACCGAACACCTGCGGTGGCGAGCTCTCCGGGCTGGACGGCGGCCGAACGAGTCACCGGAAGGATGCCGACCCCTGGGATCGCTCCGGCATCCGCCACACCCGACCCGCGGGGGGCTTCGCTCGTTCAGCCCGTGCCGAACGAGCGTGTCCCGGATGAGCGGGCCCCAGGACTGCTCAACGCAGCGGCAGCAGCCCCGGCACCGGGCCGCCGCGCCGGGACAGGCGGCGCAGGAAGGTGGCGACGCCGGGCGTGCCGACCGCCCATGCGCGCGCCTCGGCGTCCGGTTGCCGGCCTGCGAAGACCGGCCGGTTCGGCGGGCCGCCGGCCCGGGTGAGGACGAGACCCGCCAGGTCCTCGGCCGCCGCCCGGTGGCGGGCGTCCCCGGTGGCCTCGGCCAGGTCGACCAGGAGGTCCCCGACGCCGGCCAGGCCGCAGCAGCGGAACACCTGGGCGGTCCGCGGGGCGAGCACCCGGCAGGTGTCGGCGGCCTCGGCGGCCAGGGCGAGCAGCTCGTCGTCGCGGTATCGCAGGCCGGCCTGGACGAGGACTGTTCCGAGCCCGGCCAGTCCCCGACACCACGCGAGGTAGCGGCGGGTCGCCCCGGGCCGGCGGGCGGCGTCCGCGATCCGGGGGAGGTCGGCCGCGAGATCGTCCACGATCCGGCGGGCGGTGCGCTGCGAAGCCTCGTCGGGCATGGCGAGCAGGAAGTGGGCGACGCCGGCGCGGCCGTGGGCGAAGCCCTCCGCGAGGGCGGCGGTGCCGGGGTTGGGCTCGTCCTCGGGCTCGTCGAGCGGCCCGGTCGTCAGCCGTACCGCACAGCGGGCGGCAGCCGCGCGGTGCCGGTCGGCGCGATGCCGGTGGGCCTCCGAGCCGACCGCCGCGAGCAGCAGGTGCCCGGTGCCGATCCCGGCCGCACCGGCGATCTGGTCCGTCCCCGTGCCCAGGCCGGGCGCGTCCCAGGGGCCGGAGGCGAGCGGTTCCGCCCCGAGGACGGCAGCCGCCTCGGCGAGGAACAGCTCGACGCCCGCGCGGCCCTGGTACAGGGAGTCGTCGAGCCGGTCGAGGGCCGGGTGGGCGGCGGTCCAGTCGGCCAGGTCGGCGGCGGCGGAGCGGGCGTCCGGGCGGTCCGGGTGCTGGAGCAGTTCGAGGCCGATCCCGGCCGCGCCGTCGTAGAGGGAGAGCAGGGTGCGCGGGCGCTCCGTGCCGGGGCCGGCGGCGACCAGCTCGCGGGCCATCCGCACGCAGATGGTGACGGTGTGGTCGAGGGCCTCGTCCAGCAGGGCCCGGCCGGGCCGCCGCGGCTTGCACCGTGCGGCCCGCGCCGGCAGCCGCCGTGCGGGAGCGGCGATCGCGCCGCCGTCACGGAGTCCCGATGCCGCCGCGGCGCGCTCCGCCGGGTCGAAGCTCAGCAGCCCCGTCACCAGGTCCACCACCGGGCCCGCCCCCGGGAGGGCGGCGCGCAGACAGGCGAGGGTGCGGTCGCGGTTGGTCGCCGGGTCGGGGTCGATCACGACGGGGTCGAGGCCGGTGAGGGCGTGGTGCAGGGTGGTGCCGAGCGCGTAGTGGTCCTCGGTGGGGTCGTCGCCGGTGCCGCCCGGCAGGCCGTAGCCGGCGGTGGCTCCCGGTGGGCGCTCACCGGCGAGGGCGCTCACCCCGAAGTCGACGATCGAGGCGCGGCCGTCGTGGTCGAGCACCACGTTCGCGGGTTTGAGGTCGCACACCACGACACCGCGCGCGTGCACCGCGTCCAGGATCCGCAGCAGTTCGCGGGCCAGCGTCCACCCGTCGCGGGCGCCGTCGTCCGCGACCGCGCCGTACGGACCTGCGGTGAGGACGTCCCGCCGGAGGTCGCGCCCGCCGCGCGCGCCGCTGACCAGGTACTCGTCGGTGCCGTGCCGGAAGTAGTCGACCAGGGGCGGCACTCCGGGCACGCCGGCGAGTGCGGCGAGCACCCGGCGTTCGTGCCGCAGCCGGCCGCGCGCATCGGTGCCCGCGCCGTCCTCGGCGACGAAGGCCCGGGCCTGTTTGACCACCACCTCGCGCCCGGTGGCGAGTTCGACCGCGCGGTAGACGTGGCCGCTGGGCGCGCGGGAGATGCCCGCGGTGAGGCGGTAGCGGCCGTCGCCGACCCGGGTGGTGGCGGTCCGGGCGGGCGCGCGCTGACCGGTGAACGGGTCTTCGGCCCAGGGCGGTTGACGGTAGCGGGCCTCGGCCAGACCGGGGAACCGCGAGCCGTCGGGGCCGACCATGCCGCGTTCCGCCTCCTCCTCCGTGACCCGGAAGGGACCGTAGCGGTAGTACACCGGGGAGTCCGGCCGGATCCGGCGGTCGCTGACCACGTCGGGACCGGCCCGGCCGGCCAGTGCCTGCGCCAGCTCCTGCCCGAGGGCGTGGACTTCGTCCGGCTGCGGGTAGACCGTCACTGCCTTCCCGACGGCGGCGCCGCCGTGCCGGCCGCTGTTGAGCTCCTGCAGGACGTCCGCGCTGTGCGCGAACTTCACGTCGCAGGTGTGGCGGAGCAGGATCGGGATCACCACGTCCAGCAGGTCCGCGAGTCCGCCGGGGCGGGCGGACACGTGCAGCTTCCATCCGTGCGCCAGTTCCGACAGCCGGCGGTCCCGGAGGTACCACCACTGTCCGTCGGTGCGCAGGGGTCCGCGCGGGACGACGGCGGCTGCGGCGAGCGCCTCGACGCTGCGCCGCAGCCCGTCGGCGGAGCCGGGGTCGGGTGGTGTGCTCAAGGATCCGTTCCCTCCCCCGGTTCCGCTGTGTTCCGGTCGGCCCGCTGGGATCAGAAGTCTTCGCAGGGGAAGCGGGTCGGGACGTAGGTGACCCACGGGTCGGCGAGACACGCGACCGGCGTGAGGTCCGCGTCGAACGCGTCCTCGAAGGAGATGGCGTCCTCGTCGATGTCCAGCAGGCCGGCATCGCGGACGTCGGTCATCAGTGCAGTCATGGGGGTCCTCCCTGTGGTTCTTGTCGTTGGAACCTGTGGTGGAGCTGCCTCATGCTAGCCACGCCCGACGGACCGCGACAGGTACCCGACGGAGGCGACAACCCACCTACGTCAAAGGAGGGTTCCGTTTGTGGACACCGCGTGCGCCCTCAGGTACGACGCGAGCGGGCCGGCCCGGTACCCGAGGGGGTGGGTACCGGACCGGCCCGAGCCGTGCGCGTGACGCCGGGTCAGCGCGCGGCGGTCTTGCGGGTGCGGCGGGAGACGGAGTCCAGGACGACGGCGGCCAGCAGGACCGCGCCGGTGATCATGTACTGGATGGCCTGGTTGACGTGGACCAGGTCCAGGCCGGTGATGATCGACTGGATGACCAGGATGCCCAGCAGGGCCGACCAGGTCTTGCCACGCCCGCCGAACAGGCTGGTGCCGCCGATGACGGCCGCGGCGATGGAGTTCATCAGGACGTTGCCGCCGCCGAGGATCTTGTCGGCGGAACCCTGCTGGGAGGCGATGAAGAGACCGCCCAGGGCCGCCATGCCGGCGGAGATCATGAAGACCGAGATCCGGATCCAGGCCACGTTGATGCCCGCGCGGCGGGCGGCCTCCACGCCACCGCCGACGGCGAAGATCTGCCGGCCGTAGCTCGTGCGGCGCAGGACGAAGTCGGTGATGACCACGACGGCCAGGAAGACGAGCAGGGGCAGCGGCAGGCCGCGGTCCTGGTTGAGCATGTAGGCGGCGGTCAGCGCGATGACGGCGAGGACGCCGGTGCGCAGCGCGATCTCGCTCATCGGGCGCGCCGCGAGGCCGGCGGCGGCGCGGCGGCGGGCGTCCAGGATCTGCCCGGCCGCGAAGAGCGCGACGCCGAGGACGGCGAGGCCCCAGGTGTAGGCGATGTCGCCGTCGCCGAGGAAGTACGTGTCCAGGTTGGCGAGGACGCCGTCGTTGACGACGTTGACGGTGCCCTTGTCGCCGAGGACGTACTGCTGCAGGCCGCTCCAGGCGAGCAGGCCGGCGAGGGTGACGACGAACGCCGGGACGCCGATCTTGGCGAAGAAGAAGCCGTGCAGGGCGCCGATCGCGACGGCGGCGCCGATCGCGATGAGGCAGGCGGCCCACTCGTTGTAGCCGGAGCGCACGGACAACACGGCGGCGATCGCGGCGGAGACGCCGGCGACGGACCCGAGCGAGAGGTCGATCTCGCCGAGGAGGAGCACGAAGACGATGCCGACGGCGATCAGGCCGGGGCCGGCGATCCACTTGGTGATGTTGGTGAGGTTGTCGGCGTTGAGGAAGTCCCCGGTGATGCCCTGGAAGATGGCACCGATGAGGATCAGACCGAGGACGACGGGCACGGAGCCGAGGTCGCCGTTCTTCATCTTCCGCTTGAACTCGGCGAGGTAGCCGGCGAGGCCGGCCTCGCGGACGAGCAGGCGGGGGTCGACCGCGGGGGCCGCGTCCGGGGTGGTGGTGGTCTGTTCGGTGCTCACTTCGCTTCCTCCGCGAGTCGGGCCTGGCGACGGGTGACGGCGTTCTCGGTGGCGCCGGTGATGGCGGAGATGATCTCCTCGTGCGAGGTGGTCGCCACCTCGAAGACGCCGTTGTTCCGGCCCAGGCGCAGGACGGCGACGGTGTCGGCCACGGCCTTGACGTCGGCCATGTTGTGGCTGATCAGGATGACGCCGAGGCCGCGGTCGCGCAGGCGCTCGACGAGGTCGAGGACCTGGGCGGTCTGCTCGACGCCGAGGGCGGCGGTGGGCTCGTCCAGGATGACGATCTTGGGGTCGCCGACGAGGGCGCGGGCGATCGCGACCACCTGGCGCTGGCCGCCGGAGAGGGCCGCGATCGGGATGCGCACGCTCGGGATGCGGATGGAGAGGGTGTCGAGGAGTTCGCGGGCGCGCTTCTCCATGGCGACCTCGTCGAGCGTGCCGAAGCGCTTCAGCTCACGGCCGAGGAAGAGGTTGCCGACCACGTCGAGGTTGTCGCACAGCGCGAGGTCCTGGTAGACGGTCGCGACGCCGAGGGCCTGGGCGTCGTGCGGGCGGCCGATGGAGACCTCCTGGCCCTCCCACTCGATCGTCCCCTCGTCGATGGGGTGCACGCCGGCGATGGTCTTCACCAGCGTGGACTTTCCGGCGCCGTTGTCGCCCACCAGGGCCACCACCTCGCCGGCGTGTACCTCCAGGTGCACGTCGGTCAGTGCCTGGACGGCGCCGAAGCGCTTGGAGACCCCGCGCAACGCCAGTACGGGTGCGCCTGTCACGTGAACCATCTCCTTCTTCCCGCGCGCCGTGATGGTGGGTCGGCGGCCGGGGTGGCCCGCGCGCCGTGCTGGGCGGGCGGGTGAGCGTCGAAAAGGGGGTGTCGGGGCGGGCCTGGGGCCGCCGCGGCTGCGGGCGGTGCTCCCCGGGGATGTCGGGGAGCTCCGCCCGGGCGGTGCTACTTCAGGCCGGCGGTGGCACAGGCGGCGGCGTAGTCCGCGGTGCAGATGTCGGCGGCCTTGTAGAGGCCGTCGGCGATGACGGTGTCGTTGATGTTGGCCTTGGTGACGACCTTGGGGTCGAGCAGCTTGGCCGGGATGCCCTTGTCGGTGGCGCTGTCGACGCTGGAGGTGGCGACGGACTTGACGTCCTTGCCCTGCAGGAGGTCGACGGCCAGCTCGGCGGCGCTGTCGGCGAGCGGCTTGTACGCCTTGTAGATGGTGTACGCCTGGTCGCCGTTGACGATCCGCTGGATGGCGTCGAGGCCCGCGTCCTGACCGCCGACCGGCACCTTGATGCCCGCGCCCTGGAGCTGGGTGATGATGGCGCCCGCCATGCCGTCGTTGGCGGAGTAGACGGCCTGGAACCCGTCCTTGCCGAGCTGGGTGATCGCGGCACCGATCTTCTGGCCGGCGACGGTGGGCTTCCACTCGCCGGACTGCTCGTAGACGACCTTCTTGACCTTGCCGTCGAGGACCTTGTGCGCACCGGCCTTGAACTGACCGGCGTTCGGGTCCGCGTCGTCACCGTTGATCATGACGACGTTGGCGTCGGCGGCCTGCGCGCCGAGCGCGTCGACCAGGGCCTGGCCCTGGAGCTCGCCGACCTTCTCGTTGTCGAAGGAGGCGTAGGCGGCGACCGGGCCGGTGGCCAGGCGGTCGTAGGCGACGACCTTGACGCCCTTGGCGGCGGCCTCCTTGACCCAGGACTGGGTGGAGGTGGCGTCGAACGCGTCCAGGACGATGACCTTGACACCCTGGGCGATCAGGGTGTCGAACTGCTGCTTCTGCTTGGAGGCGCTGCCCTCGGCGTTGTTGTAGAGCACCTTGCAGTCCGCGCACAGGGCCTTGACCTTGGCCTCGATGAACGGGCGGTCGAAGGACTCGTAGCGGGTCGAGGACGCGTTCTCGGGCAGCAGCAGGCCGATGGACTTGGTGTCACCGGCGGCGGCGGAGTCCTTCTTGTCGCTGCCGGCCTTGCCGCAGGCGGCCATGGACAGGGCCATCGAGACGGCTGCGGTGGCGATGACAGCGCGACGCATCATTGCGTTCATGTGGGGGTGCCTCCCTGACGTCGCCGCGACGGTGCGGCGGAGTGGGAGGGAGTCAACCCGCATATGCCAGATGGAGTCAAGAAGTAAATCCAAGGCGAGATCATGCTGGGCCTTTTCGTTATCTTCCTGAACGCATGAACGCCCGAATATCGGTGCCATGAACACGCAGAGATGACACCGCAGAACTGTCGGTGACGAAAACCGCGTGCAGGCCGGGAGCTTCCCGGACGCACCGCAGGCATCCGGGGCCCCAGAGGCCTCACGACCACCTCCTGGGCCAGTGCGTTCAAGATGTGTCGACTGGGGTATAGTCCGCAGGTCGGATGCGGAGGCCGCGACGACGGCTCCACCGGGCGGGCGAACCACCCGGCACCGCCCGACGCACCCGGCCCGCAGCACCGACGGGACCGACTCGCGCACCCCGCAGGGGCCTTGACGAAATGTCAGGAATCGCCCCGCAGCCGCGGCCGGGAGCGTCAGCCGCGCAGCCGGCGGGCGCGGAGGTACTCACGGGCCAGCAGCCGCAGCGCGGCCGCCTTCGCGGGACTTGCGGAGCGGCGCAGCAGCGCACCCGGATCGACCCGGGCGGCGGCGCTGACGAGTGCGTCCACCCCGAGGAGGCAGCGGACCATCGGCCGGTGCACGGCCGGCACCAGCGCGACGACGGCCCGACCCTCGGCGAGGGTGCGGTCCGCCCGGTCGAGCAGGTCGCCGAGCAGCGCCCGGACGGCCGGCAGGTCCCGGCCCCCTTCCAGGTCGGCCCGGGTGACGCCGTACTCCCGCAAGGTCTGCTCGGGGATCGTCAGCCGGCCCTCGGCCAGGTCCTCCGCGAGGTCGTTGACGAAGTCGAGCCGCTGGGCGGCGTCGATGTAGGTGCGGCACGCGGCGCGGAAGGCCGCCTGGTCGCCGTCCGGACCGAGCAGCCCGGCGACCACCATGAAGCCGGGCAGCGAGTACCCGTCCACGTAGTCCTGGTACTCCTCCTCGGTGGCGAACCCGGCGAAGTCGAGGTCCGCGTCCGTCGCGGCGAGGAAGTCCAGGACGCGGTCGCGCAGGGCGGGGTGCGCGGCCACGCTGTTCAGCAGGGGGCGCAGTTCGGGATCGTCGGTGCGGCCGGCGGCGAGGCTCTCGGCGACCGACCGCTGCCACCGGGCGGACGCGGCCCGGCGCTCCGCGAGGGGGCCGCTGTCCAGCAGGGTGTCGGTGCGGTGCATGAAGGCCGCCGCCGCGATCACGTGCGGGACCGTGCGGTCCGGGAGCAACAGGCCGGCCGCCAGCGTGACCTCCCGCTTGTACCGGGCGACCTGCTGCCGCTGCCGGCCGTAGTCGGCCCGCAGCCCGGGATCGTGCACGCCGGCCGCGTCCAGCGCCCGCTCCCACCTGCCCATACGGTTCACCCCATCGGTTGTTCGATCGGGACCGAGCGTAGCGGGCGGGAGCCGGGCGGCCTGTTCGCGGCCCCGGGGCACCGGCCGTCGGGGGCGGGCTTCAGCTCTGCCGGATCGTGGAGAAGCCGCAGGCGGGGGTGCAGAGGGTGACGATGCCGCGGTAGCGGTAGGTGGTCCGGCCCTTGGTGACGCTGTGGACGGTGAGCTTCTCCCGCAGGTTCAGCTCCCGGCAGCGCGGGCAGGCGGCGCCGACCGGTTTGCCCCAGGGGCGGTTCGGGTTCAGCTTGGTGTAGGAGACCGCCATCAGCACGACCGCGAGGCCGGCGCCGCCGAAGCCGATGAAGCGCCACACGCCGTTCGAGGACTCCCGACGGTCGATCATCTCGTCGTAGGAGTAGGTGCCCCCGCCGCCGTGGTTGGACCAGATCCGGCACTCGCTGTGCCGGGTCATGGTGTGGCCGTCACAGGTCGGCGGGGAGTCCGGGTCCGACTTCCCCACCACCACGGCGAGGAAGATCCCGACCGCGGCCAGCAGGCCCAGCACGACCAGGGCGGTGGTCCGGCTGCGGCCGGTGTGCAGCCGCTTGCGTTCGTTGTAAGCCGTATCGATCACAGCCTGGGCCATGTTGCCCCCGTCGACCGCCACCACGTGTCTCCTGTTGTCCGGGTGTCCGTACCGCTCGTGCGCCGAGCCGAGTGCCCCCTCGGCGAGGGGGCGACACGAACCCACCACGGTCGGCCCGCAGGCGCACGCGATTTGGCGATCTCTTGACCTTTCAGTCCCCGGCCGTGACCGAGGCCAGATAGGCGGCCGCCTCGACCGGTCCGAGGAACCACCGCGCCACGTCCGCCGGGTCGTTGAAGTTGTTGGCGAACCGGTCCGCCACGGCCTGGTGTCCGCCCGCCGCGACCAGCAGGTCGAGCACGTGCGGGGGCGGCGGGGCGAGCATCGCGTTGGTCCAGGTGGTGGCCGGGCCCGCGGTCTCCCAGAAGTCGTCGAAGGCAGCCTGCTGGAAGTCGCGGTCGAAGGGTTTGTCGCCGTGGGCGAGGATCGCCGCGAGGTAGCCCGCCGCGCACTTGGCCGCGTTGTTGGAGCCCTGGCCGGTGATCGGGTCGTTGGTGACGACCACGTCCGCCACGCCCAGCACCGAACCGCCGCCCGGCAGTTCGCCGACCGGACGGCGCACCACCGGGGTGAAGCGCCCGGCCAGAGTGGCGCCGACGTCGGTGAGTTCGACGCCGGACCGGGCCCGGTCGTACTCCCAAGGCGTGAACGTCCTCATCAACTCCAGTGTCACCCGCAGGTGTTCGGCCGGGTCGCGGAGGCCGTCGAAGGCGTCCGCCGGCCCGCCCGGCATCGCCTCCCAGAGCAGGATGTCGCACGGCCCCGACATCGTCAGGGCCGGCACCACGAACAGTTCGCCGATGCCGGGCACCACGTTGCACCGCACCGCCGCGAATGCGTGCTCGGGGCGCGGCGCAAGGCCGTGCACGTAGGCGGCGGCCAGGGCGCGCTGGGGCCGCTCGTGCGGCGAGTGCGCGTGGTCGCGCTCGAACAGCGAGCCCAGCGCGCCCTTGCCGGAGGCGACCAGCACCAGGTCGTACGAGCCGGCCAGGTGCTGCAGGTCGGCGGCGGTCACCTTGCGCAGCTCCACCCGGCCGCCCCGCTCCGCGAAGGCCTCCAGCCAGGTCGACGTCTTCAACCGCTGGTCGACGGACTGCGCGTAGGCGTCCAGCCGCCCGACCCAGTCGATCACCCGGGTCCCGTCCGGCCCGGGCACCGACACCCCGACGCCCTCGATCCGGGGCGCCCGGTCCGCCCACAGGTCGAGGCCGAGGGCGCGCTCGGTGCGCAGCGCGGAGTCGAACATGCACTGGCTGGACAGCACCCGGCCGGCCCGCACCTCCTCCGGCCCACGGTCCGTCAGCACCGTCACGTCGTAGCCGTGGGACTGCAGTCCCAGGGCCAGTTGGAGTCCGGCCTGCCCGGCACCGACGATCAGAATTCTGCGCATCGCCCCTGCTCTCCTGGTGGTACGTCCCGGCGCGGCGGCCGGCTCCGCCCGGCTACCCAGTCGCCTGGATACCAGTCATCGACGCGCGCGTCCACGGGCCGTGCAGGGATCGGGCGGCGGGATCGGGCGGCGGGATCGGCGGCGTTCCCGCTCACGGCTCCCCGACAGCGGGCGTCTCGGGTGTCGCGACCGGGAAGACGATCGGACTGACCAGGTACGGATCCCGGCCCGGTGCCGGCCCGTTGGCCAGCCGCGGTTCCAGCACGGCGAACAACTCCCTTCCCAGTTCGGTGATTTCCTCCGGGCTGAGCCAGAAGGTGCCCTGTCTGGAAGGCGGCCTCAGCCGGCGATCAGCCGCCGGCCGGTGATCTCTTCCGGCCGGATCCGCACCCAGCAGGGCCGGTCGTCGCCCGCCCACGGCGAGGCACCGGGCAGGCCGGCCAGGTGTGCCAGCTCCGCCGGGTCGTCCACGTAGTGCGCGGGGCCGAGGGCGAGCACGCTCCAGCCCCGGCCGAGGTACTCGTCGATGTGGTCGACCTGGAAGGAGACCGCCGCGCCCTCGGCCGGAGCGGTGGCGTGGTGCTCGCCGGTGCGGTAGGCGAAGGACCGCCGGTCGACCACGTAGTTGACGGGCAGGACCACCGGCCCCGGTTCCACCGGCAGGCCGATCCGGCCGACGCCATGGTTCCCGACCTGCTCCCAGCACTCGGCCTCGGTGAGGTTCTGCAGCCGGGGGTGCGGCCCCGGGCCGCCGTGTCCGGGCGGGGCGTCGGCGCGGCCCCACAGCAGGTCGTCGCGGCTGTCGTCGAGGGCGGCGGCGATCCGGACGAAGCCCGCCGGGTCGAAGTCCGGACCGGCCTCAAGGAGGTGCCGCAGGTAGCGGGGGGCCATTGCCGCCCGACGCGCCAGGTCGTCCTCGCTGAGACCCAGGTGCTCGCGGCGTTCGGCGACCCGGCGGGCCACGACGGCGGGGTCGGGGGTGTCGTGCACGGTGGTGACTCCTCGGCTTGCCGGGGGCGTTCGGACCGCGGCCGGGCGTGACCCGGTGCGGGTCCGTCCGGTCGACCAGGGCGTGCCCATCCAAGCGCCCGACCTGCGGCAAGTCGAGCAACAGGGCGGCCCGTGCGTGTCGTTGCGCTGGGCGGTCCGCCCGGCGGCCCACCCGCGGCCTGCCGCCGCCCCCTCCCGCGACCGGACCTTGATCCCCCACCACCCGGCTGCGATCATCGCCATGACGCGGAATCAGGTCCGCGTCCACAACGGGGAGGAGTGCCATCCGTGCCTGAGAGCCGCCCCGGCCGGTCGCCCACCGGGCCACCCGGCCGATCGGCGCGGCTGCTCGGCCACCCGGCTACTCGGCTACTCGGCCACCGCGACGCTCCCCCGGTCCCGCCAGGCCGGGGCGAGCGCGGCGAGCATCACCGCCGCCGTCAGGGCGAACGCCCACGGGTAGCCCGTTCCGCCCGCGACGGCCCCGAAGGCGACCGCGCCGATGCCCATCGCCCCGTCGTAGGCGACGTTCCACAGCGCGGTCACGGTGCCGTACCCGGCCGGTGGCACCCGGGCGTACATCAGCGCCAGCGTCGCGTTCTGCGCGATGCCGAAGCCGGTGCCGAACACCGCCGCGCCGGCGATCACCGCCACCGGGCTGTCCGTCCACGCCAGCAGCAGCACCCCGGCGGCCGCGACCGGCAGCGCGGGCAGCACCAGCCCGGCCGAGCCGCGCCGGTCGCCGTGCCGCCCGGCGAGCCAGCGGGCCAGGGTCGCCGCGCCCGGCTGGACCAGCAGGGCGACCGCGACGGCCCCGCCGGACGGCACGGCGAGCGGCAGGAAAGTGACGATGATCCCCGCCGCCAGCGCGGTGGCGGCGAACACCGTGGCGGGCCGCAGCAGGGCGCCGCTGCGCAGCCCGTCCCGCAGTCCCACCGCCGGCCCGGCCGCCCGGGTGCGGTCGGGGAGCGCGGGGACGGAGGCGACGGCGGCCAGCGGGGCGGCCGCCCCGATCGCGAACACCCAGCCCCAGCCGACGTGTTGGCCCAGCCAGACGCCGATCGGCAGGCCGAACAGCGACGGCAGGCCGGAGACCACGCCGACCAGGGCCAGCCCCTCCCCGCGCCGTTCGGCCGGGATCAGCGAGGCCGTCAGCGCCCCGCCCGCCACCAGCGCGATCGCGAACCCGACCCCGCGCAGCAGGCAGACCGCCACCACCACCGCCATCCCGCCGGACGCGGTGAGCAGCAGCGCGGGCGCCCCCAGCAGCACCAACCCGGCGGCCAGCACCCACCGGTAGCCGTACCGGGCGGTCAGCGCGGGGGTGGCCAGCTCACCGACGACGGTGGCCAGCATCAGCGCGCCGGTGGCCAGTCCCGCCGCGTGCTCCCCGCCGCCGGACTCCTGCGCGTACAGCGGGACGGCGGAGAGCAGCAGGTTGAAACCGGTGGAGGACCCGAGCAGGGAGACGAAGCGCACCAGCAGGGCCCTGGTCACCAGTGGTGGCCGGACGGAACCGGCTTCCGGGGAGGAGGAGTCGATCGTCGTGGTCACGCGGCGACGGTACCGGCCCGAACGGACCGCCGCCGAGGCGCCGGCCGCTGACTGCCGCCGCCACCGGCCGGGGGCGCCGGCCCGCCGCAGGACCGTTCTCCGCAGGGCCGCCCGCCGGCTTTCCGTCAGAACCGCTGTGCACACGCCTGTCCCGCCCGGCACGCCGGGCGCATACTGTCCTGCGCGGCTCGCACCGTGCGACAGGGCCACCCGGTCCCGGCCCGGCTGCGCCGCGACGGGGGAGGTCGGAATCGTGGCAGTCGTCGTGATCGTCGCCGTGGTGTTCCTGCTCTGGCTGGTGACCGGCGTACGAGTGGTGCAGCAGTACGAGCGCGGTGTGGTGTTCCGGCTCGGGCGGGTGCGCAAGCAGGTCCGCGAGCCGGGCATCACCCTGCTGATGCCGGTGGTGGACCGGATGCGCAAGGTCAACGTCCAGGTCATCACCATGCCGGTGCCCGCGCAGGAGGGCATCACCAAGGACAACGTCTCGGTCAGCGTCGACGCGGTGCTGTACTTCCGCGTGATCGACCCGGTCAAGGCCACCGTGGACGTGCAGAACTACGCGTTCGCCATGCTGCAGGTCGCCCAGACCTCGCTGCGCTCCATCATCGGCAAGAGCGAGCTGGACGACCTGCTCTCCGGCCGGGAGAACCTGCACCAGGGCCTGGAGGTCATGCTGGAGAGCCCGGCCACCGGCTGGGGCGTGCACATCGACCGGGTGGAGATCAAGGACGTCAGCCTGCCCGACTCGATGAAGCGGTCGATGGCCCGCCAGGCCGAGGCCGACCGCGAGCGCCGGGCCCGGATCATCACCGCCGACGGCGAGTTCCAGGCCGCGTCCAAGCTCGCCGAGGCGGCCGTCAGGATGGCGGAGACCCCGGCGGCGATGCAGCTGCGGCTGCTGCAGACGGTGGTCGAGGTCGCGGCGGAGAAGAACTCGACGCTGGTGCTGCCGTTCCCGGTGGAGCTGCTGCGCTTCTTCGAGGCTGCCGCCGCCCGGACCGCCGACGGGGCGGACGCCACGGGTGCGGCGGCCCGGCCCGCCGTCCCCGCGCAGGCCCCGGCCGACGGGAGCGTACGGGCCGACGGGGGCGCCCGGGCTGACGGGAGCGCACAGGCCGACGGGAGCTGAACGGTCCGCGGCGGGAGCCGACCAGCGCGCGGCGGCCGGTCCCGGCACCCCCGGACCGGCCGTCAGCCCATAGCTTGTCTCTATGGCGTCATAGACCGGAACCGACTACAGGAGTGCCCCACCTCCGGGTTGGCTGCAAGGGTCCAGACCACCTCCCGCTGCGCCCGACCGGAGGACCCCGCCATGTCCCGCCCGATCAGAGTCGCGATCGTCGGAGCCGGCCCCGCCGGCATCTACGCCGCCGACGCCCTGCTGAAGTCCGACGCCGCCCAGGCTCCCGGCGTCTCGATCGACCTGTTCGAGCGGATGCCCGCCCCGTTCGGCCTGATCCGCTACGGCGTCGCACCCGACCACCCGCGGATCAAGGGCATCGTGACGGCCCTGCACCAGGTGCTCGACAAGCCGCAGGTCCGGCTGTTCGGCAACGTCGACTACCCGTCCGACCTCGCCCTGGACGACCTGCACCGGTTCTACGACGCCGTGGTCTTCGCCACCGGCGCGACCGCCGACCGTCCGCTGGACCTGCCCGGCATCGAGCTGGACGGCTCGTACGGCGCCGCCGACTTCGTCTCCTGGTACGACGGCCACCCGGACGTCCCGCGAGAGTGGCCGCTGGACGCCGAGAAGATCGCCGTGCTCGGCGTCGGCAACGTCGCTCTGGACGTCGCCCGGGTGCTCGCCAAGACCGCCGACGAGCTGCTGCCCACCGAGATCCCCGGGAACGTCCACGCGGGCCTGAAGCGCAACCGGGCCCGCGAGGTGCACGTCTTCGGCCGCCGCGGCCCCGCCCAGGCCAAGTTCAGCCCGATGGAGCTGCGCGAACTGGACCACTCCCCCACCATCGAGGTGATCGTCGACCCCGAGGACATCGAGTACGACGCCGGTTCGATCACCGAGCGCCGCGCGGTCAAGCACGTCGACCTGGTCGCGGCGACCCTGGAGAACTGGGCGATCCGCGACGTCGGGGACCGCCCGCACCGGGTCTTCCTGCACTTCTTCGAGTCCCCGGCCGAGGTCCTCGGCGAGGACGGCCGGGTGGTCGGGCTGCGCACCGAACGCACCGAACTCGACGGCACCGGCAACGTCCGCGGCACCGGCCGCTTCACCGACTGGGACGTCCAGGCGGTCTACCGGGCCGTCGGCTACTACTCCGACGAGCTGCCCAAGCTGCCCTTCGACCCGGTCTCGGGCACCGTCCCGCACACGGCCGGCCGGGTCGAGGACGGCGACGGCTCGCACCGCACCGCCACCTACGTCACCGGCTGGATCAAGCGCGGCCCGGTCGGCCTGATCGGCCATACCAAGGGCGACGCCAACGAGACCGTCGCCTGCCTGCTGGACGACCACGCGGCGGGCCGCCTGCCCGGCGCCGCCGAGCCGGACGCGGCGGCGGTCGAGGAGCACCTGCGCGGCCTGGGCGTCCGGTTCACCACCTGGGAGGGCTGGCAGCTGCTCGACGCCCACGAGCGCGCGCTCGGCGAGGCCGAGGGCCGCGAGCGGGTCAAGGTCGTCGAGCGCGAAGAGATGCTCCGGCGCAGCGGGGCGTGACCCGGACCGCGCCCTCACCGGACCGCCGTCACCACATCGGCGTCACCGCATCGGCGTGGGCCGGGGACGTGCTGCCGGTCGTCGCACCGCACCGGTCACGGGCGGACGATCGGCAGCAGCACCTCGTCCACGATCTCCTCCGGGTCGAGCTGCACCACGTCCCCGCCGCACATCTTGATCCGGTACAGCATCAGCGCCGGCACCACGTCGGTCACCAGCGGGGTGACCGCCCCGGGGCGGACCTCACCGCGTGCGGTGCCGCGCTCCAGCACCTCGGCGATCAGTGCGGTCGTCGGCTCGACCACCCGCTCGAACACGATCTCGACGAAGGCGTGTGCCCGCCGGTGGTCGAGTTCGCTCATGATGGCCCGCACGGCCGCGCCCGGTTCGCTGAACATGGCGGCGCGCAGCCTGGCCACCACTTCCAGCAGGTCCCCGCGCAGGCTGCCGGTGTCGGGGGCCGACGCGCCGGGCGGCAGGCTGGCCCGCAGCGCGTCCATGACCAGGTCCTCCTTGGAGGACCAGCGGCGGTAGAGCGCGGCCTTCCCGGTCTGCGCGGCGGTGGCCACCCCCTCCATGGTCAGCCGGGCGTAGCCGTCGGTGGTGAGCTGCTGGAGGACCGCCTCGTAGATGGCGCTCTCCAGCGCCTCGCCGCGCCGGCGCAGCGGGGTCCCCGGCACCGGTCCTCGCGCGGTGTCCGTTTCAGCGGTCATGGCTGCGCACCTTCTTCAGTCGCCCTTCCTCGATCCCATCGGGTACACGCATCCGCCCACGTCGCGGTTCTCCGGCCCGTCGATCTCCGCGAAGGGCCCGGCCGGCTGCGCAACGGCGCATGTGTGTCCCAGTATCGCGGGGCTACTGTCGATGCTAGTGAACGAACCCGTTCCTTCCTAGGGTCTCTTCCGAGGCCTCGGTGACGCCAGGTGGCCGACTTGCGGGAGACATCCGGCTCGATACGCTTCGAACAGGATCTCTCCCGGTGCCCGGGCCCGGCCGTCCGCCGAATCGCCCCCAGCGCACCCCGTCCCCACCCCGCACCCCGATGCGGAAGCCCACGTACCCCACGGGACCGCAGGACCCCACGAAACCCCTGGGACCCGCGGGACCCCACGGACACCCACGGAATCCGAGAAACAGACCAGCCTCCGCCCACGTCACGCACCGTGAGCACGCTCTCGCCCAGCGGGACCGGGACGGGACCGTCGCCTCATGCGGACGGGGCGCGGCCGGCGGTGACATGGAGGAGCGGGCCGGAGCAGCCGGCCTGCGGAACCCACCGTGGAGGTCACCATGACCGAACGAACAGCCAGTGCCGCGCTGTTGGCGGCCGGTGCCGCGGCGGTCTCCGCCGCCGTGAGCGTCGCCGCGGCGGCCCGGGCCTGCAGGTGCCGGGTCGAGGACGGCGGCGCGGGCGGTCCGACGGCGAAGCGGCGGCACCGCCCCGGCCGCGGTCCGGGCGGTGGCAAGCCCCGCCCCTTCTGCCCCAACCCGCCGAACTGCAACTGACCCCGCTACCGATCGCAACCGCTGACGAAACCGGCGACCGGCGACCGGCTTGAGATTCCCCCGAAGAACCCGCCCCCGACCGGCCGACCGCCGCGCCGGGGGCGGGCTCCCGCCACCGCGGCCCGCTCAGCCGCTCGCGGGTCGGCGCGGGAGCAGCGCGTGCACCCGGGTGCCGCGGTTGAGCGCGTCGACGGTGCAGCTGCCCCCGATCTCCGCGGCCCGCTCGGACATCGACCGCAACCCCACCCCCGGGTGCTCCGGGCCGCTGTGCCCGGGGCCCTGTCCGTCGTCCTCGACGACGAGTTCCAGGGCTCCGGCATCCACCCGCACGGACACCGTGGCGCTGGTCGCCCGGGCGTGCCGCAGCACGTTGTTGAGCGCCTCCGCGGTGATCCGGTAGACGGCGACCTCCACGGCGGCGGGCAGCTCCGGGAGCGGGTCCGGGGCCAGCCTGGCCGTGATGGCGAGGTCGTCACCGCTGAACGTCTCGGCGAGCCGGCTCAGCGCCCGGGACAGTCCGTAGTCGCCCAGCGCGGTCGGCCCGAGCCGGTCGGTGATCCGCCGTACCTCCCGGACGGCCGTGGCCAGGTCGTCCGCGACCCGTTCCAGCGCGCCGGAGAACATCGCCGGGTCGTCGACCGCGGCCGCTCCCTGCAGCCGCAGCCGCAGTCCGGCCAGCATCGGGCCGAGTCCGTCGTGGATGTCGCGGCGCAGCTGACGGCGCTCCTCCTCCCGGGCCGCGATGATCTGCTCGCGGCTGGCCCGGAGGTCCTCCATCAACTGGAGCGAGGCGACGGCGGGTGCGGCCTGGTCGGCGAGGGAGCGCAGGATGTCGCGGTCGCTGTCGTCGAGGGTCCGCTGGCCGGGGCGGGGGGTGACGGTGAGTCGTCCGATCTCGTCGCCGCGGTGGACCAGGGCGAAGCCCTCGCCGTGGCCGGAGCGGTCCCCGACGGCGGCCAGCGGGCGTTCGCCGCCACGGGTGGTGACCGTCAACGCCACGCCGGAGAGCCGGAGTTCGTCACTGACCGTGGCGCACAGCACGGCCGGCACGTCCTGCGGGTCGACGGTCTGGCTGACCCGTCCGGCCAGGCTGCGCAGCACCTGGTACGGCTGGGCGCGCGCGCCGTAGTACCAGCGGTCGACGACCCCGGAGGCCCAGCGCACGCCCCGGGGCAGCCCGGCCGCGAGGAGGAACACCAGGGCGACCAGCACGAGCGCCCCGGCGCCGCGCCGGCCGGGCATCAGCATGGTGGAGAGCACGCAGGCCACCAGCACGAACACCACGACCAGCCCGGCGGCGACCAGCAGGCCGACCAGCACCCGCCGGGCCGCCCGGTCGAGCCGCCAGGAGCCGTCGCGGACGACGACGGCGGCCAGGGTGAGGGTCCACAGCGCGGAGGCGACCGCGAAGGCGATGTACGAGGGGGTGCTCTGGTCGTCGAAGTAGTAGCCGAGTTCGGCGCCGCCCCACAGCAGGTAGACGCCGAGGGCGATCAGGACGTTCTGCCGGCGCTGCCGGGACGCCCGGCGGATGCGGGCGAGCGGGACGAGCACCACCAGGACGGTCAGCACCACGAACACGACGAGCTGGGTGACGTGCAGCCGCTCGTTGAAGGTCCGCAGCCAGTCGGCGACGGTGCTGTCGGCGAACGGGTTGGGCCGGCCGAACACCGTGGGCTGGTAGACGTAGTAGCAGGCCTGGGGCAGCATCCACAGGGCCAGGGCACCGATCGCGAACCACCACCGGCGGCCGGGCAGGGTGCCGTCCGGAAGCCAGAGCGGCAGCGCGTGCCAGAGGGTGCCGCTGACGGTGTAGCCGGCCGACACCAGGACCACGACGGCGCCGACGACCCGCGGGTCGTCGACCTCGACCCAGACCGGGGCCTGGGCGGCGAGCGGGAGGATCAGCGCCGCCCCGTAGGCGAGCAGGACCCAGCCGAGCTGGTTGCCCGGGCGGTGGGCGTGCAGCAGCACCCCGCCCGCGACGGCGGCGAGGCCGTAGCCGAGGACCGCCAGGTGGTGGGCGGGCGGGGAGATCCCCGCGGCGCCCTGGTGGCTCAGGACGTAGCCGATCCACAGGCCGCCGGCCACCAGGCAGACGACGGCGCACAGGCCCGCCGCGGTCAGTTGCCGTTCCGCCGGGCCGGGCCGGGGCCGCCACCAGGCTCTGCGCGCGCTCTCCACAGCCATGAGCACCCTTCCTTTCCGACGACCCACCGGATGCCAGCAGTGTGCTGCACCCGTTGTCCCGGGCACATGAGGCAGTGGCCCCGGCGGCACGCGGTGCCCCGGACGGGTGGCCGACGGCGGTCGACCGCACCGGTGTGACGCTCCGTCGATCGGCGCCGGTGCGCGGTCACACCGGGTCGCCGGTGGGCGCATCGCTGCGGTGTGACGCTCCGTCGATCAGACCGACTGAACGGTCGCACCGGGTCACCGGCGGGTGAACCGCGGCGGTGTTGACGCTCCCTCGATCAGCGCGGGTCGGCGGTCACACCGGGTCGCCGATAGGTGAACCGCGGCAGGAAGAACTGGGTGATCGGGCCGACCAGGAGGGCGTAGAGGACGGTGCCGACGCCGACGGTGCCGCCGAGCAGCAAGCCGGCGGCGAGCACCGTCACCTCCAGGGCGGTCCGGACGACGCGCAGGGAGCGGCCGGTCGTCGCGGCCAGACCGGTCATCAGTCCGTCCCGGGGGCCCGGCCCGAACCGGGCGCCGACGTAGACCGCGACGGCGAACCCGTTGAGCAGGATGCCGGCCGCCAGCAGGCAGCCGCGGGCCGGCAGTCCGAGGCCCTCGGGGACGACCGAGAGCCCCAGGTCGGAGGAGAGGGCGAGCACCACGACGTTCGCGGCGGTGCCGAGCGTCGGCCGCTGCCGGAGCGGCACCCACGCCAGCAGGACGAGCACGCCCACGACGGCGCTGATCGTCCCGAAGCTCAGCGACGAGTGGTGCTGCAGTCCCTCGTAGAGCACGCTCCAGGGGTTGACGCCGAGGGCGGAGCGGACCAGCAGCGAGAGGCTGAAACCGTACAGGGCCAGCCCGGTGAGCAGCCGGGCGAGGCGGTGCAGCGGGCGTTCCGTGAGCGGCAGGTGGCCGAGCGGCGGCAGCGGGGTGCCCCCGGCGGGCTGCCGGCGCGGCCGCGAGGTGGTGACGGGCATGCGGTGGTCCTCCGGTCCCGGCGCGGTGTGTTGCGCGCCTGCCGTGCAGTCTCCGCAGTCGCCTCCTGCCCCGGAATGGCCAATCGGGGGCGAGTGGTATGTTTCGCGGAGCCGATCCGATGGACACCGGTCGATGACGCACGCTCTCAGCGCCCGGCAGCTGGCCGCGCTGCTGCCCGGCCTGGACGGGGCCCGGCCGGTCTACCGCCGCCTGTTCGAGGCGATCGGCGCGCTGATCCTCGACGGCCGGGTCGCCCTGCACGTACGGCTCCCCGCCGAGCGGGGGCTGGCGACGGCGCTCGGGCTGAGCCGGCCGACGGTCACCGCGTGCTACGCACTGCTGCGCGAGCACGGGTACGCCCGCAGCCGGCAGGGTTCCGGCACGTGGACCGCTCTGCCGGAGGAGGCCGTCCCGCACGGGGTCGGCCGGGTGCTGCCCGCTCCCGAGGCCGCCATCGACCTGGCCAGGGCGGCCCCCGGTCTGCCCCCGCACGTCCTGGAGGACGCGCTCACCCGGGTCGCCCCGCAGCTGGCGGCGTTCACCCGGGGCTCCGGCTACCACCCGTACGGGCTGCCGGGCCTGCGGGCGGCGGTGGCCGACCGGTTCACCCGGCGCGGGCTGCCGACGGTGCCCGAGCAGGTCCTGATCACGTCCGGGGCCCAGCACGCGCTCTCCCTGGTGATCGGCCTGTTGACGGCGCCGGGCGACCGTGTGCTGGTGGAGAACCCGTCGTACCCCAACGCCCTGGAGGCCGTCCGCCGGGCCCGGCTGCGGCCGGTGCCCGTGCCGGTGTCGGAGCGGGGCTGGGACGTGGAGGCCGTCGAGGCCGCGTTCCGCCGGGCGGCGCCGCGGCTGGCCCTGCTCACCCCCGACTTCCAGAACCCCACGGGCCTGCTGATGCCGGAGGAGGACCGCGCCCGGGTCGCCCGGGCGGCGCGGGCCCGCGACACCCGGCTGGTGATCGACGAGACGATGACCGACCTGGCCCTCGACTGCCCGCCGCCGGTCCCGTTCGCGGCCCTCGCGCGGTCGCACGGCGCGGCCGGTGTCATCACCGTCGGCTCGATGAGCAAGACCCACTGGGGCGGACTGCGGATCGGCTGGCTGCGCGCCTCCGCACGACTGGTGACCGAACTCGCCGGGCAGCGGATCGCCACCGACCTGGGCGGGTCCGTGCTGGACCAGTTGCTGGCCCAGGCGCTGCTCGACGGCGACGGCGACGGCGACGGTCTGCTCCTCGGGCAGGTGGAGGCGTTGCGCGGTCAGCGCGCCGCGCTGGTCGACGCCCTGACGGAGCACTTCCCCCGGTGGACCTGGCGGCTGCCGCCCGGTGGACTGTCGCTCTGGGTCGACCTCGGGGCGCCGGTCGCGACGGCCCTCGCCGAAGGGGTCCTGGAGCGCGGCGTGCGGATCGAGAGCGGCGTCTGCTTCGCCACCGATCCGGGCGTGTTCGAGAACCGCCTCCGGATCCCGTACACGATGCCGCCCGCCCTGCTGCGCGAGGCGGTGCGGCGGATGGCCGACACCGTGGCCGAGGGGCTGCGGGTCCCGTCGGCCACGCGCCGCCCGCGGCTGGTGGTGTGACGGATCGTCGGCGCTGTCGCCGAGGAGCGTGAGGGCGGAAGGGCCGTGGGGGCCCTACAGCCCCAGGTCGGTGGCCAGGCAGTTGTAGAACTTCCAGGCGCCCTCGGGATCGTACGGATCGCCGGCCCGGCTGTCCGGCCCGGCCTCGATCCCTTCGCGCATGTCCTCGAAGCGGATGCGTTCGGGAAGGCTGCCGTAACGCGCGTGCCGCGCTTCGGCGGCGGGATCGCGGGTGAGGTCGTCGCTCATGTCACTCAGCATGCGCCCCCCTTCATCACCGGTCAAGACGGTGATCGATCGAACATGTCCGACATTCCTCGGGAGGGCACACGTGTTTGACCGAATTCTGCACTGCCGAGGGGTGGTGAACATGCAATGATCCGCTTCTCGGCCGTTCGTGGCCGGACGCTCCCGGCGAGGCCGCCGGGAGCATCGCCGCACGCACACGAAGGGTGGGTCACATGTTCACTCCCAGGGCCACACTCCGCAACGCAGCCACCGTCGGACCCGCCCGCTCCGTCCAGGTCGCCAACGGCTCCGCGTCCCTGTGGTGCTCTACCCCACGGCCGGGTGCACCGGCGGCTCGGGCCGGGCCACCGGTTCGTCGGCCCGGTCGAACGTTCCGCCGGCGGCGCCGAGCCACCGGGTCGTCCCGGCCTGACGGCACCGCACGCACCCCTGCCGTGGTCCCGACCCGGGCGCAACGCCGCCCCGGCCGGAACCACGGCGGACCCGTCCACGCCCAGCAGCACCGAGGAGACGACGTCATGACCACTCAGGACCCGACCGGCCGGGGCCCCGTGCGGGCCGCGGTGTCGGCCGCGCTCGACCGGGCCGCCGCGACCGCCCACCTCAACGCCTTCATCACGCTCGACGCCGAGGGGGCGCTCGCCGAGGCGGACCGTCACGACGCCCGGGGGGCGGCCGGCTGGGGGCTCGTGGTCAAGGACAACGTCCACGTCGCCGGCCTGCCCAACACCGCCGGCACCCCCGCGCTCAAGGACTTCGTTCCCCGGGCCGACGCGCCCGTGGTCCGGGCCCTGCGGGTGGCGGGGGCGATCGTCCTCGGCAAGACGAACATGCACGAACTGGCCCTGGGAGCCACCTCGTGCAACCACACCTTCGGCCCCGTCGGCAACGGCACCGACCCGGCCCTGTTCGCGGGCGGGAGCAGCGGCGGGACGGCCGCGGCGGTCGCGGCGGGCGTCGCGGAGGCCGGCCTCGGCACCGACACCGGCGGCTCCGTCACCATCCCGGCCGCCCTCAACGGGATCTACGGGCTGCGCCCCAGCGCCGGGCGCTACCCCTCGGCGGGCGTCACTCCGCTGTGCCCCACCCGGGACACCCCCGGGCCGATGGCGAGCACCCTGGGCCGCCTCCTGACGCTGGACACCCTGGTCACCGGGGAGAGCGCGGGCCCGCGGACCCCGGACCGGCCGCTCCGGCTGGGCCTGCCGAGGCACGTGTTCACCGATGACCTGGAGGGCCCGGTCCGGGCCGCCTGGGAGGCGGCCGTCGACCGGCTCACCACGAAGGGCGCCACCTGGGTCCCGGTGGACACGGCGCACCTGGCGGAGCACGACTCCCGGATCGGGTTCCCGCTCGTCTTCGGCGAGTTCGCGGCCGCCCTCGGCGGCTACCTCGACGAGCACGGCACCGGGCTCACGCCGGCCGAGCTCCTCGACGCGGTCGGCGACCCGGTCGTCGCGGAGATGCTGAAGGCCACCGCCCTGCCCACCGGCCCGGGGCATCCGGGGCCCGCCGCGCTGCAGGGGGCGCTCGCGCGGCGGCGGGCGCTGCAGGCCGCCTACGACGACCTGTTCGCGGCCGACGGCCTGGACGCGCTCCTGAGCCCCACCGTCCCGGTCTGCGCCCGGCCGCTGCGCCGTTTCGAGGACTCGCTGCCCCTGAACGGGCAGGACGTGCCCACGTTCTTCACCCTGATCCGCAACACCTCCCCGGCGGCCACCGCGGGTCAGCCCTCGGTGACGGTGCCCCTGCCGGTCACCGCCTCTCCGCCCGTCGGCCTCCAGCTGGTCGGGCGCCGGGCGGCCGACCGGGACCTGCTGTCCGTGGCCGCCCGGGTCGACGCCCTGCTGCGGCGCGGCTAGGCCGCCCCATTCGTCACCACATTGACAGGTGACGACGTGCTACGAAACACTCACCGCCGGTCAGAGCGGTGACGGAGTCGGTGCAGCCGACCCGCCACCGCCGCACCGTCCGAGCGGGGTTCGTCGCGGTGAGCATCAAGGGTGGACGCAGGCGACTCGTGACGGATGCGTTCTCCGCACTCACGGCGGGGCTGGGTCCGGGTTCGTGGCGCCCCCAGGGGCCGGGCCCTGGTCCGGGCCCGAGCGGCCGTAGCGGGTTCTTGCGCCCCTTACAGTCACCTGTCAGGATGGTGACTGTGAACCTTGACCATGTCTTCGTGTGCGGGCACCCGGCCCTCGACTTCGCGGCGACGCTCCGCGCGCGGCGCTCGACCCGGTTCGAGATGTTCGTGACGCCCGAGCGGCTGAACGCCTGGTACCTGGACTGCGGACTCGTGGACACCATCACGCCCGGCGACGAGGAGGACGTCCGGGAGGCGAAGACCGTGCGCGAGGCCGTCCACCGGCTCGTCACCAACCGCCTCCACGAGGAGGAGTTCGACCGCGAGGCGCTCGCCGTGCTCAACGGCGCCGCACGCAAGGCCCCGGTGACGCCGCAGCTCACGGTGGGCGGCCGGCACAACGAGGCGACGCCCGAGCAGGCCCTGGCCACCGTCGCGCGGCACGCCGTCGAACTCCTCAGCGGTCCGGACGTCCCGTTGATGAAGGAGTGCGGCAACCCGGAGTGCACCCGGATCTACATCGACCGGTCCCGGGGCATGCGGCGCCAGTGGTGCGGCATGGATTCCTGCGGCAACAAGATCAAGGCCGCCGCCTACCGGGCCCGGAAGAAGACCTCGCCCGCCATGGGTGTGCACTGACCGCAGTCGACATGTTCCGTCCCGACCGCGCCCACCCCCGCGACATGGGTACCATGCAACACCATCCATCTTGAGGGAGTGAGCGGCCGTGACCCGCCAGCCAGCCTCCACGCTCCGGTCCCGGTACGTGGAACAAGTCGCGTCGGACCTGGATAAGAACCACCGGCGGCAGCAGGAGCTGGACGAAGAACTCAGGGTGCTGAAGCAGGAGGAGGCCCTCCTGGTCGACATCCTCTCGCTCGCCGAGCGGTACGAGGGTTTCTCAGACCCGTCACGCCTGCCCGAGCAGACCCAGGACGAGCCCGTCGGCGGGAGGCCGCGGCCGGCGGCCCACACGGCGAAGGCCGGCGCGACGGAGAGCTCGCGCCGGCCCCTGCTCGGTGACCTCCTGGCGGACCTGCTGGACGACCACGACGAGCCCTGCACCGCGAAGGACCTGCGGGAGAAGCTCATGACGAAGCACCCGAAGCGCAATCCGACGCCCCAGGTGGTGCGGAACACCCTGGAATCCCTCGTCGCCAAGGGCCGCGTCCGGCGCCACAAGCAGGACCGCTCCGTCCTGTACACCCTCGTGGAGCCGGGCGCCGCCGGCTGACCCACCGGCCCGGCGGTGCCACCGGAACCGCCGGAACCCGCCCTGTCACGCGCACCGAGCGCCATACGTGACACGCCCTCCGTGGCCCGTCCACCGTGACACGTCCTCCGGCGCGCACCGCCCGTCACCTCGTGCGCCGCCCGTCGCGTCACGCACTGCCCGTCACACGAAGAACCACGCCCCGGGGCCGTACCCCCGCAGCGGAACGGTCTCCACCCAGTTCCACACGTGTGAGCTGTCCGGCCACGGCCCCTCTCCGGAGCCCCGTGGAGTCGACGACGGCATGTAGCCGACTGCCATGGCGTGTTCCCCATCCGGGTCGAAAGGTATCCGTCCAAGTTCCGGCCGGGACCGGGACACATTTCTCGTCACTGGTTGAGGTGGTGATGAAATGATGACAGGCGCGTGCGTCACCAGTCACGACGGTGACGCACACCTGACGCACACTCCGGGCTGCCGCCCGGAACCGGGCCGCTCTACGTCTGCGTCGACGCCAACCAGCACCGCCGCGGCCTCACCAAGGCCTATGACCTGGGCATCTTCGAGCAGGCCGTCCGAGCGTACGCGCACCTCCGGGCGCCGACCGTGCCGCTCAAGGGCCCCGGCTACCACCTGCTCGGGGACCACTTCCACCCGCTGATCGCCACGCTCGCCCCCACCTACCGGGTCTTCCCGACCCCGCTCACCCTGGTGGTCGCCCAGGCCCTCCTGATGGCGCCGGCCGTCGTCCCGCTCACCCGCCGGGCCGAGGTCACCCTGGTGTGCCGGGAGCCGGTCCGGCCGGGCCCGGAGCGGGTGGTCGTCTACCTGCGCGATCCCAGTGTCCAGGCCCCGTGCGCGGTCGCCGACACCGCCCGCATGCTGACGGTGTACCAGGGTCACGGCTACCGGCGGCTGGTCGACCGGGACGGTCTGCTCCTGCTCAGGCGTCCCTGACCGCGCCGTCCCTCCCGCCCCTCCCCCCGGTCCGGCTTGACCCCCGCGCCGCAGTGGTCCACTATTCCACTATTGAACTAGTGAAAGGCGGGAACGCCGGTGATCGAGTACCGCATCGAGCGGCGCAGCGGCGTCTCCACCTACCAGCAGATCGTGCAGCAGACCAAACAGGCCCTGCGGCTCGGACTGCTGCAGCCCGGGGACAAGCTGCCGACCGCTCGCGAGGTGGTGGAGCTGACCGCCATCAATCCCAACACCGTGCTGAAGGCCTACCGCGAACTCGAACGCGAGGGCCTGGTCGAGCCCCGGCCGGGGCTCGGCACCTTCGTCCGGCGCTCGCTCGCCCGGCCGGAGGCGGCGGCTGACGGTCCGCTGCGCGCGGAGCTGGTCGGCTGGGTGGACCGGGCCCGGGAGGCCGGGCTCGAACGGGAGGACATCGCCGCGCTGACGGCCTCCGTCCTGGAGCAGCGCTTCGACACCGGGGTCTCCCCGGAATCACCGAACTGAGAACTGTGGGGGGACCGGGTGGAAGACCCGACAACCATGACGCCTGCGCTGGAGGCCGTCGGCCTCGGCAGGCGGTACCGGGGCGGCTGGGCCCTGCGCGACTGCGAGTTCGCCGTCCCGGCCGGCCGGATCTGCGGCGTGGTGGGCCCGAACGGCGCGGGCAAGAGCACCCTGCTCGCCCTCGCCGCCCGCCAACTGTCAACCACCGAGGGCGAGTTGCGCGTCTTCGGTGAATCGGCCGGCACGCCGGAGCAGCGCAGCCGGGTCGCGTACGTCGCCCAGGACAAGCCGCTCTACCCCGGCCTCACCGTCACCGAGACCCTGCGGATGGGCCGCGAGCTCAATCCGGTGTGGGACCAGGAGGCGGCCCAACGCATCGTCGACCAGGGTGAGTTGCGGCCCAAGGCGCGGGTCGGCTCACTCTCCGGCGGCCAGCGGACCAGGGTCTGCCTGGCACTCGCCCTCGCCAAGCTCCCCGACCTGCTGCTGCTCGACGAGCCGATGGCCGACCTCGACCCGCTCGCCCGGAACCAGCTCATGGGCACCCTGATGTCGGTCGCCGCCGAACGCGGCACCACCATCGTGATCTCCTCGCACATCCTCCCCGAGCTGGACGGCGTCATCGACCACCTGCTGCTCGTCCAGCGCGGGGGGATCCGGCTGGCCGGCGAGCTGGACGAGGTCCTGGACGGGCACCAGCTGCTCACCGGTCCCGCCGGAGCCACCGGGCTCCCGGCCGACCTGGTGGTGGAGCAGCGGGTCGGCGGACGCCGGGCCACCGCGCTGGTGCGCACCGGCGAGCCGCTGGGCGGCCCGTGGGAGAGCGAGCGGCCGAACCTGGAGGACCTCCTGCTCGGCTACCTCCGCGCACCGGCCGGACCGGCCGACCCGCGTCCGGGCGGCACCCCGGCAACCGACGAACACCGGAACGACGAGGCCGCCGCATGAGCACCGACGTCCTGCCCGACCGCACCACCGCCGGCGTCAGCCCGCGCCCCGCCGCCCCCAGGCTGCGCGGCCTGCTCTGGTTGACGATTCGTCAGAACCGCGCGCTGCTCTGGGTCCTGGCCGCGGTCGCGGTGGTGGTCGCGGCCGACCTGGTCTGGATCCACGCCGTCTGCCGCCACACCGTGGGCGTCCTGCGGCGCACCGGCTGCTACAGCTCCGAGACGTGGACCGACACCCACTGCTGGAACCTGCTCTCGCCGATCGACCGGCCGAACTTCGCGTACGTCTCCGTCCTCCAGCCCGCCGTCACCGTGCTCCCGCTGCTGGTCGGCGTCTTCATCGGCGCTCCCCTGCTGGCCCAGGAGTACGAGCGCGGCACGATCCGGCTGATCCGCGCACAGTCCGTCAGCCCGGCGCGCTGGCTGGCCGTCCGCCTCGCGGTGCCCGCCGTCGCCGTCCTGGCCGTCAGCGGCGTCATCGCCGCACTGATGAGCTGGGTGTGGTGGACGGACATCCTGCACGGACCGGCCTCGTTCGACCCGCCGTTCCAGTTCTTCACCTACCCGGCCATCGGGGTCGTGCCGGTCGCCTGGTCGCTGTTCGCGCTGGCCCTGGGCGTCCTCGTCGGGCGGCTGCTGCGCCGGACGCTGCCCGCGATGTTCGCCACCGGCGCGCTGGTCGCGGGCGTCCACGGCCTGGTGGTCTGGGTCCGCCCGTACTTCCACCCGATCGTGGACCAGGTGGTCCCGCTGGGCGCCGGGCAGCCGTTCATCGGGCAGCCCATGAACGCGTGGCTGATCGAGCGCGGCGCCGTCCTGTCCGACGGCAGCCGCGTCGCCGAGGACGCCTGCCGGTCCTCCCCGTGCGACGGGGCCACCGCCGTCTGGCTCCGGTACCACCCGGCCGACCACCTGGTGCCGATCCAGCTCGTGGAGACCGGGATCCTGCTGACGCTCACCGCCGTCGTCCTGGTGGTCGTGTTCCGCCGGATCCGCGCCTGACGCACGCATCCGCGCCCGCCCGTCCCCCGGTCCTCGGGAGGACGGGCGGGCGCGTGCGCGGGGCGCGGCGGGTCAGGCCTTCTTGACCACGCTCGACTTGAGCTGCATGGCCCCGAAGCCCTCGATGCGGCAGTCGATGTCGTGCCCGTCGACGCCGTCCACCAGGCGGATGTTGCGGACCTTGGTGCCGGCCTTGATGCCGGAGGCGCTGCCCTTGACCTTGAGGGCCTTGACGACGGTCACGGTGTCGCCGTCGCTCAGCACGTTGCCGACCGCGTCCTTGACCACCCGCTCGCCGGCCCCGGCGGAGGCGCCCTCACCGGCCTCGGCGGGCGCCCACTCGTGGCCGCACTCCGGGCAGACCATGAGGGAGTCCATCTCATAGGTGTACTCACCGGCGCACTGCGGGCACGGCGGAAGGTTGTCGCTCATGTGATCAGGATATCCAGTCCCCCGCGGGGTGTTTCCCGTGGTCACCGGGTACGGGACCGGACCGGGCCGCGCCCCGGCGGGCGGGCCCGGCACCCGGCGGCACGCCCCGGGAGGCGCCGACCGCGCGCACTGCCGATACTGGGGCCGCACCCGGGGCCGCCGGGCCGGGCACCGCACCCGAGGCGGCCGGGCCGCCCCGATCCAGCGCGGAACCGAGGAGAACGCCATGACCGGATCCGTGGTCGTCGGCTTCGACGGCTCGCCCGAGAGCGTGACCGCCACCGAGTGGGCCGCCCGTGAGGCGCGCCGCCGCGGCCTGCCGCTCGACGTCCTCCAGTCCTGGCCCTGGCCGAAGCGGGACGTGGTCGGCAGCGACCAGAGCTACCAGCACGTCCGCTCCGAACTCGCCGTCCGTGAGGCCGCGTTGCGCGAGCTGGTGCCCGGGGTGACGGTCTCCTCCTCGTCCGTGTCCGCCGAACCCGCCGAGGCGCTGGAGGCCGCCGCGCAGAGCGCCGCCGTGCTCGTGCTCGGCTCACGCGGGCTGAGCACCGTCCGCGGTTTCCTGGTCGGCTCGGTGAGCCAGGAGGTGCTGCGCCGGGCCGCCCGCCCGGTGGTGCTCGTCCGGGCGGGCGGTGCGGAGACCGACGGCGCGGTGACGGTCGGGCTCGACCTGGCGCGCCCGGCCGAACCCGTGCTGGCCTTCGCCTTCGAGGCCGCCGCGCTCCGCTCGGCCCCGCTGCGCGTCGTGCACGTGTGGGCCCCGCCCGCGGGCAGCGAGCACATGTCCTACGGCGCCATCGGCGGGCTGGAGGGCGAGGTGTCCGCTGACGAGCGGGCCGACCTCGCCGAGGCCCTGGAGTCGTGGCGGGCCCGGCACCCCGAGGTGGCCGTGGCCGCCGACCTGGTCCGGGGCAAGCCCGCGGTCGAACTCGTGGAGGCGGCAGCGACGGCCCGGCTGCTCGTCGTGGGCCGCCGCCACCACCGGATGCCGCGCCTGCACCACCACCTCGGCCCGGTCGCGCACGCCGCGATCCACCACGTCCACTGCCCGGTCGCGGTCGTCCCGTACGACTGACCCCGGCGCGCGGACCACGGTCCGCCACCCGCCGCCGGGTGGGGCGTCTGTCAGCCGTCGTGGGCGGCGCCGTCCCGTTCGAAGCACGGGTAGCCCGGCAGCGGGTCCACCCGCCAGCCGCCGGCGACCTCCCGCAGCAGGCTCCGCATCGTCTCCGTGAACGCGGGGAGACCGTCGAGCCGCGCCGCGGTCTCCCAGCGGTGCCTGAGCACCTGGCGCCGGGTGGCCACCGGCCGCCGGGTGCGGTGCATCGGGCCGTCCTCGACCGTGCGCGGCAGCATTCTCAGGGTCGCGTTCACCGTCCACACGGCCACGGCCCGCCGCATCCCGTCCTCCCACACCGCGTCCTCGGCCAGCGCCGGGTAGACCGGGACGACCTCGGCCCGGTACGCGGCCTCGGTCCGCCGGGCGGCACCGGCCGGCAGGGCGAAGACGCACCAGCAGCTGGCGAACGGCATCCGGCAGTACGCCGCGGTGAGGAACACCGAGTGGTAGTCGGCGGCCTCGAAGTCGAGCAGCCGCAGCCCCTGCGGGGTGAGCAGGTTGTTGTCCGGGCAGGTGTCCCCCGGACTGAACGCCGGGTACTCCTCCCGGCCCGCCGTCCCGATCCGCGCGAGCTCCTCCGGGAGCCCGGCGGGCACGGCGACACCGGCCGCCTCCAGCACGCCGGGGAACTGCGCGGCGTTCCGCTCGATCCACGGCTCGTCCGCCCAGGTCGGCAGGCCCCGGTCGTAGCGCCCCCACAACCGGCCGAGTTCGGCGCGCCGGTCCACCGAGCGGGCCGCCAGCCGGCCGAGCCCGCCCGCCCAGGCGAGCAGTCCCTCCTCGGCGGCCTTCGGGTCGTCCCCGAGGAGCACGTCGGCGAGCGTCAGCGCGTCCCCGAGGTCCTCCAGGACCAGCAGCGGCACCTCCCGGTCCACCCCGAGCACCGCCGGCCCGGCCAGGCCGAGCGACAGGCCGGCCGCCTCCGCCGTGAAGCCGCGCAGGGCGTCCCGCCCGCCCGTGTAGGCCTTGACGACGACGCTCCGCCCGTCGGCCGTCCGGCAGCGCAGCACGCTGCTGCGACTGCTCCCGCCCAGGTCGACCGGATCGGACAGCCGGGTGGCCAGGACGCGTTCGGCGGCGCGGATGATCTCGTTCATCCGGGCATCCTGTCACCCGCGAGCCGGGGCCCCGGGGGCTCCCGCCGAAAGACCGGCGTCATACGTTTGACCCGACGACCCGGTCCAGCCCCGAGGAGCCCGCCATGGCCGACCCCACCCGCACCCACCTGCTCGCCGCCATCGCCCTCGCGGAACGCGCCCGGGCGAACGGCAACCACCCCTTCGGCGCGCTGCTGACCGACCCCGCCGGGAACGTCCTGCTCACCGCCGAGAACACCGTGCTGACCGAGCGCGACGTCACGGCGCACGCGGAGACCAACCTGGTCCGGCAGGCCTCCCGCACCCTGGACCCGGTGCGGCTGACCGACGCCACCCTGTACAGCAGCACCGAGCCGTGCGCGATGTGCGCCGGGGCGATCTACTGGAGCGGCATCCGGCGCGTCGTCTACGCACTCTCCGCGACCGAGCTGATCGCCATCGCGGGCGCCGACCCGGACGAGCCGGTGCTCGACCTGCCGTGCCGGCAGGTCTTCGCGGCCGGCGGCGACACCGTGCAGGTGTCCGGCCCGCACCTCTTCGAGGAGGCCGCCGCCGTCCACACCGGCTACTGGAGTTAGCGCAGGGTCCAGGTCCTGTCCGGCCGGGGGACCGCGTTACAGTCCCTCCATGACCGAGTCCGTGCTCCCTCCGTTCGGTAGCTTCCGCACGGCCTTCCGGGCCCTGGAGGTCTGCGACGACCTGGCCGCCCCGGTGGCCGACGCCCTGAAGAACTGGGACGACCGGGACGCGGCCGCGTCCGTGCTCTACGTGGACACCGACCCCGAGAAGGCGGACACCGCGGTGTTCTGCGCGGCCTACGACACGCCGCCCGAGCTCTCCGCGAACTGCGTGGTGGTCGCCGCCAAGCGCGCCGGTGAGGTCACCCACGCCGCGTGCCTGGCGCTGGCCACGACCCGGGTGGACGTGAACCGGACGGTCCGCACGCACCTGGGGGCTCGGAAGGCGTCCTTCGCCCCGATGGACGCCGCGGTCGAGCTGACCGGCATGGAGTACGGCGGCATCACCGCCCTCGGCCTGCCCGCCGGCTGGCCGCTGCTCGTCGACGAGGCGGTGGCAGCGGCCCCGTACGTCCTGGTCGGCAGCGGCCGGCGCCGGGGCAAGCTGATCCTCCCCGGCTGGGCCCTGGCCCGGCTGCCGGGGGCCGGGGTGCTGCCGGGCCTGGCAGGCTGAGCGGCCCCCGGGCGCCCCCGCCGTCACCCGGGTGCCGGACCGTACTGGCGGCGGCGTCGGTCGGCCCGCACCGTGGTGTCGGGGGCGACGACCGACAGGACGGTGACTCATGGACGCGAACGACTCCGTTCCCCGCGTCGTGGTCGGCGTCGACGGCTCTCCGTCGTCGCACGCCGCGATGCGCTGGGCGATCCGGCACGCCGAGCTGCTCGGCGGCGTCGTCGAGGCCGTGGGCGCGTGGGAGCCGCCGAGCCGCTTCGGCTGGTCGGCGCCGGTGGTCGACATGGCCCTGGACCGGGAGGTCGCCGAACGGCGCTTCTCCGACGAACTCGACACGGTGCTCGGCGCCGACCGCCCGGTGGAGGTCCGGCCGTCGCTGGTGATGGGCGACGCCTCGGACGTCCTGCTGGAGGCGTCCCGGGGCGCCGAGGTCCTGGTGGTCGGCAGCCACGGCCACGGCGGCTTCACCCGCGCCCTGCTCGGCTCGGTCTCCACCCGCTGCGCGCAGCACGCCACCTGCCCGGTGGTCATCGTCCGCGCGCAGTGATCCGCGCCGCGTGACGGGGCCGCCCCCGGGACCGCCCGCAGGACGGCCGGGCCGGTGGGAGAATGCCGCTGTGGGCACGCCGGGTGAGTCGGAACTCGTCGGCCGGGCCGCGCTGCTGGCGTCGCTGTGCCGGGCGGTGGACGACACCGCGGCGGGCCGCGGCGGCCTGGTGCTGCTGGCCGGAGAGCCCGGCATCGGGAAGACCGCGCTCGCCGCCGAGGTCGTGCGGTACGCGCGCCGCGCCGGGCTGACGGCGGTGTGGGGCGCCTGCGAGGACGGTGGCGTCGCGCCCGGCCTGTGGCCCTGGCAGCAGATCGTCCGCGCGGTCACCGGACGGACGGAGCCCTTCGCGCAGGAGCCGCCCGACGGACCGACGGCCACCGGACCGACGCCCACCGGGCCGGTGCGCGAGCCGGCACCCGGCGGTGGCGAGCACTCCCGGCTGGCGCTGTTCGACCGGATCGCGGGCCTGCTGCTGCGGGGCGGCCGGCCGCTGGTCGCCGTCCTGGACGACCTGCAGTGGGCGGACCCGGCGTCGGTGCTGCTGCTCGGCCACCTGGGCCGGCGCTCCCGGCACGAGCCGCTGCTGCTGATCGGCACCTACCGGGACGTCGAACTGCCCGCCGACCACCCGCTGCCCGCGCTGCCGGGTGCCGAGGTGGTGGTGCTCGGCGGCCTGGCCGCGCCGGACGTCGGGACGCTGCTGGAGCGGTTCGGGCCGCCGGCGACGGCCGAGGCCGCCGAGCTGGTGCACCGGCGGACCGGCGGCAACCCCTTCTTCGTCCAGCAGGTCGCCCGGCTGCGCGCCGCCGGAGGCGACAACCCGGCCGGCAGCAACAACCCGACCGTGCCCACGGCCGTCGGGCAGACCGTGGCGCGGCGCCTGGCCCGCCTGCCGGACCGCACGGCCCGGGTGCTGGGCACCGCCGCGGTGCTCGGCCGCGCCTTCACCACCGCCCGGCTCGCCGCCGTCGCGGCGGTGCCCCCGGCGGAGGTCCCCGCTCTGCTGGCACCCGCCGTCCACGCCCGGATCGTCGCCCGGGACGGCCCGGACGGCTACCGGTTCGTCCATGACCTCTTCCGTGAGGAGCTCGTCGCCGGGCTCGATCCGGCCCGCCGCGCCGGCGTCCACCTGGCCGCCGCACGGGCCCTGGCCGACGGCGCGCGCCCGGCCGAGCTGGCCTGGCACCACGGACAGGCCCTGCCGTTCGGCCCGGTCGAACCCGCGGTACGCCACGCCGTACGGGCCGGTGAGGAGGCCATGGGCCTGCTGGCCTACGAGGAGGCCGCCCGCTGGTGGCGCCAGGCCGTCCGGCTCACGACCCCGGACGATCCCGCCGCGCTGCGGCTGAGCACCGCCCTGGCGGAGGCCGAACTCCGCTCCGGGGCACGGGATTCGGCCGCACGCCGGTTCGCCGAGGTCGCCGAGGCCGCCCGGGCGCGGCACCGGCCTGAGCTGCTGGCGGCGGCCGCGCTCGGCCTCCACGCGGCGGGCGTGCGCAGCGGTGACTCCCGGCGTGAGGTGGTGGCGTGGCTGGAGCGCGCAGAAGCGGCCCTGGCCGACAGGCCGCCCGCGCCCGCGCCTACCGAGCCGCCGCACGCCGAGGTTCCGCACGCCGACGTGCTGCACGCCGACGCGGTGCACGCCGAGGTGCTGGCCGCCCTGGCCCGGGAGCTGGCCGACGGCCCGGAGCGGGACACGGCGACGGCCCGGGACCTCGCCCGGCGAGCGGCGGACCGGGCCCGCACCGCCGGTGACCCGCACGCCCTCGCCACCGCGCTGTTCGCCCAGCACGACGTCGACTGGGCGCCCGGCACCGCGCACCGTCGGCTGGCCCTGGCCGACGGCCTGGTGGCGGCGGCGGTGGACGCGCACGACCCGGCCCTGGAGTTCGAGGGCGCCCTGTGCCGTTTCGTGGCGCTGCTGGAGCTCGCCGACCCCGGCGCGGCCGACGCCCTGTGCCAGGCGGCGGACGCGGCCCGGCGGTGTCGGCTGCCGCGCGCCCGCTACCTGGTCCGCTCCCGCGACGCCGCCTGGGCGCTGCTCCGCGGCCGCTTCCGGGAGGCCGGGCAACTGTCCGACGAGGCAGCCGAGTTGGCGGAGGCCATCGGCGAACCGGACGGCGCCGGGGTGACCGCGACCCAGCGGATCGCCGCTGCGCTGACCAGGGAGGGGCCGGCCGGGGTCGCGGCGGCGCTGGCGGCGTACGGCGAGTCCGGGCTGCCGTCGGAGTTCCTGCCGCACTGGCGCTGCTTCGGGTACCTGGCGGCCGAGGAACCCGAGGCGGCGGCCGCCGTCCTGCGCGCCCTGCCCGCCGCCGAGGACCTGTCCCGCTACCGGTGGCGGGCGCTGGCGGGCCTGGCGTTCGACGTGGAGATCGCCGTCGCCGCCGGCGTGCCCGAGGTGCGCGAGGACCGGTACCGGCGGCTGCTGCCGTACGCACGGGAGACCATCGTGGTGGGCGGCGGGGTCGCCGTCCTCGGCCCGGTGGCGTTCTACCTCGGCCTGGCCGCCACCGGACCGGAGGCCGTCCGGCACCTCAGGGACGCCCTGGACGGCGCCGACCGCCTCGGCGCCCGGCCCCTCGCGGTCCGGGCCCGGCTGGAACTCGGCCGGGAGCTGCTGGCCCGCGAACCCACCGGCGGGCGCGGACGGCAGCTGCTCGCCCAAGTGCTGACCGCCGCCGAGGAGATGGGCCTGGACTGGCTGCGGGACGACGCCCGGGCCACGCTCGCCCGGGCGGACAGCGACCACGTGTTCCACCGGGACGGACAGCTGTGGACGCTCGCATACCGCGGCCGCACGGTCGTCCTCAAGGACGCCAAGGGCCTGCACGACCTGGCGCTGCTGCTGTCCTGCCCCGGCCGGGAGGTCCCGGCCACCCGGCTGCTGGGCGGCGGGTCCCTGCCGGCCTCCGGCAGCGACGAGCTGGCGGACGATCGGGCGCGCGCCGCCTACCGCGACCGGCTGGACCGCCTCGACGAGGAGATCGCCGAGGCCCGCGAGCGGGACGACCTCGCCCGGCTGGCCGGCGCCGAGGAGGAACGCGACGCGCTGATCGCCGAGCTGCGCGGCGCGTACGGCCTCGGCGGGCGCCCCCGGCGGCTCGGCGACACCGGCGAACGGGCGCGCACCACCGTCACCGCCCGGATCCGGGACACCCTGCGCCGCATCGAACGCGAACACCCCGAACTCGGCCGGCACCTGTCCGCGTCGGTCACCACCGGGCGGGCCTGCGCCTACCGCCCCGCGCACCCGGTGCGATGGCAGCTGTGACCGGCTGACCGGGCCCGGGCGGCGGTCGTCCCACGGGGTGTGAGGCGTTTTCCCACGCCTCTCGGTCACCAGCACTCGCGAAAGAGGTGATCGATATGCCGACCCCGACCGAAACCGCGCCCCCGACCGCAACCGCACCGCATAGCGAACCCGAGCGCGCCCCCGAGCCCGCGCCCGCACCCGATTCCGTACCCGCCGGCGTCGATGCCGAGCAGCTCGAAGCCGCCGTCGGCAAGGTCTTCGGCGAGCTCGGCGTCAACTGCACCGCGCCGCTGATCGTGCTCGGCGACCGGCTGGGCCTGTTCCGCACGATGGCCGGCGCGGGCCCGCTCACGCCCGCCGGACTCGCCGCCCGCACCGGGCTGGTCGAGCGCTACCTGCGGGAGTGGCTGCGCGGCGTCGCCGTCGCCGGCTACCTGGACCACGACCCGGCGACGGACGCCTTCGTCCTCACCGACGCCTACGCCGCCGTGCTGGCCGACGACGAGGCCCCGACCGCGCTGATCGGCGTCTTCCCCGGCCTCGCGGCGCTCTGGGCGGACCTCGACCGGGTCGAGGGCTTCTTCCGCACCGGCGGCGGCATGGGCTGGGGCGAGCATCACCCGGCCCTGGGCGCGGCGCAGGAACGCTTCACCCGCCCCACGTACGTGCACGGCCTGATCGCCGCCTGGATCCCCGCCGTCGAAGGCCTCGTGCCCCGGCTCGAAGCCGGCGCCCGGGTCGCCGACGTGGGCTGCGGCCACGGCTTGTCCTCGATCCTGATCGCGCAGCGGTGGCCGCGCAGCACCGTCACCGGCTTCGACCCCGACGACGCCGCCGTCGCCCGCGCCCGCCGGGCCGCCGCCGAGGCCGGGCTCGACGGCCGGGCCGTCTTCGAGGTCGCGGACGCCGCCGGCTACCCCGGCGAGGGCTACGACCTGATCGCCTTCACCGACTCGCTGCACGACATGGGCGACCCGGTCGCCGCCGTCGCGCACGCCCGCGCCGCGCTCGCCGAGGACGGCGCCGTCCTGGTCGTGGAGCCGCTGGCCGCCGACCGCTTCGCCGACGACTTCGCCAACCCGTACGCCCGCGTCGGCTACGCGATCTCCACCCTGGTGTGCACCCCGTCCTCGCTCGCCCAGACCGGCGGAGCCGCGCTCGGCGCGATGGCCGGGGAGGCCCGGCTGCGCGAGGTCCTCACGGCGGGCGGGCTGACCCGCGTCCGGCGCATCGCCGAGGACAGCGCGCCGGTCAACCTCCTCCTGGAGGCCCGGCCGTGACTCCCGTCGGGGCCGGCCCGCGCACGGCCGGCCCCGACCGCCGGCCCTGCTACGCGGCGCCGCTGACGTCCGGGGCGACGAAGCGCCGGTGCAGCGGGCTGAACACCACCTCCGGCTGACCGGCGATGCCGGCCTTCTCGATCGCGGGCGCCAGCCGTTCGGCGAAGAACGCCTCGAAGGCCGACTGGGACTCCCACACGTCGGTCACGTTCAGGGCCTGCGCGTCGAACCAGGCGACGTGCAGGTGCGCGCCGGCTGGCGCGAGTTCCTCCCAGCGGACCGCGTCCCGCACGGTGTCGTACTGCCCGGGCGTGACCCCGGTCCACCGCATCGCCATCACCACAGCCATGTCACCGCTCCCTTGCTCCCGCCGCAGGTTCCCGTCAGGGCTCCGGCCACCGGCTCCCACCGCCGTCCGGAACCCCCGGTGGTTCCAGCCAACTCCGGCAGCCGCCCCCGCGCACCTCGGCCGCCTGCACAGCCGGTCGGGTGGGGCCCGCGGTGCCCTCGGTGCCGTGCGGGCGGTCTGTTCGCGCTGAATCACGAGTTGGTGACGATAGAACAATCACATGCCAAAGAATGAGGGAAGGCTGGCCTTACTAAGGCTAGCCTTCCCTCATGAACAGTCTGCTGTTGGCCGCGAACACGGCCGGATACACCACGCCCCAGCTCTGGCGGGTCCTCACCAAAACCGGCTACTTCATCGGCCTCAGCGGAGCCATCGGCCTCACCGTCACCTACGCCACCACCGTCCGCCCCGCCCTCAGGAGCGCCGAGAAGGCCGCCGGAAGCGACACCGGTCCCGGTGCCGACGCCGCCGTCCTCAGATCAAGATCGGCAACCTCGCTCGCCTGGGCTGGCGTGGTGCTGCTGGTCGCCGGGTACTTCCAGCTCGCCGCCCGCGTCGCCCGCTCCGGCAAGGGCATGCCCTTCGGCGACGCCCTGTCCCCCGCCCGGATCCGGGACTTCCTCCAGGCCCCTGCCGCCAAGGGTGCCTGGATCGCCCAGGGCACCGTCTACCTGCTCCAGAACCTCGTCCTGCTCGCCACGGCCGCCGCGCTCACCGCCCTGTTCGTCCCGGCCGTCCGCCGCCACACCGACCGCGTCGCCCTCGCCGCGCTGCCGGCGGCCCTCGCCGTCACCCTGGTCGCCGCCGTCCCGACCACCGCTCCCGCCGACCTCGACCGCTGGCTCGACCTCGCCTTCGACCAGACCCACATCGTCTCCGGCACCGTCTGGCTCGGCGGCCTCGCCCTGCTCGTCGCCCTCGCCGGCACCCGCGGCCGGCTCGGCGACGGCGCCGGCCTGCTGTGGGCCGACATCTGGCGCCGCTTCAGCCTCGTCGCCATGGTCTGTGTCGGCGCCGTCCTCGTCTCGGGCCTGTGGCTCAGCTGGAAGCACGTCGGCGCGGTCTCCCAGCTGTGGACCACCGGCTACGGGCTGGCCCTGCTGGTCAAGGTCGGGCTGGTCCTCGGCCTGGTCACCGCCGGCGCCGTCAACCAGTTCTGGCTGATGCCCCGCATCGCCCGGGCCCGGCGCGCCGACGACACCGCGTCCCTGCGCCACCTCACACTGCACCACTTCCCGCTGGTCGTCTGGGGCGAGGTCGTCCTCGGGGTCGCGGTCCTGGCCGTGATGCCGTTCATCGCCGGGTCCGCCCGCACCGAGGCCGGCAGCGCCAAGGCCGTCTCCTCCGGCAGCCTCTTCGCCGCCGGCGCCGCCCTGGTCGTCGCCCTCGCCGTGTCCCTCTACGCCACGGCCAAGGCCTCCGACGCGCTGGCCCGCCGCCCGGCGGGCGTCCGCGCCGCGGCCTGACCCCTCCCCCGGGCGCGCGGCGCCGGTACGGACACCCTCCGGACCGGTGCCGCGCTCCGGTGTCCACCCCCCGGATGCGCCCGGCGGTCCGCGGTGGTCGACTCGACATGACGGGAGTCCCCGGGGGCCGCCACCGAGAGGAGCCGTACCGATGCCCAAGGTGTCCAAGCAGTCGGCGACACAGATCCAGGAATTCGGGCCGGTGACCAGCCGCCGCGCGGAGATGGGCGGCCTGCTGGTCGAGTTCGCCTCCTTCGGCGCCGACGCCGACCTCGACGGTCCACTGCAGGCGCTGCCCGGCGCGGCCTGCCAGTGCCCGCACTGGGGCTACGTCATCACCGGGCGCATGCGCTACGTCTTCGGCGACCACGAGGAGGTGTACGAGGCCGGCGACGCGTTCTACCAGCCGCCCGGGCACCGACCGTACGTCGACGCCGGCACCGAGATGCTGCAGCTCAGCCCGGTCGACGGCCTCGCCCTGACCGAGCGGGCCATCACGGACTGGATGGAGCGTCAGGAGGGCCGCACCCCGTAGGGCCCCCGCTACCCCGCCGGGCGTTCCGGGTGGCTCAGGTTGGCTCCGCTGCGGGGGTCGAAGACGTGGAGCCGGGCGGTGTCGACCCACAGCTCCAGCGGTCCGCCCTCGGCGGCGCGGGTGGCGGTACTCAGCCGCGCGACCACGCGGTGCTCCTGCATGCCGGTGTCGGACCGGCCCGAGTCCGCGGCGAGTTCGGCGAGTTCCTCGGTCGGCGCCGGCCCGCCCTCCTCCGCGAAGTGGACGTACACGTCGGATCCCACGGACTCCCGGACCTCGACGGTGACCGTGCAGGTGACCCCGCCGACGTGCCCGGCCGGGGCGGCGTCCTCGAAGTCCTCCGGGCGGATGCCGACGATCAGCTCGCGCGGCGCGTCCGCGCGCTCCAGGGCCCGCCGGGTGCGGTCGTCCAGCGGCAGCGCGCCCAGCGAGGTGCGCAGCGCGTTCTCCTCCAGCGCGGCGCCGAGGAAGTTCATGCCGGGCGAGCCGATGAACCCGGCGACGAACAGGTTGACCGGCTCGTCGTACAGCTCCTGGGGCGAGCCGACCTGCTGGACGACGCCGGCCCGCATGACGACCACCCGGTCGCCGAGGGTCATGGCCTCGACCTGGTCGTGGGTGACGTAGACGGTGGTGGTGCCCAGGCGGCGCTGGAGCGCGGCGATCTGGGTGCGCATCTGGACCCGGAGCTTGGCGTCCAGGTTGGACAGCGGCTCGTCCATCAGGAAGGCCTTGGGGTCGCGGACGATCGCCCGCCCCATCGCGACCCGTTGGCGCTGCCCGCCGGAGAGGTTGGCGGGCTTGCGGTCGAGGTGCCGGGTCAGGTCGAGGATGCGGGCGGCCTCCTCGACCTTGGCGGCGATGGTCGGCTTGTCGACCTTGGCCAGGCGCAGTGCGAAGCCCATGTTGTCGCGCACGCTCATGTGCGGATACAGGGCGTAGCTCTGGAAGACCATCGCGATGTCGCGGTCCTTGGGCGCACGGTCGTTGACGACCTGTCCGGCGATGCTCAGGGTGCCTTCGGTGATGTCCTCCAGCCCGGCGATCATGTTGAGCGTGGTGGACTTGCCGCAGCCGGACGGCCCCACCAGGATCACGAACTCGCCGTCGGCGATGGTGAGGTTGACGTCGCGGACGGCGAGGGCGCCGTCGGGGTAGCGCTTGGTGATGCCGTCGAGGACGATCTCGGCCACGGTCCGCCTTCCTGGTCCGCCCGGTGGGGCGGTCTCAACCCTTGACTGCGCCGGCGGTGAGCCCGGCGACGATGCGGCGCTGGAAGAGCAGCACGAAGACCACGATCGGGATCGTGATGATCACGGCGGCGGCCGCGATCGAGCCGGTCGGCTGCTCGAACTGGGAACTCCCGGTGAAGAAGGCGATGGCGGCCGGAACGGTCCGGGCCGCGGTGGTGGAGGTCAGCGAGATGGCGAACAGGAAGTCGTTCCAGCAGAAGATGAAGACCAGGATGCCGGTGGTGAACACGCCGGGCGCCGCCAGCGGGGCGATGACCAGCCGGAACGCCTGCCAGGGGGTGGCGCCGTCGACCTTGGCGGCCTTCTCCAGGTCCCAGGGGATCTCCCGGAAGAACGCCGAGAGCGTGTAGATCGCCAGCGGCAGCGAGAAGGTCATGTACGGGATGATCAGCCCGGCCCAGGTGTCGAAGAGGCCGAGCGCCCGCTCGATCTCGAACAGCGGCGAGACCAGCGAGATCGGCGGGAACATCGCGATCAGCAGGGAGATCCCGATCAGCAGCCGTTTGCCGGGGAAGCGCAGCCGGGCCACCGCGTAGGCGGCCATGGTGCCGAGGACGACGGCGATGGTGGTGGCGATCACCGCGATCCCGATCGAGTTCACGAGGGCCCGGGTGAACTCCGAGGTCTGGAAGATGCCGCGGTAGTTGGCCCAGGTCCAGGTGCGCGGCACGAAGTTGCCGTCGGAGAGGGTGGCGGGGGCCTTGAAGGAGAGTGCCACGATCCACCAGACCGGGAAGAGCGCGTAGAGGACGACGACCAGGTTGGCGATGCCCCAGCCGGTGAGCGTGCGGGCCCGGCGGGTGTTCATCGCTGCTCCGGTTCCGCGCCCGGCGCGGCCGCGCCGAACAGCTTGACGAAGACCAGCGCGATGAGCGCGACGCAGAGGAAGATCAGGACGGAGATCGCCGAGCCGATGCCCAGGTTGAGCGCGGTGAACAGGTTGTCGTAGCCGAGGATCGAGACCGAGGCGGTGCCGTTGGAGCCGCCGGTCAGGACGTAGATGTTGTCGAAGATCCGGAAGGCATCCAGGGTGCGGAAGAGCAGGGCGACCAGGATGGCCGGTTTCATCAGCGGCAGGATGACCAGGCGCAGCCGCTGTCCGAAGCTCGCGCCGTCGACCATCGCCGCCCGGACGGTCTCGTCGGGCACCAGGGCCAGGCCCGCGAGCAGCAGCAGGGCCATGAACGGGGTGGTCTTCCACACCTCGGCGAGGATGATCAGGCCGATCGCGGGCCACTGCTCGGTCAGCGGGGCACTGCCCTCGGGCAGCAGCGCGGCCAGGTAGCCGGTGCCGGGTGTCCAGGCGTACTGCCAGGAGTACGCGGCGACCACGGTCACGATCCCGTACGGCACCAGGACGGCGGTGCGGACGGTGCCGCGGCCGAAGACGGTGCGGTGCATCACCAGGGCGAGCGCCAGTCCGAGGACGAGCTCGACGGCCACCGACACGACGGTGATCAGCACCGTGACACCGAGCGCCTGCCACCAGTACGGCGAGCTGAGCACGGCGCCGTAGTTGGCGAGCCCGACCCAGTGCGCCTGCTCGGGGAAGCGCAGGTCGTAGCGCTGCAGCGAGAGGTAGACGGCGTAGCCGATCGGGTAGGCGGTGACGGCGAGCATCACGACGACTGCGGGGGCGCAGAGCAGCAGGCCCAGTCGGCGTTCCTGGCGGGCACCGCGGGAGGGCCCGGCCGGGGCCCGGCCGGGGACGGCGCGGGAGGCGGTGGACGGTGTCACGGGATCAGCCCCTTCGAACCGAGTGCGTCCTGGATCTGCCCGTGGAGGTCGGCCACGTCCTTCTCCGGGCGGATGTCGGCGGGCGGGGAGAGGGTGTGCGAGACGGCGATGGAGACGTTCTGGTAGGCGGGGGTCTGCGGCCGGATGCTCGCGGTGTCGAGGGCGGCGAGCACGTCGGCGGCGAAGGGGTAGTCGCGGGTGAGTTCCGCCGCCTGGTAGAGGCTGCGCAGGGACGGTGGGAGGCCGCCCTTCAGCGCATTGGTGAGCTGGTTGTCGCGGTCGCGCAGGCACAGGGTGGCCTCGAAGGCGAGGTCGGCGTGCCGGCTGTAGGCGCCCACCGCGAGGTCGATCCCGCCGATGGTGACGGTGGCCGGGCGGTCGGGGGTCACCGCGGGGTACGGGGCCCAGCGGAAGTGCGGGAACAGCTCGGGCCGGTTGGCCTTCATCGAGGGATAGACGAACGGGTAGTTGAGCTCGAAGGCGGCCGTGCCGGACTCCATGGCGAGCCGGTTCTGGTCCTCCATCTGGTTCGGCAGCGAGGGGTCGGCGGCGGCCGAGGTGGCCAGGTCGTGCATCACCGTGGCGGCCGCGACGGCGGGCGCCCCGAGCGAGGGCGCCTGCGCGTCGGGGGTGAGGATCGAGCCGCCCGCGCTGGTGACCAGGGTGTTGAACCAGACCGTGAGGCCCTCGTACTGGGCGCCCTGGATCTCCACGTAGTGCGGTTTGCCGGCGCGGGCCAGGTCGTCCGCCATGGCGATCATCTCGGCCCAGGTCTTGGGCGGGGTCGGGACCAGGTCGTCCCGGTACCAGAGGAGTTGGGTGTTGGAGTTGTACGGTACGGCGTACAGCCGACCGTGCCAGGTCGCGGTGCGCACGGCCGCGTCGAGCGTGTCGGCGGTGCCCCGGTCGCGCATCGCCCCGGTCCACTCGCGGATCCAGCCGGCCTCGGCGAACTCGGCGGGCCAGGTGACGTCCAGGCCCAGGATGTCGACGCCGGTGTCGTGCGCCGCCATCCGGCGCACCAGCTGCTGGCGTTGGCCGTCCGCACCCCGGGGGAGCTTGTTGTAGCGGATCGTGTAGCGCCCGCCGGACTGCTGCCCGCAGCGGTCGGCGGCCTGCTGGAGGGCGCCCGAATCGTCCGGGAAGTTGTACCAGTCGAGCGTGACCGCGCCGCTCTGCCCGCTGCTCCCGCAGCCCGTCAGGGCGGGCGCGAGGACGGCCAGCCCGGCGAGGGCGCTCGCCCATCGGGAGCGAAGACTGGGGACCCTCGGCATCGTTCTCCCGTGGTGAGGCGGGACCGGCCCCGCCGACCCTAGCCCGCTGCCCCCTGCGGGCCGCGGCGTGCCGCGCCGTCGACCAGCCGGACGGGCGAACCCGCCCTCCCCGCACGGTGTCAGCGGCGACGGCGCAGGAAACCGGCCACCCGGGGCCGGTGCGAGACGGCGACCAGGAAGGCGCCGGCGGTCAGCAGCCAGGCGCCCACCGCGATCCACAGCAGGACCTCGCCGAGCGGGCGCAGCCCGTCCGCCCGGGTCGCGGTCGCGGTCGCGGCTGTGAGCGCGGCGACCGCGGCTGGGAGCGCATCGACACCTGGCCCGGGCCCGCCCGGTTCGGTCGCCCCCCGCGCCCTCCGAGCCGTCCTCGGCGCGCTGGTCCTCGCTGCGCCCGGCCCGCCAGTAGCCCGCGAATCAGGAACGGGCAGGGGGCTTCGCGGCCGGGTCGGGCGTACTCGCCCGACGCGGATTCAATTCAGTTGAGGCTGAACCGAATTGCCCGTCGTGGGCCACCCGCCCCGGGGGCGACACCGGCACGCCCGCCCCGCGGCCCCCGGATTGACCCGACCGGCCCCGGCGCCCCCGCCCGACACGCCACGAGCGGTGGACCATCGCCCGCCACGCCGGGAGGCGGCGCCTACTGTCACTTTCTCCCGAACAGGGACATCCACGGACAGAAACGGAGAATCCACCCATGAACCATCGCATCGCCCGGACGCTCGTCCTGCTCGCCGCCGCCGGCCTCGCCGCCGTACCGACCGCCGCGAGCGCCGAGGTCGTCTCCGGCGGCAACCACGGGACGGTCATCATCGGCGACAACAACCAGGTCGCCGGTTACGACATCATCAACGCGGGCCACGACGCCACCGTCGGCTCCCACAACGGAGGGAGCGGAACGACCGGCATGACCGGGGTGGCCTCCTCGGCCATCGAGGCCGCCCAGGCCACCGGCGGCAACTACGGGACCGTCATCATCGGCGACGACAACCAGGTCGCCGGGGACGACATCGTCAACGCCCTCAACGACGCCACCGTCGGCTCCTACAACGGCAGCTCCACGACGGCCGGCACGATGAACGCCGCGCCGAAGCCCGTCACGCGCTGAGACCCCCGCACCGGAGGGGCGGCGCCGGCAGGCCCGCGCGGACGGCCGGGACCGGGCGCACCCGTCCGGAACCGGCTCCGCCGCGTCGGCGGCCCCGCAGCCCCGTGACCGCGGGCCCCGTCGGCCCGCTGCCCCGGTGACCCGGTGACCCGCCGGCCCGCACAGCGCGTACCGTGCCGCCCCGGACGAGCACGTCCGGGGCGGCCGTGCGTGGTGTGCGGGCCACCGCACCCGGTCGGTCGAACCGCCGGTCGGACGGCCGTCACCGGCGGGTTCGACCGGCCGCCGGACCGGACGCGGCGGGCAGGCGGGTGCGGAAGGTGGTCGGGCCGGGCGCGTCGACGACGGTGAGGGTGCCGCCGTGGATGGCGGCGATGTCGCGGGCGATCGGCAGACCGAGGCCGGCGCCACCGTCGTCCCGGCTGCGCGCGTCGTCGAGCCGGGCGAAGCGTTCGAAGATCTTCTCGCGGTCGGCGGGATCGATCGGGGGTCCGTCGTTGGCCACGTCGAGGACCGCCTCACCGGACGCCCGGTCCGCGGTGAGACGGACGGTGACCCGGTGCCGGGCGTGGCGTTGGGCGTTGTCGAGCAGATTGGTCAGCAGCCGGCCCAGCCACAGGACGTTGCCCGGGGCGGTGACCGCCACCCGGGCGTGGACGGTGACCGGGACGGCCCCTGCGCCGCGGGCCGTGACCGTCGTGCGCACCAGCTCCGCCAGGTCCACCGGCTCGTCCGGCCAGCCGTGGTCGGTGGTGTCCAGGCGGGCGAGCAGCAGCAGGTCCGCGGCGAGGGACTGGAGGCGTTCGGTGTCCTCCAGCGCTCCGGCCACCAGGTCGGTCCGCACCTCGGGATCGGGATGGGCGAGGGCGACTTCGAGCTGGGTGCGCAGCACGGTCAGGGGGCTGCGCAGCTCGTGGGAGGCGTCGGCGATGAAGCGGCGCTGGCGGACACCGGCAGCTTCGAGCCGTTCGAGCATGGCGTTCATGGTGCCGGCCAGCCGGGCGATCTCGTCCTCGCTGCCGGGTTCGGGCACCCGGCGGTCCAGGTCGCGGTCGCCGATCGCGGAGACCTCGGCGCGGATCGCCTCGACCGGGCGCAGCGCCCGGCCGGTGGCCCGCCAGGTGAGCGCGCCGACGGTGAGCAGCAGCAGCGCGCTCAGGCCGGCGAGCGCCGCCGAGGTGAGGTCCTCGGCGGCGTCGACCGTGCGCAGGGCCGCACCGACGTGGACGGTGACCGGGCCGGTCGGGGTGGTGGCGGTGATCGTGGTGACGCGCTGGTGGTGTTCGTCACCCAGGGCACGCAGGTTGAAGGTGCTCCGCCCGTCCGGATGGCCGGTGGGGGCGACCGCCGGGTGGCCGGTCAGGTTCTGGCTGGCGGCCACCACCGCGCCGTTCGCGTCGACGACCTGGATGAAGTCGCTGCCGTGGTCCAGCGGGAGCTGAGCGGGCAGGCGCCCGTCCTCGGCGAGCCGGGCGACGGCCTGGGCCTGCTCGCGGGCGCCCGCCTCGACGGTGCGCTCCAGACTGGCGCGCAGCAGCAGGACGACGGCAGCCGAACCGGCGGCGAGGACGACGGCGACGCTGAGGCAGGCAGCCAGCGTGGTGCGGGCGCGGACCGAGCGCGGGGTCAGGCGGTCGAGCAGGGCCACCAGCCGGGGGTGGCGGACGAGGCGGCGGTGCAGGGCCCGGCCGGGCCGGCCGCCGGCCCGGGCCGGATCAGCCACCGTCGGCCGCCAGACGGTAGCCGGTGCCCCGGACGGTCTGCACCGCGGCCCGCCCGTACGGGGTGTCGATCTTGCGCCGGAGGGCGCTGACGTGGACCTCGACGGTGTTCGGGTCGCTGTCGGGGCCGCTGTCCCAGACCGCGTCGAGGATCTCCCGTTTGGAGACGGCTTCGCCGGCCCGGCGGGCGAGGTGGTCGAGGACGGCGAACTCGCGCGGGGTGAGGGCGACCGCGGCGCCGGCCCGGGTGCAGGTGCGGGCGGCGGAGTCCACCACGAGGTCGCCGAGGACCGTGCGCCGGGGCGCGCGGCTGCCGATCCGCCGGGCCAGGGCCCTGAGCCGGGCGACCAGCACCACGAAGGAGAACGGCTTGGAGAGGTAGTCGTCGGCGCCGGTGTCCAGCGCCTCGGCCTCGTCCCACTCGCCGTCCTTGGCGGTCAGCATCAGGATGCCGACGTCGCTTCCGGAGGCCCGCAGTCGCGAGCACACCCGGTAGCCGTTGAGGCCGGGCAGCATGATGTCGAGCACGACGACGTCGTAGGCGTGGTCCGTGGCCAGGGCGAGGCCGGACGGTCCGTCGTGGGCCACGTCGACCCGGAACCCCTCCGCGGTCAGCCCGTGCTGCAGGGCCAGAGCCAGCCGCCGTTCGTCCTCCACCACCAGTACACGCATGCCCACCAGGGTCGCAGGTCGCCGGAGCGACCGGCTGAAGGGGTCTTCAGGTCTTCAGCCGATCTTCAGCAACGCCCGGACATCCTGTGCGCAGTCACCCGGGGAAGGCCCGGGCCGTCGCAGGATCGGGGTGTGTGGTGAGCGGACCTTTCGGGACCGGGGAGCCGGAGAAGGCGCAGGAGTCGCAGGAGTCGCGCGCTTCGCAGCAGCGGCCGGGCGCGGGCCGTACGGGCCGGACGCGGACGGGGCTGGGGATCGCCGCGCGCTGGGTGCGCGGCCGGTCGGCGCGGTGGGTCGTGGTCGGCGCGGCGGCGGTGGCGATCGGCGGCGGCGCGGCCGCAGTGGCACTCCACCACGAGCACGAGGGCCACCGCGACGGCCGGACGGCGGCGGCCGGCGACGGCGAGCGGTACGACGGGCAGGGACGGCACGACGGCCGGGCGCAGCACGACGACGGTGCGCAGCGCGACGGCCGGGACGGCCACCGGGGGCACGGGGCCCGCGGCGGCGAGGACGGCGGGCCGGGCGGGCCCGGCGCGCAGGCGGCGCCCGCGCCGCTGCCGTCGACCGAGGCCGCGGACGCCGTGGCCAAGGCCTCCGCGGCGGTCGCCGGCGGCCGGGTGGAGTCGCTGACGACGGTGACCGAGCAGGGCGGCGGCCGGGCCTGGCGGGCCGTGGTCGTCGGCCCGGACGGGGTGCGGCACGCGGTGACGGTGGACGGGTCCGCCGGGACGATCACCGGCAACACCGTCCTCGGCGGCACCGCCGTCCACAACGGCTGACCACCACGACCCACCTGTCAGACCGGTCGGTCGGCCGGTCCGGCCACCGCGGCCGGCCCGACCGGCCGGCCATCGAGCGGGCGCGGCCGGGCCGCGCCGTACCGAAGGGAGCGCCGACGTGGGCGCCACGACAACCCCCCGAGCGGCCCGCCGCGGCCCGGCCGTCCCCGCGCGGGCCGTGCTGAGCAAGGTCCCGCAGGTGACGGCGGTGTTCTGGGCCGTCAAGGTCCTCACCACCGGCATGGGCGAGACCACCTCCGACTACCTCGCCCGGGTCCTGGGCCCGGTGCCGGCGGTCGGTTCGGCCGGGCTGCTGCTCGCCGTCGCCCTGTTCGCGCAGGCCCGCACGCGGCGGTATGTCCCGGCGGTGTACTGGACGGCGGTGGTCATGGTGAGCGTGTTCGGCACCATGGCCGCCGACGTCGCGCACGTCGCCGTCGGGGTGCCGTACGCCGCCTCGGCGGCCGGGTTCGCCGTGGTCCTCGCCCTGGTGTTCGCGCTGTGGCGGGCGACGGAGGGGACGCTCGCCGTGGAGACGGTCGCCGGCGGTCGGCGCGAGGTCTTCTACTGGTGCGCGGTCATGGCGACGTTCGCGCTCGGCACCGCCGTCGGCGACCTGACCGCGGCCACCCTCGGCTGGGGCTACCTGCCCTCGGGGCTGCTGTTCGCCGCCCTGATCACGGTGCCCGCGCTCGCCCACCGCCTCGTCGGGCTCGGGCCGGTGCCGACCTTCTGGTGGGCGTACGTCCTCACCCGGCCGCTCGGCGCCTGCTTCGCCGACTGGGCCGGCGTCAGCCACGCGCGGGGCGGTCTGGACCTCGGCACCGGGCCGGTCAGCCTGGTCCTCGCCGTGGTGATCGTCGCGGCGGTGGCATGGCTGAGGGCGGCAGAACGGCGCGCGTCCCGGGCGTCGGGCGTTCGCACTCCCTGATCGCGGGATGTCCGGAAATAGCCGGATGTCCGTCATGAACGCTTGCGTTCCCCGTCTCCCGGGACCGGTGTCGGTGGGAGGTGAACGAATCCCTCCCCTCCCACCGTTCGCTCCCGAGCCAGCGGGGAACCCGCCTGTTCCCTGGGAAGACGGTGGTGTCGTCGAACTTGCCGGCCCCCGCGTCAGGAGCGGTGTAGACGCCCACACCGTGGCTGGTAGTCAGTGGAATCCAACGCCCATCGGAACCGTGGCGATTCGGGTTCGGGTCGGCGGACGCATGCGAGGCCACGCACACGTCGGATCCCCCGAGCCATCCGCGAGATCGCCGGGCGATCCCTCAGACCGCTTCTCGTGGCTCACCGTCCACCGGCGGCGGGCCCGGGACTACGAGACCAGCCCGGCCCGCCCGGAGGCCGTGATCCGCTGGGCGATGATCGGCATCATGGTCCGCCCCGGATCGTGCCGCCGAGTGCCGAGCGCCGGGCCGCGTGAACCGGACGGCGATCCCCTGTCGTGATGGCTGTGCCGGTCGGGCAGGTGACCGCACCGCCGGCGGTGTCGACCCGGAAGTCCTCCAGGACGAACGGATCGCGCACCGGCCGCGAGCCCCGCCCGACCAGTTCCGATCGGGCGGGGCCGCATCGCGAAAGCGCGTCCAGAGCAAATGTGCCGCCTACTGCAGAAAGTCGAGCGAACGGTTCAGTGGCCATGCACCGTCGAATCGGGCGACGTCACAACCCGGCCAGTCAGAGGATGACAAACTGCAGAGATCCCACGGGGGGCCGTGAAATCATGGTGTGCACCGCTCGCTCCTGAGAACTCCCGGTGATGCCACTGCCGTCCCCCGACTGGCAGGTGATGACTGCCGACGCAGTGACGGAGTGTGGCGGTATGTTCGTGAACGGCTGATTCAGCGCAAAGAAGCCGGATGGAATGGACGATTTCACGTCCGCCTGTCGCGTCTGCCCGCCGACGGTCTCTTGACGTGTGTGGGGTGGAAGTCAAGCCCGACAGGGGCACATTGCGCGACCCCGACCACCTCGACCCTCGCACTGTTCGGCCATGCACTTGCAGACGTGGCAGAGATGGGTACGACAATGAGACTCACTAGCAGCGCCGCAAGGACATACCCGAGGCGACGCGCATCCAGGTAAAGTCGCAGCATGACAAACTCCGAGTTGTTCCGGATTGCAGCCCCGGTACCATGCAACCCCTTCGGCTGCCCAACTGTCAACGCCGCACTCAGAGTTGCCTGAGGCCGTCATTATCGACACAGCGTGACATGACAGATCGTCGACCAGGAATCATCTCGGCGGCCGAATCAGAGACGACAATCGAGTTTTGACTCCAATTAAAAAGAGCAAACCTGGAGCGATCTTCAAGTGCCAGAAAACTGGCTTCTGTCCCGGTCCCGGGGGCACCACCGCAGCCGGGGACCGCGGAAGCGGGAGACGTCAGACGCCGGTGGTCTGGTCGATGAGCATCTCCACAAGACCGTCACGGCCTGCCGAACGCAGTCGGCGAAGCTGGCGGGCTGCACCGTTGCCTTCGCGCAGCAGTCGGTGCAGCACGGGGACGACATGCCGGTCCACACCGCTATCGGTCATCGGACCGGTGTGATCGAGCAGCCGCGCTACGGCGTCGTCGGGGTTGGTCAGGCGGCCGGAGAGCGGGTCGAACACCGTGCCCGTGCAGCCGTACCGGGCACTGTGCCACACGGCGGCCGACAGGACCTCCTGTTCGATGGGCGGGATCCCCCGTTCGGCATCAGCGTCGGCAAGGGTCCGAGTGGCAAGGGCCCGCACGAGACCGGCGAGCATCACCGCTTCGTCGGCCCGCAGCTGGACGTCCATGGCGCGGATCTCGACAGTGGGGAAGTGCTCGGACAGACGGATGTGCCAGTAGACCTGCCCGAGGTCGCGGATCAGACCGCTCTCGACCAGGAGCGTGGTAAGTCGGTCGTAGTCGCCGGCGTCGTCGAAGACCGGGGGCGGTCCGCTGACTGGCCAGCGGCCGAAAACCAGGGTGCGCCAGCTCGCGAACCCGGTGTCGGTGTTCTGCCACAGCGGTGAGTTCGCCGCAAGTGCGATCAGCAGGGGCAGCCAGGGGCGCAACCCGTTCATCACCGTGACGCCGGCCGCGCGGTCGGGAATGCCAAGGTGGACATGCATGCCGGTGATCAGCTGCTCGTCGGTGAGCAGCCGGGTGTCGGTGTGCATGGTCCGGTAGCGGACGGTGTCCGTCACCGGGACGGGCAGGCGATCGTTGAAAGGCGCCGCTGCGCACGCGGCCAGGCGGCAGCCCTCCTGCCGGGCTGCCTCGCCGAGGGCCAGGCGCATGCGCAGCAGGTGCCCGCCGGCTTCCTCCAGATCGCGGCAGACCGGGGTGGCGACCTCCAACTGCGCCTGGAGAAGTTCTCGCTGGACCTCGCCATGCTCCAGGGCGGGCTGGAGGCCGGCGGCGCGGCGTACCTGGGCAGCGCGGGCCGCCGGGAGGCCGGTAGCCGGGTCGAGCAGGAGGTATTCCTCCTCGATGCCGAGGGTCAGCATGCCAGGCACCTACCCGCGCGGGGCACGTACATGCGGCTGACGTGTGCCGTGGACGACCAGCGCCGTGTCGGCGAGCGCCACCCCGTAGCCAAGGGACGGCCTCGGGCCGGACCGAGGTACACAACCCATGGAGCGGAGACGTCCGGCAGATCACGGCCCCACAGTGGGCGGATTCTCGCTGGTCAGGGTAGCGGGACGGCGTGCAGGCACGTGTGCAGGCCCGGCCCGGGCTTCGGCACCCACCGGACGTGCGCCTCCCGCCCTCGCGGTCAGGGCGAGACGCAACGGAGCGAAGTACATGCTCTCCATGGCCTGGCGGAAGTCCTTCTCGCACAGGGCCTGCATCGGGCCGACCCGGATGATTCCAGCACTGTTGACGAGGAGGTCGAGCAGGCCGAACCACTCGTGCACCGTTTCGAGCGGCCGGCAGGGGCGCCAGGGCCGGTGATGTCGCAGCTGAGGGTGGCGGCGTCGGCTCCGGCGGCCCGCAACTGCCGCTGGCCCGGCCGAGGGCGTCCGCGTCGCGCGTGCAGAGCATGACACGGGCCCCGCGGCGGGCCAATGCACGGGCAATGAGCAGGCCGAGCCCCGCGGGAGGAGCCGGTGGACAGCGCGGTGCGGCCTGCGAAACGGTGCGGTCGTGGCGGGTCGTGCGGTCCTGGCGGGCTCCCGGCTCTCGGGGTACTGCAGCTCGAACTCCCGGCGACACGCACTCGGCCGTACGCGAGATCGCCGCAGCCGAAGTCGCCGGTGTTCCCGCGGATCCCCGGGCCACCCGGGCGGCCTGCTTGGATCCGGATGTGGACCGCGCACTGAGACGGATCGCAGGGAACTCCTCGATGGTGCGGGCGTTGTCCGGGCGCGTACGACATCGAACTGCGCAGATCACTCCGTAGGGCGCTCCGACAGTTTGCCGGGAACGGGTGGCCGACGGACCTTGATGACGAGGGCGGCGATGACGACGGCCAGGGCGGCGAAGACCAGGCCCATCTGGAAGGCGCTGGCGATGCCGTGCACCAGGACCTGTGAGGAGTAGGGCTGGGGGAGTTGTCCGGTGGCCTTGAAGCGCAGGGCTTCCTGTGGGGTGGCCTGCTGGAGGAACTTCCCGACCTGCTGCTGGGCCTCGTTGCGGCTGGCGGTGCCGAAGACCGTGATCAGGATCGACAGGCCCAGGGAACCGCCCACCTGCTGGGTGGTGTTGAGCATGCCGGTGGCCGCGCCGGTCTCGTGCGGGGCGACGTGCGAGACGGCGGTGAGCATCACCGGGACGAAGATCGAGCCCATGCCGAAGCCGAACAGCAGGGTCGGGCCGAGGATGCCGCCGACGTAGGTGGTGTCGATGTCGATCTGGCTGGCCCAGGCGACTCCGGCCAGCACCAGGACCGAGCCGGTGACCAGGAACGGCTTGGGACCCCAGCGCAGTTGGTTGCGGGCGGCGAACTGGGCGGCGGCGATGATGGCGACGCTGATCGGCAGGAAGGCGAAGCCGGCCCGCAGCGGGCTGAACCCGAGGATCTCCTGCACGAACAGGGTGATGAAGAAGAAGATGCTGAACATCGCCGCGGCCACGCACAGCATCAGCCCGTACGCGCCGGAGCGGTTGCGGTCGCGGAACAGGTGCAGTGGGGTGATCGGCTGCGGGACGCGCCGCTCGTTGAGCAGGAACGCGGCGAGCAGGACGACGGCGAGGCTGAACGAGGTCAGTGTCACCGGGTCCGTCCAGCCGTGCTCGGAGGCGCGGATGAAGCCGTAGACCAGCGAGACCATGCCCGCGGTGGCGGTGAAGGCACCGGTGAGGTCGAAGCGGCCGGGGTGGCGCTCGGACTCGTTGATGTAGAGCGGTGCCAGCAGCGCGATCGCGATGCCGATCGGCACGTTGACGAAGAACACCCAGCGCCAGGAGAGCCAGGACGTCAGCATGCCGCCGAGCAGCAGCCCGATCGCGCCGCCGGCGCCCGCGACGGCGGAGAACACGCCGAAGGCCCGGTTGCGCTCCGGGCCCTCCTTGAAGTTGGTGGCGATCAGCGCGAGCGCGGTCGGCGAGGCGATGGCGCCGCCGAGGCCCTGCAGGGCCCGGGAGGCCAGCAGCCAGCCTGAGGAGGTGGCCAGCCCGGCGAGCAGCGAGGCCGTGCTGAACACCAGCACGCCGACCATGAACACCCGTCGGCGGCCGAGGATGTCGCCCGCTCGGCCGCCGAGCAGCAGCAGCCCGCCGAAGGTCAGGGTGTAGGCGTTGATGACCCAGGACAGGTCGGTGGTGTTGAACTTCAGCGCCTGCTGGATGTGCGGCAGCGCGATGTTCACGATCGTGATGTCGAGGACGACCATGAGCTGGGTGGCCGCGATGACGGTGAGAGCTATCCCTGGGTGCTGGCCCCGACGTGCGGTCGCGGGCGGAGCCGTGGCCAGGGCACGCGAGGTGACCATGGCAGGTTCCCCAATGGCTCGGGAGCGAACGATGGGAGGGGACGGATTCGTTCACTTCCACCGACACTAGTCCCGGGAGATAGGGAACACAACCGTTCATTACGGACAAGCAGCGATTTCCGGACAATCGCGCCGGCCGCCATGCCGGAACGCCGCAACCGGGCAGGTCATCGACGGTTTGTGCGGCGCACAGGACGGCGGGCGGCCCGGAAAGCGCGCGTGATCACGACTGCGACCGCCCCGTCGGCGAGGTCGCCGCGCGTGCGGTCGGACCTTCGGTCACGCCCCGTCCGCGGGCGGTGATCATCCGGCGCCCCGGACAGCGGGCACCATCGACGACCGACCGGCAGGGCAGGCAACCGGCGACCTCCAGGAGCCCTTGGCGCTCACCCTCGCCATCCCGGTGCGCCCCTTGTCCGCACAGCCAGAGGAACGGTGATGGTGCCGATCCGCGCCTGAACCACAGCGCCATGGACGGCGCTCCCCACCATCCGGCTGGTCACGGTGTACACCTTCGCGCCCGCTTGCCACCGGCTCGACCCTGGCCGCCGCGATCACCGACCTCGCCATCAAGGTCCGCACGCTGCCGACGGGCGGCCGGCGTCAGCACTTCGGGGGGCGGCGCTTGACAGGGCGTCGGGGGTGGCGGGAGAGTCTTATCCGCAACGGTTTTCATCTTCGATAACCGTGGCGGACGGCTGCTGCCCGCCCGGGTCCACGCTGCGCGCGCGGCAGTTGCCACACCCGTAGGACCTTCCGCACGTGCGCCCCACTCCCCGAAAGAGGACACCCATGTCGCTCGACGTCTCCCCCACCCTCCTCGCCCAGGCCCGGGAGGGCCGCGTCGACGAGGCCGACTTCCTCGAAACCGTCCGCGCCTCGCTCCCCTACGCCTACCGGATCGTCGCCGGGCTCAGCACCGAACTCGCGGCCGGTGACGACGAGTTCACCACCGACAACACCACGCCCAGCGACGAGCAGCGCGCGCAGCTGCTGCGCGCGCTCGCCAGCAACGCCATCCGGGGCAGCCTGGAGGACCACTTCGGCGTGAAGCTCGCCTTCGTCAACTGCCACCGCGTCGGCGCGTTCCGGCCCGGCGCCGAGGACAGCGAGGCGTACCGCGAGTTCACCTCGCTGCACAACCAGATCCGCAACCAGAGCCCGGAGCTGCGCAGCTGCTGACCGGCACTCGCGTGTGCGGGGTCACCGTCCGGGCGGTGGCCCCGCACGCGCGTCGCCGCGTCGCCGTGTTGCCCTCCGTTGCGGCCCATGGCCCTCCGTCGCGGGCGGTGGCCGTCCGTTGCGGCCCATGGCCGTCCGTTACTTCCCGTTGCTTCCCGTTGCCGTCCGCTGTCAGGATCGCGTGCCGATCTTGTCGGGCCGGGAGGTCGACGCTTACGTTCGGAGGGCACCACCGGTCCGGCCCTCCCCCCGGGGGGCCTCCTCACACCCCGCGGAGCCGCCCACCATGTCGCCGGACCCCCGCCCACTGCGCAAGCTCGGCTTCCTGACCATCGGCCTCTTCGACGAAACGGACCCGCGGCGCGGCCACGAGTCCACCCTGGAGCTCATCGGCCTCGGCGAGCAGCTCGGCTTCGACAGCGCCTGGCTGCGCCACCGCCACCTCCAGTACGGGATCTCCTCCCCGGTCGCCGTCCTCGCCGCCGCCACCCAGCGCACCAGCCGCATCGAACTCGGCACCGCCGTCACCCCGCTCGGCTGGGAGAACCCGCTGCGGCTCGCCGAGGACCTCGCCACCGTGGACGTCCTGTCCGGCGGCCGGCTCAACCCCGGCTTCAGCGTCGGCCCGCCCACCCACTACGAGCACGTGCGCGACGCCCTGTACCCGGACACCGGCGCGCACGAGGACTTCAGCCCCCGCCGCGCCGAACGGCTGCTCGCCCTGGTCCGCGGCGAGGACGCCTCCGACGTCTCCGGCACCGAGGGCATCGAGGTCTACTCCCGCCGGGTCCAGCCGCACTCCCCCGGGCTCGCCGCCCGGCTCTGGTACGGCGCCGGCAGCCTCCGCTCCGCCCGCTGGGCCGGCGAGCAGGGACTCAACCTGCTCACCAGCAGCGTGGTGAAGGCCGAGACGGACGGAGCCGGGACGAACGGAGCCGGGACGGACGCGCGCGTGGCGGACGGGACCGGCGGGGGCAACCGGACCGACGAGGGCGCGTTCGACTTCGCCGCGATCCAGGCCGCCCAGATCCGCGCCTTCCGCGCGCGCCACCCGGACGGCGAGCGCGCCCGGGTCTCCCAGGGCCTGGTGGTCATCCCCACCGACAGCGCCACGCCCGAGCAGCGCGCCCACTACGAGGCGTACGCCCTCGCCCGCGCCCCGCGCACGCTGACCCCGCAGGGTCCGGCCCGGCTGCTGTTCGCCCCCGACCTGGTCGGCACCTCCGAGGAACTCGTCGAGCAGCTGCACGCCCACGCCGGGTACCGGGAGGTCGACGAGGTCGCGTTCGCGCTGCCGTTCACCTTCGAGCACCGGGACTACGTGCAGATCCTCACCGACCTCGCGACCCGGCTCGGACCGGCGCTCGGCTGGCGCCCCGCCCCGGCGCCCGACGGGGGCTGACCGCCTCGCGGGCCACCTCGGACCGCCTCCCGCACCGGCGCCCCCGTCGCCGGCTGCGGACCGCTCCGGACCACTCCGGGACCGGCTGGACCGGCCGGACCCGCCGGTCGCTTGAGGACGCCAACAACCGGGCATTCGGAGGGAGTTCACCGCAACCACGGCGGACGGCGCAGCGTCCTCAGCCGGTACGGACGCACGGCCGCCCCGGCCGGACGCCGACACGGGGAGACCACGATGGGGCCCTACGGCTCGGCACCCGCACCGCCACCCGCACCGCCACCCGCCCTGCACCCCTGCCCGCGCTGCGGCCTCACCGACCGGATCCGCGGCGTCCCGGCGGTGTACCACGCCGGGCGGAGCAGGGTGACCTCCCGGCACCCGCAGGGCGACGTCGGCCACCGGACCCGGGAGGTCGTCTCGGACCTCTCCCGCGCGCTGGCCCCCGCACCGATCCGGGACCGGCCGCCCGGCCTCACGATGCTGGTCCTGGGGGCCGTCACCACCGCGATCGCCGTGTTCGCCTTCATCGCCGGAAACCTCGCCCGGACCTTCGACGACGACGAACCGGGGTTCGCGACCCTGCAGGACCAGGGCCACCAGGCCTTCGAGGTCCCCGCCGCGATCCCCGTCATCGCCCTGTTCGTCGCCGCGGTCTTCTTCGTCACCGGCGGCGTGCTCAATGCCTCCGCCACACGCGAACTCGCCGGCCGCCCACGCGCCGAGCACCTCTGGGCCACGGCCTGGTACTGCGACCGCTGCGGCACCGTCCACTTCCCGCCCGGCCGCGGCCTGCCCGCCGGCGCCCTGTCCCTGCGGGAGTTCCGCCGCGTCGTCTGGCACGCGGGCGGCTACGGTCATCTCGTCCGCGGCGACTGAGCCCGCCGGGCGTCAGAACTCCGCAGTGTCCGGTTCCAGTCCGAACGGCTCGGGGAGCCGCACCGGGACCCCGAACGGGTGCGGTCCCTCGACCCGGGTGTAGCCGAGCGATCCCGGCTGCGAGAACAGCGTGCAGGCCCGCTCCTGCCGGTCGACCAGCAGGTACAGCGGCGCACCGAACTGTGCGTACCGGCGGCGCTTCACCGTGCGGTCGGTGTCGCCGTCCGAGGGCGAGGTGACCTCGACGACGAGGACCGTCTGATCGGGCAGCAGCGCACCCGGATTGTTCGTCGCCAGTTCGACCGGCACAAGTGCGAGATCAGGGCTGAAGTAGTTCTCCGTGCCCGGCAGATCAAGGTTGCCGGAGCCTGCGCGCAGGCCGAGTTCGCGCTGCCGTGGCCCGATCTGCAGCCGGATCAGATCGATGGCGGTCTCGCGTTCCCAGGACGGCGACACGGGGGTGATGACTCCCTCGATGATTTCCACGCGCTCACCCGCGATGTGCTGAATCGCGTACTTGAGGGCCTGCTCCGGGTTCGGCACACGGCTGTAGTCGCCCGGGCCGATATGCGCGGTGCTCACTGGGGCTCTCCTGTCCGGCGCCGGTCCACGCGCTCGGGGGCCGCTCCGCAGGAAGAGTACCGGTGCTTCGCTGCGGCATCAGCGCACTTCACCGGTGCTCACCCTGTCGAATCAGGACAACCTCTGGCGCATGACTAAGCGCTTGCTTAGACTCGGGTGGTCGAGTTCCAGAGCCGAATGCGCACCAGGAGTCTCAATGACTGAGTCAAGCCGTCTGCGCGACCGGATCGGGGGTGAAGACCCGGTTGTCGCGCAAGAGTGCCCACAGGACGCTGACCC